>JAJZVO010000060.1 GCA_021845665.1 Bacteroidota bacterium | reverse complement strand
TCACAAAACCGCTTTTGACGGCCAACTCCATCAGGTCCTCGCGGTCTTCAATCTTCGCCAGCAGTCTATCCACCATACCTTCTGTTTTCACAAATTTTGCCATGGCCTAACCTCTTATTTAGCCTCCACTGTGAATGTAGGTTAAACCAATCTATTAAATGCTAAGCCTATTTGCTTGCAGCCCAAATAATTAGGTTGACGCCTATGCGCAGGGCGGGACTACTGCAATGACGGGAATCTTTGGGCACCCCAGAAAGCTTGCCCGCGTAACCTTGACAAGGTTAACGTCGCCGGCATGGTTTGAGCCGACCCCTTCCATTGGTTAAATTATACCATGATCTCAATATTGACATGTTTGGATGCATTTGACGGTACGAACGGAGGGAACTATGGCTAAGACAATTTTTTGGGATGTGGACACGCAATACGATTTCATGATGCGGGACGGGAAACTTTATGTGCAGGGCGCAGAGGGCATAGCGCGCAACCTTAAGGCGCTCACCGAATTCGCGAGGGAGAATGATATCCAGATATGCGGATCGGTTGACTATCATCTTCCGACTGACGAGGAACTTTCCGACCATCCGGATCTCCATGAGACATTTCCGCCGCATTGCCTCCAGGGAACGCCGGGCCAGAAAAAAATCCCGGAGACGAATCCGATTGATCCGCTCTGGGTCGACAGCGACGTGTTCGACGAGAAACGACTGGAAAAGGCAATCTCGAAGCACGGTGGGGAAATACTTTTCAGAAAACAGAAGTTCGATGTCTTCTCGAACCCGAACGTACCGGCGGTGCTGGATATACTAAAACCGACGGACATCGTTGTCTATGGCGTCGCGCTCGACGTCTGCGACGCTCATGCGATCGAGGGATTCCTGCGTATCGGCAAATATAATATCTATCTCGTGACCGACGCCGCCAAAGCTATCTACGAAGATAAGGGCCGGGAACTGGTCGAGGATTGGGGCAAGCGCGGTGTGAGGATGGTAAATACCACCGGCGTGGTCAGCGGAGAATTACCCGGAAACGCCGAGAAGGCGGTTTGAGCTAGTCTTAGAATGAATGCCAGCAGCAAGGCTTGAAAGAATTACACAGAGATCCACGGATGCCGCTTTGCGGCACCCCCCATATCCGATTATAATGTTAATGAGCGGGGGCAAAGAAAGAGAGAGACAGAGAAAAACACTCTTAAGACAACCTTATCAAGGTTCGGAACCTTGACAAGGTTACAAGAAAGGAATTAAGATGGATTACCGAATCGAAAAAGACTCACTGGGTGAACTTAAGGTTCCGGTGGATGCTTATTACGGCGTCCAGGTTCAGAGGGCGGTCGAGAATTTTCCCATCAGCGGGCTGAAGCCGCATCCCGACTGGGTGAAAGCTACCGTGCTCGTAAAAAAGGCGGCGGCGATCGTTAACAACAAGCTGAAGCTTCTCGATAAGAAGAAGGCCGATGTCATTGTCAAGGCATGTGACGAAGTGCTGAGCGGGAAATTTGCCGAGCAGTTTGTTGTCGATGTGTTCCAGGCCGGTGCGGGAACTTCCCACAACATGAATGCGAACGAAGTACTCGCAAACCGCGCAATCGAAATCTTAGGCGGCAAGCGCGGCGACTACTCCGTCATCAATCCGAACGACGACGTCAACATGGCGCAGTCGACAAACGATTTGATACCGACCGTAATCCGCGTGTCCTCGATACTCCTGGTCGACAAGTTCCTTCCTGTACTCGCCGAACTTGAAAAATCGTTCGCGAAGAAGGCGAAGGAATTCGACCACGTCATAAAATCGGGTAGAACGCATCTGCAGGACGCGACGCCTATAAGACTGGGGCAGGAGTTCTCCGGTTACGCAGCTTGCGTGCACGGTCACATCGACAGGATAAAGCAGATCCGGGAAGACCTGACGCATCTGGGCATCGGCGGGACCGCCGTAGGCACCGGCGTGAACGCAGACCCGAAGTACCGCGAGATGATGCCGAAGCAGCTGGAGGAGCTGACGGGGATACCCTTCAAGCAGGCGAAGAATTATTTCGAGGCGATGCAGAGCATGGCGGGAGCCGCGTCCCTCAGCGGCGCTCTTCGAAACCTGGCCCTCGATATCACAAGAATCGCAAACGACCTTCGGCTCCTCAGCAGCGGCCCCAGGACGGGGCTCGCGGAAATCAAACTCCCCGCCGTGCAGCCGGGTTCTTCAATCATGCCCGGCAAAGTGAATCCCAGCATACTCGAAATGGTGAATATGGTTTCGTACCAAGTCATAGGGCTTGACACGACCGTAGCTTACGCGACTCAGGCCGGCCAGCTTGAGTTAAACGTCATGATGCCGGTGATCGGCTTCAACCTCACTTTCGCACTCGAGATTTACAGGAATGCCCTGCATGTACTTCGTGTCAAATGCGTGGACGGCATCGAGGCTGACGAGGAGGTCTGCAGGGAATTCGCCGAGAAGAGCGTCAGCATAGTTACCGCGCTTACGCCGCACATCGGTTACCTGAAGGCGGCTGAAGTGGTCAAGGAAGCGGTGAAGAACGATAAGACCGTGCGCGAGGTGCTTCTCGAAAAGAATATTGTCGACAAGAAACTCCTCGATGACATACTCGATGCACACAAGCTTACCGAAGTAGGTAGACACTAAGCATAGTTGTCTCGGGGGCTGACCCTAAAAGTGGCATCGATACTTAGAAAGACCGCTGAATTTGAATAAGCTGTCGTGCGGAAATCAATGCTTCAGAAGACGCGTCCCGGTAAGTTGGGTCCCACTTATTGGGACGTGCGGCTTACACCTATGCGATAAATCTAAAGGCTGCCTTTTCCCCGATGCTCGATCATGCCGGGAAGATGAGAAAGTTGAGTATTATCCTCTGCTAATTCTGAACATTCTACAATATGGGGATGGTGATGGTAAACTTGCTTCCATATCCTATTCTGCTTTCGGCAATCAGGCTTCCGCCATGCGCTTCGGCGATCCACTTCGATATGGATAATCCGAGGCCTAGTCCGTCCGGGAGCCTGCTCCTGCTTTTATCGACCCTGTAGAACCTGTCGAATATCTTTCTGAGCTCGCCATCTGGAATGCCGATCCCGGTGTCTTCCACGGCGAATTGTGCATTCCCCTCGGCCAGCTTAAGTGAGAGGATGACCTTCCCGCCTTCCGGAGTGTACTTGATGGCGTTATCGACCAGATTGAGCATGAGTTGACGAAGTCTGACCGCATCGCCTAATACGGTTGCTTCGTCGAGGCGTGAGATCGAGACCGATATTTTCTTTTGCTCGGCAAGAAGCTCTGCGTCTTCCTTTATTTCGCCGACCAACGAATCGAGCCGAGTCGGCTTCCTTTCAAGCTTGGCGTTTCCGCTGTCGGCCTTCGCGAGAAGGATGAGACCCTCTATTATGCTTGTCATCCGAAGGACCTCTTCGAGCAGGCTGACCAGCGTCTTTTTGTATGAGGTCCCTTTTTTGTTCTCCCGAAGCGCGAGTTCGATCTCGCCACGCATGATGGTAAGGGGAGTCCGCAATTCATGCGATGCGTCGAGCGAGAACTGCTGCACCTGCTCGAATGATGCTTCGAGACGTCCGATCATGTTGTTGAGCGTCTCGGTCAGTCTTCCGATCTCGTCGTTCGGGTTCTTAACGTGTATTCTCTCACGTAGGTTCGTCGCCGTTATCTTTCTTGTCGTCCGTGTTATCTCTTCAACGGGCCTCAGCGATTGTTTGGCGAGGAAGTAGCCGCCGAAAACGGAGATGGCAAGGACGATGGGGATAAGAATTATGAATATGGAGAAGAGGCTGCGCAACACATCGTTTATCTCTTCTACCGGATAGGCGACGCGGATTTCATAGAACTTCGTGTCCATGCCCGCGAGGCGGATTCTTTCAGACCCGAGTGTGGTGTTTACGACTTTCACCTCATACTCTTTCAAGCCGGGGGGGGAAGGGAGGGTGTCTTCGCCGAGGTTAAAAGATTTGTAAAAGATTCGTCCTTGCCGATCCATGACATAAACGAACTGCTTTTTTGAATTCAAGAGGGAGTGTTCGTAGATCTTGTTCCAGATTGTATAGTCTTGTTCCGATTCGTTTCTTCCCTCCGTCTCGTTGGTCGTATCGCTTTGCGCCGACGGAGACGAAAGGATTTTGCTTCGCGGGTTTCGGCTCTTTCCCCGTTCTATGCCCAGCCTTCCTTCGAGAATGTCTCTCAACCATTCCGTTTCGTTCTTCAGAGAGAGGGTAAGATTCTGTGAGAGCATCTCGCCTGTGTAGACATAAGAGGCGATTCCGAAGACCCCCAGAGCGGCAAGAAGGATAATGGAATACCAGATTGTTAGTTTCAGGCGGATGGAATTCAGCATCACTCGGTCTTCATCATGTAACCCGCGCCGCGTACAGTGTGAATGAGCTTCACTTCAAAGTCCGAATCGATTTTGTTGCGAAGCTTGTTGACGTAGACTTCGACAATGTTGGTTCCCGTATCGAAATTGTATTCCCAGATGTGTTCAGATATCACCGTGCGCGTCAGGACGCGGTTCACGTTGCGGACGAAATATTCGAGGAGTGCGTACTCGCGGTTCGTGAGTTCAATCTCCTTGCCGTTTCGTTTCGCTTTCCTGGTGATAGGATCGAGTTCGAGGTCAGCGACTTTCAGCACGGTCGATTTTTCGCTTCCGCTTCTCCGGCCGAGCGAGCGCACTCGTGCGATAAATTCGGCAAACGCAAACGGCTTGACTAGATAGTCATCGGCGCCTTCGTCGAGCCCTTCAACCTTGTCTTCAAGGCTCCCTTTTGCAGTGAGTATCAAAACAGGCGTCTTTTTCCCGCTCCCTCTTATCGATTTTAGTACATCGATACCATTCTTCTTAGGGAGCATGATGTCGAGGACTATCACGTCGTGATCGCCGGACAAGGCCATCTTTTCTGCGGATTCCCCATCATACGCGTTCGAAACTTCGTGCTCTTCGGCTTCCAGCCCGAGCTTCAAAAAGCGGGCGACCTTCTTTTCATCTTCTACTACGAGGATTTTCATTAACAATCCAATTTACTAATATTTCCGGTGTATGTCTTCAGCCCAGCGGAAAACAAACAGGCCCCGTCAATCGCGGGGCCTGAAGGGTCAAGATGCAAATTCTATCGATGTCTGACCGGTGCTTTCGACTTGTCATTCTTCTCATGATGCATGGCTTCGCCTCTTGATCTTTGCGGGGGATTGGGCCGACGGTGCATAGTGTCGGTACTTCGTTGTTCCATCTTTGGAGGCTGGTATTGGCGCGCGCGGAGAGGCTGTGTAGATTCCCGCGGAGGTATATAACGCTGCTGTCGGCTCGGTCCGAGTCTCTCAGGAGCGGAATATGTCCTTTCCCTTCGAATCACTTCCCCCTCATTCCTGATTCCAGGCTCGAAGGGAGCCGGTGAGTAAATCCGGATACTATTGCCCGCTATGCGCTGGCGTCCGATCTCGTTTGTCCTGGTAATGGAGACCGTCCGGATCCTTCTGCGTGTGATCCGCTCCACTTGTTCCCGCTGGAGGCCAATGTCGAACACGCCTCTCGCCGTGAACCTGAATCTCGTGACGTTTCTCGTCCGCACGATAACGCGTGGGACTTCGTCTCTGTTTATGAAGTTGTAGCGATGCATTCCCATCTCGTCGGCGCGCACGAAGTTCCAGGAGTGTATCCCAACTCCGAAATCATGGTCGTTGGGACCGATCATGACATCGAGCCTGAAATGGAATCCCGGCGGCAATGGGGCCCAGCCGCAATAACCACCTCCCCATCTCCATTGAACCCACGCGGGTGCCCAGACGTAACCCGGGACCCAGATCCAGCCGTAATCGGCCTCATAAACCCATCGGCCGTAGTGAAACGGAGCCCAGCCCCACGGATAATCTGAGACCCATGTCCAGCCATAATCGGTCCATACCCAGTGCCCGGATGTGTAAGGAGCCCAACCCGCCCGCATACCTACAGGTTGCCAACACATTCCGTAAGCTCCGAGACGAACCCAATGTCCATATGGAGCCAGTGAGCTGTAAAAAACTCCGAACGATATCTCCTGTGCTTTCGTCGTCTGCGGCGCGATCCAAAGACCTATGACGACCGTAGCTGCTAATGCTATCTTCTTCATCTTTTCCTCCGCATACTTTTTAAATATAACGCGCGGTGATAGTACAAGCTTAATACCCGATAGCCCTTAATTTTTTTTAATTTTCGATGGTGTCTGCTAAAGTTGACCTTCTGCATGCCGATATATAACTGTTACAGTTTACAAAAATCGAGAGGGCAATTTTGTTCGTTATTATTGGTATAGTTGTAGTCCTTGCAGCAGTCCTCGGGGGATTTGCCATCGAAGGTGGGCCGTTTCTTGTTCTTATACAATACGCAGAGTTCATCATTATAGTCGGCGCGTCGATAGGTGCGCTTCTTATCTCGACCCCCCGCAAACTCCTCACCAAGATCATCAAGAAAGTCACGGGCACTCTAAAGGGGGGCAAGATTGACCAGACTCTCTATCTCAATCTCCTCAAGCTGATGTACGAATTATTCCAGGTTGGACAGAAGGATGGCGTGATCGGATTGGAGCAGCATGTAGAGAGCCCGGATAAAAGCAAAATCTTTTCGAAATATCCAACGATAGTCTCGAATAAACATCTTCTTCATTTTCTGACCGATACAATGAGACTCCTCATCGTAGGGGGCGCGGAGCCGTTCGACCTTGAAGGTCTAATGGATGCCGATATTGAGACACATCACCAGGAAGGGTCAAAGCCCGGGATGATACTTCAGAAGATTGGTGACTCAATGCCTGGTCTGGGAATAGTCGCTGCGGTGCTGGGTATTGTGATCACGATGCAAGCCATAGATGGGCCTCCTGCAGAGATTGGTCACAAGGTCGCTGCTGCTCTGGTCGGCACCTTCCTCGGCATACTTCTTTCGTACGGGTTTGTTCAACCCCTGGCGACGAACCTCGATCTTGCGGCAGAAGAAGAAGGCAGGATGCTCGAAGCTATGAAAGCCGGCGTTGTAGCCTTCGCAAAGGGGATGCAGCCGCTTATCGCTGTTGAGTTTGCCAGGAGGACAATCTTCCAGGATTACAGGCCTACATTCCAGGAAATGGAAAAAGCACTGAAAGGCGTTAAGTAATGAGTGCAGGTGACGAAGGCCGTCCTCAGATAAATGTAATCAGGAGGAAAAAAGTGACTCACGCCAGTCACGGTGGAGCGTGGAAGGTCGCTTATGCCGACTTCGTGACAGCCATGATGTCGCTATTTATTGTCTTGTGGATCGTCGGGCAGAGCAAACAGGTAAAGGAATATGTTGCGCAATACTTCAGGGATCCGGGCGCTTTCAACGTTAAGACCCGGTCGGGTGCACTAACCGGCGGTCTTGTTCCTGTTCACAACTCTAGCATGAGCAAGGTGGGGATTCCTGTTCCGCATCAGAATTCCGAATTGATGACATTGAAGAAAGAGGGGGAGAAGCTCGAGCAGATGATAGCGTCCGTTCCGGATTTCAACAGATTCAGGAATCAGATTAAGATTACCATTTCCAAGGAAGGGCTTCGTATCGAACTGATCGAAAACGCGAGAGGGCTTTTCTTTGCACTCGGAAGCGCTGAGCTCAAGCCGGAGACAAGCGAACTGCTTCAGATGATTGCCAAGGAACTCGGCCACCTGCCAAATGAGATTATCATAGAGGGGTATACCGACGCGCGGCCGTTCGTCCGGAAGAACTACACCAATTGGGAGTTGAGCGCGGACAGGGCAAACGCGGCGAGGAGAGCGATGCAAGAGGGCGGTTTGCGGCCCAAACAAGTCCTTGAAATTCGCGGATACGGTGACAGAAGGCTGCGTGATCCCGAGAACCCGTATTCCTACACGAACAGGAGGGTCAGCATTCTTGTCACTCCAATCACGAGAGATTCTACCAGGCCCGTGGAAAAAGTTGACACCCTGAGCATCGGCAGCGGAGACACGCTCAAATATTAAGCACCCCATTGCCAGGCATGGTTCCCGACCTGGCGGGAGATGCAATTTTGCGGCTGCCTGTTACAAAGCTTCGAATTCCCCTTACACGCCGCTGTTCTTGTGTCTCTTCTTCTCTCAGTTTTCCTCCTTAGGGTTCTTATAGATCCGCGGAATCTATCGAACTGAGAAATACTCAAAGCCGAGCACCGACTGCCTGCCTGGCAGGCACCTAGGGACGTGGCCGAAAACCCGCTGCAAAACTATTTAACCACAAAGGTCACGAAGAAATGGCGCAAAGAGCACAAAGAAAGAGCGATAAATGAATAGATCCCTTCGTGTCCTTCGTGAAAAATCATCGTGCTCTTTGTGGTTTGACTTTTCGGCCGCGTCTCTAGTGCCCATCCACCTATCGTTTGCTAACTTGGTCCCGCCAAAAGCGGGCGGGATGCTCATTCCAACAATAATTTTACCTGCACGTTGTTTGGTAAAATTAGTTGGAATGGCACTGGCAATTTCACTGTGAGCCACAGAGGAAGAAGAGAGACACGGAGAAGAGAAAATACTCTTTGTGTCCCCCGTGAGATGTTCAAAGCCAAACAACCGCTGCCTGCAACTAATACGCTTTGATGAGCGTTTCCACTTTTAAAAAGGAGAAAGGCGTGTTGGAGACGAGATTAGCATGGCTAAACGCGAAGAGGTCGTCGATCGCGTTTGTGATAGTGGCGGTTGTAGTTTGTTCATTGGGCTTTGAGGTCGTAGCCAGCGAGAAGGTCCTGAATCATCATGGGAGCCGAAACCACGAGACGTCC
The DNA here is from genome assembly GCA_021845665.1 of Bacteroidota bacterium. GTDB lineage: Bacteria > Bacteroidota > Ignavibacteria > Kryptoniales > JAKASW01 > JAKASW01. The sequence continues at coordinate 20,191 of JAJZVO010000060.1, read as the reverse complement.
AATGTCAACTGGTTGCAATTCGACTTCAATGCGGAGCACAGCGGCAACAACACGGAAGAAACGACGATCGGGATGGGAGATGTAAGCAAGCTTCACGAGCTGTATCGTGTCTCTCTGCCCGGTGTCGCTGACGGTGCCCCGTCCTATTTGTGCGATGTCCACACCCGTTTTGGCGTGATGAACGCTCTTTATCTCACGACAAAGAACGGCTATATCGTGGCCCTTGACGCCGGCACAGGAAAGATCATATGGGAGCACCAGTACGGTCCGGGGAAATACAAAATCAATAACGGATACCAACCAATTTACACGACATCTTCCCCGGCTATCGATCCGGATTTGAAGTACGTGTACAGCTACGGACTGGACGGGTATGTCCACAAGTATAAAGTCGGTGATGGCGTAGAAATAAGAACCGACGGATGGCCTGAGCTCTGTACGCTGAAACCCTACAACGAGAAGGGATCTTCGGCACTTGCAATTGCGACGGCGAGGGACCGCACTTCCTATCTTTACGTAACAAATGGCGGTTACCTCGGAGACAGAGGGGACTACCAGGGACACGTTACCACGATAAACCTCAGGACGGGCAAGCAGCATGTTTTCAACGCGAACTGTAGTGATAAGATGGTTCACTTTGTAGAGCGGCCTGGTAAGCCAGATTGCTCCGCTGTCCAATCGGCGATATGGGCCAGGCCGGGAGTGATTTATGACCCTGCGACAGACCGGATTTACATGGCAACCGGCAACGGCCCGTTTGATCCGAAGAAGCACGACTGGGGCGATACAATTTTCTCTTTGAAGCCGGACGGAACCGGGGTCGATGGAAACCCCGTCGATTCCTATACGCCGGCGGACCATCGCTTTTTGAATCGGGCTGACCTGGATCTGGGAAGCACTGCGCCGGCGATACTCCCAACTCCTGCGGATTGCTCGGTCCGGAACCTTGCCGTCCAGGGAGGCAAAGATATGAAGCTCCGGCTTGTGGACCTCGATGACCTAAGCGGGCGTCATGGCCCAGGCCATGTCGGCGGTGAGATAGGCAAACTCATCAATGTACCGCAAGGCGGAATGGTCTTCACGCAGCCTGCAGTTTGGGTAAACCCGAGAGATCGTTCCACCTGGGTCTTCGTCGCGACTTTCAGCGGCCTATCGGCACTTGAGCTTCAGGTTGGTACCCACGGCATTCCGAGCTTGAAAATGGTATGGAAGAACGGCGACGAGGGAAGCTCCCCGATAATTGCTAATAACGTATTATACTGTGCCGGAAGCCATGACATTAGGGCCTTCAACCCCACGACGGGAAAAGTGTTGTGGCAAAGCAGAAGCATCGGAAGAATCCATTGGGAAAGCCCGATCATTGCGAACGGAGTGCTCTATATTACGGACGAATCGGGCTACCTGACTGCGTACGGGCTTTAGCGCGGAATCGTCCCCGCATTTCACACTACGATACTTCTCGGGTTGATTTGGCGAAGCCTATATAATCTTCACCGGATCCTCGCGTTGGGATCGAAGATGGATTGATTGTGTAACCAAACCTGTCGCAAACCGTCAAAAGTTCTAAAGCCAAAAAGGGAGCTAAAGTCATGAAGCGCTTGCTTGTCCTGGCGGGGGCGATAGCAGTCTCATCTATGTTGGGTGGATGCGTGGAGCCGGAAGCTCTTTACCGTGCCACCCCTGTTGCGAAAGACACAGTCTGGTATTCGGGAAGCGAATTCGTCACACAGACGACGGACAGCATCACGGCATCGGTCGCGTTTGAGAATGAGCTGAATGGTGTCATGGCTTTCTATGTCGTGATCGGGAATATGGGAAGTGCTCCTGTGGTGGTTTCTCCCGAACAAATCCATTACGACGGCGAGTGTTACCGGTTGAGAGAGGTGACAGACTACAACACCGGCGACATAAGCTACGAGCCGGAGAGCTGGAAGGATACTGTTTACGCGCTCGATCCCGAGAGGCAGCTGCAAGGGCTGGATGTACAAATAGCACAGGCCAATGCAACTTATGAGACCAATTCCGGTTTGAACGCGGCGGCCGGTTTACTTCAGATCGTGGGAGATGTAGCCACTATCGGACAGAAGAAGACGAGGGAACAATTACGGCAAGAGGATAGATCGAGTAGGGAACTGGAGGAATCGCAGGAGAACAACAACCTGAACTATTCGCTCCAGTCGGCGAGTCTCGCGGAGCAGAGGGCGTATTGGCAGACTGCCGCCCTTAGAAAGACGACACTGTTTTCCGGTAGCGCTGTGGGCGGCAAGGTAAGGATTCCGTTCAGTAAGGGAACGACGAAGATGTATCTCATCATCCCTATCGGGACGTCGAGATTTTATTTCGTGTTCGATGTGCATCCGCTGTAACCGATGCAGCTGCTTCCAGTTTACAATCTGCATACCGGGCGTCATTGAGCGATATGTGAATCAGGCCGGCGGGCACGGACGGAACTCCGATCAGGATTACAACTCAAAGTCTAAAAAGTGCAGCGTACAGGACGAGGATAGCCGTTCCGGCTCCCCATGTTGCCAGGGCGATTGTTCCGCTGACCTTCGTAAACTCCCAGAATCTGAAAGCGGCACGTTCTTTTGAAAGCTCCAGTACTATCATGTTGGCCACCGAGCCTGCGACTGTCAGGTTCCCCGCAAATGTCGAGCTCATCGCGAGAACGAGCCACATTAGCTGGGGTGAACTGAAGGTGGATATCCAGTGCTGTACCACCATCACGTACGGAACGTTCGAGACCACGTTTGAAAGGACAAGCGAAGCGAAAGAGAAAAACGTAATCTGGTTGGATAGTGAAGTAGAGAAGTACCCTTCGAGAACCTTATGGGCATCGGCCACAAGGCCAACTTTGTTTATGCCGGCAACGACGACAAACAGGCTCCCGAAGAAAAGAAGAAGCGACCAGTTTACCCTCGCGAATATCTCATCGGGCCGCCTGTTGGCGAGGAGGACGAGGAGTGCTGCGCCGAGTATCGCCATGAAGGCCAGGTTAACGCCGGCAGAGAAGCCGGCAATGACAACGATGGTTACGGCAATGGATTTTCGCATGAGCGGCTTATCATGATCCGTCTTCAAGCCGTTATCGTATGGAGTGAGTCCCTGTTTCAGCCGGGTGCTGAAGAAGATGCGGAGGATGAAGTAATCGATTGCGAGCCCTGCGAGTGCGATGGGAACCATTGCCTCGAGAAATCTCAGATACGGCCATTTGGAGAAGGTGCCGATCAGCATATTCTGGGGATTGCCGACGAGTGTAGCGACGCTGCCGATGTTTGCGCTTGAAGCGAGGGCGATAAGGTATGGTTTTGGATCGACCTTTGATCTGTTCGTCAGGAGAAGCACGAACGGCGTCATCATCACGCAAATGGTATCGTTTACAAAAAAGGCAGAGAGTATACCCGCAGATAATATGATGGTCAGGAGAAGACCGTTTCCCGTGCGCGCCCGCTTAAGTATGAGAGCCGCTATGGCGTCGAAGAATCCTCCCGCCTGCAGGTAAGCAACTATGATCATCATCCCGAGAAGGAGGACGATCGTATCGAAGTTTAGTGCTTTATAGGCTTCGTTAATCGTGAGAACCCCGAAGGCGATCATGGCGACCGCCCCGATCATTGCGCCTGAGGTTCTATCTAAATGAAGAAACGGTAGTCTTTGAGCAGAAATTGAGACGTAAGTGAACGCGAAAATGATTACCGCGGCAAGAATCATTAAAGATCATATCTGGTGCAGTGTATGTGAACGCAACTTGTCCGGCACAAGGCAGTCGTTTATCTTGACCACCATCTCGTCGAACGCGCTGTCGTCGGCATTCTGGAAGGCTTCCTCGTTGGAGTATGTATATATTTCCATGAAACTGTTCTGTGAGCCTTGAACCTCGTATACTTCCAGTTTAGCTATTCCTGAGGATTCATACCCGGATTTTAGTTCTTTGATCAATCCCAGATATTCTTCGCGTTTTGAAGCCTGTACCTCGTAATTGATCTGTAATAGAACTTTCGACATTTATTCCTCCTGTTTAGGTTCGTCCACGGGCTCCCCTTGATTGGGAACCGGTTTGGTGTTAGCCGTCCGCACGATCCAGTAAACCAATGCGATGATGGCAATCGCCGCCGTAATTACAATTTCGATTTTTCCCAACCCGGCAATCGAACCGATGGCTTCACTGAAAAAATAACCAAGAAATCCATAAGAAACAGCCCAAATCATCGCGGCCACGATGTTTAACGCCGTGAATTTCGCACGGGACATCTTTGCCAGGCCGCACATTACGATGAGCGCGGTTCTCAACCCGTAGATGTACCGCGAAAAGATCACAACATAAGTACCGTGTCTTTCTACGAGCCGCTTTGCCCGCGGCAGGACTGCCGCGACGTACTTGAACTTTCTTACAAAACCGTATCCTTCCTGCCAGGCGAGCTGGAAAAATAGCTGATCGCCTATCACAGAGCCCAGAAAAGCCGAGATGATGGAGATCTCGATGTTCAGCAAGCCCTGGTGTGCCAGTATCCCCGCTATCAAAAGAACGCTCTCGCCTTCGAACAGAGTGATGACGAAGATGAGCAGATAGCCGTACTGGTGTAGAAGGGTCTGCAATTCAGTAACCGGCTTTCCTTATTTCCGCATCCGTCATTCCGAAATAATGTGCTACTTCATGTATCAGGACTTCCCTAATTCTATCTTCAATCTCAACATCGTTTGCACACCCGCGCTCGATGTTGATCCTGAATAACTTTATCCTGTCGGGCGTCACGGGGTACATACCATAGTCCGGGCCTCTCTTGTTGAGGGGGATTCCGGAGTACAGACCGAGGAGCGAATAAGGATTACTGATGTGCGTCCCTCTCATATCGAATTCGTCCGGGAGATCCTCGACGACGACATGGACGTTGTCGATTCTCCCCTTGAATTCCTCGGGAAGTCCTTCGAAGGCTTTTTCGACAAGTATTTCAAAATCTTCCCTGTCCATGCTCGAGGTCGATTATAGTGTGAGACTTCTCGTCGTACCAGACCCTTCCCTTGAATACCACTGTTGCACTCCCTTCAAGGACGAGCTTCGAAAACCGATCCCCCGATTTCTCGAAATGGACTTTCATGATCTCTCCACCACTCGTGTGTATCTCAACCGGGGAGGTCATGCCGTACCTGATTGAGGCCGTAATTGCGCTTGCCACCGCGCCCGTGCCGCATGCGAGCGTCTCGTTTTCGACTCCCCGCTCATATGTCCGCATCCGTATCCTGCTGCTGTTTTCCTGTTCGATCAGGTTAACGTTGGTGCCTTTCGGAAATATTTCGAAGTTGTACCTGATCTTCCGGGATATACCTATCAGGTCCGCACTGTCCACGCTGCCGAAGGAGCTTCCGCTCAGTAGAACTGTGTGATCCGTGTTCGGGTGCACGTAGGTTGCCTCGTACTTGTATCCGCCGACCGGGACTTCGAGGATGGGCGTGATACTTTCCGGATCGGGGAAGTGTAAGCGAACCATCTTGTCGTTAAAGACTTCCGAAGAATAAATGGCGCCGTGCGCGGTAAACTTCATCGGCGATTTACAAATCCCATTCAAAACGGCGAATCTCGAAATGCATCTCCCACCATTGCCGCACATTCCGCCTTCGCTGCCGTCGGAATTCAGGTAGATCATCTCGAAATCATATTTAGGGTTCCTGCGCAGCACGAGGAGACCGTCGGCTCCAATGCCGAAACCGCGGGTGCAGACGGTTCGTGCGATTGAAGGAAGGTCAGCAGTCAGTGTGCCGTCGAAGTCGTTAATCACGACGAAATCGTTTCCGGCACCGTTCATCTTTGTGAAATTAATCTCTATCATAGAAGTAGATATAATATAACAAGCTTGTTGCCCCTAACGGAACTCAGGGAGCTTTTTTCGGTATTTGTGCTAATTTCGCTCTGGTTTCAGGGAAGAGATAACCGAATGCAGGAGAAGTACTTTTGCTCGTAAGTCTTCCTCCGAGCCGTTGTTCGCGATGACGAAGTCGGCGAGTTTCTCCTTCTCCGACTGCGGGATTTGCGCGCCGAGTCTCTCTAACACTTTTTCTCTTTCGATGCCGAGCTTAACTGAGGCCCGCGCGACTGCTGTTTTCTCGTCGGCTTTCACCAGTACAACGTAATCGAATCGGCCGGCAAGCTTGGCTTCATAGAGGAGCGGTACTTCAACTATTACATACCTGCGATCTGCGAAGTTGCGTGCCTGCTCGGCAACGGCAGCCATTATTGCGGGGTGAAGTACCGTCTCGAGCTTTAACCGTTTCTCTTCGCTCCTGAATACCAGCTCGCCCAGCTTACGACGGTCGATTTGTCCGCTGGTGAGGATCGCGTCGCCGAAGATTTTCACTACCGCGGCATGAATGCGGGAATCTGATCCGAGCAGGTCGTGACCGATCCTGTCTGTATCGAATGTGGGGACGCCGAGCTCGGAGAATATCTTCACTGCGGTTGACTTCCCGCTGCCGATATTGCCCGTCACGGCGACTCCCATCGGCATGGGGGCCTTCTTTGCCGGGCCTCGGACTTCCTTCTTTTGTGCGGACTTGTTTCTGCCGTCCGGCTTACTTGGCATACGAGATGCTGCGGACCTCCCGAATGACGGTTACCTTGATCTGGCCGGGGTACTCCATCTGTTCCTGGATCTTCTGGGAAATCTCGTGCGCGAGCTGGTCGGCGAAAATGTCGTTTACTTTTTCCGGTTCGACGATAACGCGCACTTCGCGTCCCGCCTGGATCGCATATGTCTTGCCCACACCGGAGAAGGAGTTTGCGATGCCTTCAAGTTTCTCGAGTCTCTTGACGTAGCCCTCCAGCGACTCCCGTCTGGCACCCGGTCTGGCGCCGCTGATGGCATCGGCTGCCTGTACGATCGCGGCGATCGGTGTTTCCATCTCGATATCTTCGTGATGAGAGCCGATCGCGTTCGATACGACTGAGCTCTCGTTGAATTTTTTGGCGATCTCATAGCCGAGAAGGGCATGCGGGCCCTCGACCGCTTTGTCTACCACCTTGCCGAGGTCATGGAACAAACCGGCTCTCTTGGCCAGGGTCGAATCGAGACCGAGCTCGATTGCCATCAGGCCGCTCAGGAAGGCGACCTCAATGCTGTGCTGGAGCACATTCTGTCCGTAACTCGAACGGTACTTCATCCTGCCTAGCATCTTCACTATCTCTGGATGGACGCCATGGATCCCTACTTCCAGGAGTGCGTCCTCGCCGATCTGGACTATTTCTTCTTCGAGTTCTATGCGGACTTTCTCGACGATCTCTTCTATCTTGGTAGGATGTATGCGACCGTCGGCGATCAGTTTCTCAAGCGCTTTCTTGGCAATTTCGCGCCTGAACGGATCGAAGCCCGAGATAACGACGGCGTCCGGCGTGTCGTCGACTATTATGTCGCATCCGGTCACGGCCTCGAACGAGCGTATATTTCTTCCTTCGCGGCCTATGATGCGGCCTTTCATTTCTTCATTCGGAAGATTTACCACGCTGACGGTAGTCTCTACGGAATGATCGGCGGCGGTGCGCTGGATCGCCTGCACGATTATCTTTTGAGCCTCCTTCTTCGCTTCGACGCGAGCTTTCTCACGGATCTCCCTTATCTCAAGTGCCGCTTCGCTTCTTGCCTCGTTGGTCATATTTTCTACGAGGAGCTTCTTCGCATCATCGCGTGAAACCCCCGCGAGTTTCTCAAGCTTTTCCGTCTGAAGTTGAATCAGTCTTTCAGCCTCGGCCTCCTTAGATTGGATTACCTTATTCTTTTCCCTGAGTTCCATCTCGATTGTTCGCACCGATTTTTCCTGTTGTCTCAGTGCTTCGCCCTTTCGGTCGAGATTTTCTTCTTTTGAAGTTAACTGTCTTTCTACATTCTGAATTCGCTTCTGCTTCGCGCTGAATTCGTTATCGAGTTCCTGTCTCTTCTTAATCCATTCGTCTTTTACTTCGATCAGTTTCTCTTTCTTAACGGCATTCGCTTCGCGTTCGGCTGTCTCGAGGATTTGTTTGGCTCTTTCTTCGACGGTACCAAGTTTCTTCCTGGTCAGTCTTGTCTGAAGGAACCACCCTACGAGCAAACCAGCCACGCTGCACAGTACAGCGACTACTGTGGTTACCATACGGTACCTCCCGGTTTATATACAAAGAAAAGCCGTAACGCGCTCATGGCAGATAGGAAAGAACCCATCTTGACACGGTGGGTGCCCTCCTGGGCGAGTCGGTGCTTCCGCTGCGATTCCGCCGGAGGCGGAACGAACCGCTCCCAAGAAATGGGATCGGGCGCGGCCTGCTTTCATCGTCCATGAGCCGGGCTCCCATAATTTTCACTTAGTAGTTCTTTCATGCTTAACCACGGCGCCATTACGGCTGAAAACTTGACGAAATTTTAAAAGAACTTAGCTCGCTTCGACAGGGAAATTTTCACGCAAGTAGCTTAGCACCCCAACGAGATCCGCAATATCGATCCCTTCATTGTGTACGTGCTCTTTTAAGTCAAATAATTGTTCGGCTATATTTAGAGCGGCTATTACTGCGATAGTTGAAGTTGGTGCACCTGGATTTTTCTCGATGAGTTCATTCAAGAGCGAATCTACATATGCTACTACTTTGAGCGCTTTTTCCTCGTTTTCCACGCGGAGTGGATATTCCCGACCAAGGATAGTGACGCGTATGCTTTTCTTATCCATCATCGGCTCCGCATTCAAAAGAGACTAAGTTGCTTATCGATCCTGGCGATGAGTTCTTTGGCCACCTCGAGGAGCCGGTTCTTCTCTCGTTCCTCAAAACCGACCGCGTTGGCTGCCTCTCTCGACGTCAGCATCTTTTCGAGCTCGGCAATGTGTGATTTCAATTTGTCGATCTCTGCCGCCGACTTAGCGAGGTTCTGCTTCAGAGACTCATTCTCGCCCCGGATGACATTCGCCACATCGACGGCTCTTCTTACTTCATTCCACAACTCCCCAAGGAGCTGTTTCTTCATCGATAACGTCTGTTCCTCTGACGCTTCTGTGTCCATGCCTGTCAGCTTTTTTGTTTTCTTAATTCCGCGGAGAACTTTTCCTTGAGTGTCTTCTCCGCCTTTTCGATAAACCCGGCTATATCGCCCTCGTTCAACGTTCGTTCCTCGCTTCCGAGTACCATGCTGAACGCAATGCTCTTTTTCCCGTCCGGAATGCCTTCTCCGGAATAAATATCGAACACAGAAATATCACGGAACATGTCGCCCGCGGCAACTCTTAGCGTGTTCATCAGATCCGCCGCCGGCGTTTGGTTGTTTACAATAAACGAAAGATCAATAGAAGCGAACGGGAATTTCGGGAGGCTTCTGAACCGGTTTGTCGATTTCTGCAGAGCCAGCAAGCTCGTGAGATCCAACTCGGCAAAGTAGACATCCTGGTCCACCGATAGTTTCTGCAAAGCCGTTTTTCCGACTTTTCCTGCAAGGCCCAGCTCAGTCCCGTTCACGAATAACTTTAAAGATTGTTTGTATTCTTTGGTAGTATCATAAGAAATAAAGTCCCAAGAGTCAAGCTTAAGGAACGCAAGCACGCGCTCGATTTCAGTCTTGAGATCGAATATGTCAAACTTTGACTCTTTTCTGTCGAACGACATCGGATCCGCTGTTCCGGAGAGTGCCATTGAAATTTTCGCCGATTCGAGGAAACGACCGACTACCTGTTGTTCATCAATCACTCGGTACACCTGGCCGATTTCGAAGAGCTTCATGTCTTTCAGACCGTGTGCCAGGTTGACGCCCACGGTCTGCAGCGTCCCGGGTAGGAGCGTGGTCCGCATCGCCGCCATATCTTCGCTTATCGGGTTAGCAAGTACGACAAATGACGGTTCGTGAAATCCCGCGACGTCGACAGACTGGAGCGAGTTGGTCATAATCTCATTGAAACCCGCTCCGGCAAGAAGGTCCCTCAACTCGTCAAGCACCGTACTTTTGCGAAACCGCGTGTCGAAGTTCAGCTTTGTCTGAAACGAGTCGGTAATCTGTTCATATCCATAGACCCGGCCGACCTCCTCTATCAGGTCGACATCGCGCTCGATGTCTCCGCGGAATGTCGGCACCGAACATATCAGGACTGTTTCGGATTTCTTGTCGCATGGTATCTCGATCGATTCGAGCACCCGAATAATCTCACCGGTGGCGAGCCGTGTGCCGAGCAGGCGATTGACGTGATCGACGTGAAGCTCGACCCTTTTCGGAAGGAACTTCATTGCTGCGACGTCGATTATTCCGGGCGCCAGCTTGCCGCCCGAAGTCTCGGCGATTATTTCAGAGACTCTGTCGAGGGCTCGAATGGTGAGGTTTGGGTCGACTCCGCGCTCAATTCTGTACGAAGCTTCCGTCGAAAGTCCGAGTGCCTTGGAAGTTCTTCTAATCGACGACGGGTTGAAGTTCGCACTTTCTATCAGGACCTCGGTGGTATCCTCGCTTATCTCGCTGTTCATTCCTCCCATCACGCCGCCGACGGCCACGATCTTCTCTTTGTCGCAAATCATGACCATTTCCGGAGAAATGTTCCGTTCCTTGCCGTCGAGCGTTGTGAATTTGGTCTCGTCTTCTGTCGGACGCCTGACGATTATCTTATGGCCTGCGATTCTGTTGAGATCGAAGGCGTGAAGCGGCTGGCCGAGTTCCATCATGACGTAGTTTGTGGCGTCGACAACATTGTTTATCGATCTTATGCCGACGCTTTCGACCGCGCCCTTCAGCCATTTCGGAGAAGGACCGACTTTGACTTTGCGTATCAGCCTGGCCGAATATCGTGGACAGAGGTCCTGAGCGGCGACTTCAATTTTAACGGACTCCGTTATAGACGCGCCATCTTCGGTTATCTTAATCCGTCTCGGGATAAATTTCTTCGAGAAGGCGGAGACTAGTTCTCTTGCCACCCCGAGATGGGAAAGGCAATCCGCACGGTTGGGAGTAAGGCTTATCTCGAATACGGTATCGTTCAGCCCGAGGTAGTCTGAGAGAGGAGTTCCCTGAGCGGCTGCGTCGTCAAGGACCATGATGCCGCTTTTGTCGTCACCAAGTCCGAGCTCGTTCGCCGAGCAGATCATTCCTTCGGATTCAATTCCTCTTATCTTCGCCCTTGTCAGTTGAAACGGCTTCCCTTCCGGGTCGTGCTGGTTGTGAGGCACTTTTGCGCCGACAAGCCCGACCGGCACTTTCTGTCCGGCGGCCACGTTAGGCGCACCGCAGACGATGCTTTTTGTTTCTCCGCCGATGTCGACCTTGCATAATTTGAGCTTATCGGCGTTCGGATGTTTGGCGACTTCGAGAACGGCTCCAACGACGAAGCCATCGTATCTGGCGGCGAAATTTTCGTAAGATTCTACCTCGATTCCGAGCATCGTTAATCGCGATGCTATATCTTCATCCTTTACGCCGGATAAATCGACAAGCTGCTGAAGCCATTTACGTGAAATCTTCATTTTCTATCAGAATTGATTTAAGAAGCGGAGATCGTTCTCGAAGAATAATCTTATATCATCGATGCCGTATCGCAGCAATGCAAGACGCTCGATTCCCATACCGAAAGCGTAACCGCTTACCTCGTTCTCGTCATACTTGACGGCCTTGAACACATTTGGGTCGACCATGCCGCAGCCCATAATCTCGAGCCACCCTGAGTACTTGCATATCTTGCATCCTTTGCCGCCACAGACGAAGCAGTTAACATCCACTTCTGCGCTTGGCTCTGTGAATGGGAAGTAGCTCGGTCTGAATCGGAGCTTTGCTTCTTCGTTGAAGAACTCCTTCGCGAAATAGGCGATCGTTCCCTTCAGCTCGGCGAGAGAGACGTTTTTGTCGACGTACAACCCCTCGACCTGGTGGAAGAGGCAGTAGCTTCTTGCGCTGATCGCTTCGTTCCGGTAGACTCTTCCTGGCATTATCACTCTGACGGGCGGTTTGTTCTTCTCCATGACACGCACCTGGACGCCGGATGTGTGGGTTCGAAGGACATACTTGCCTTCTTCGCTCTTCACGAAAAATGTATCCTGCATGTCTCGGGCAGGGTGGTCAGGAGGGAAGTTCAGCGCCTCAAAATTGTGATAATCGTCTTCGATCTCCGGACCGTCCGCAATTCCGAATCCGATGTTTGTGAAAATTCTCTTTATCTCGTCGGCGGTCTGAGTCAAAGGGTGTTTGCGCCCGGTGTATCTCTTTCGTCCAGGGATTGAAAGGTCGATGTTGCCGTCGGAAGTCGCGGCCTTGCCGCCGAGATTATTCTTTGAAGATTCGAATTCGTTCTCAAGGAAGGATCGCAGTTCGTTTAGGGATTTCCCGAGTGCGGGCTTCTTCTCTTTCGGTACGTCTTTCAGCTTTTCGAAAAGCTGTGCGAGCGCCCCTTTCCGCGAAAGGTACTGCAGCCTGAAGTTTTCCGCGTCGTCGGATGATTTCAGGCTAGCGAGCGCTGAGGTCGCCTCATCTTTTAGTTTCTGAATTTCTTCGAGCATTTCCATTGCAAACGGTTTAACCGCTGAGGCGCCGAGACGCAATGAAAATCGACCGAATCATAAGGAACTGAGCGCCTTTGCGTCATTGCGGTGTTCTTTTGTATGGATATAAAAAATCTTCCTGCGCTTCAGAAGAACGGACTTTCCGAACGCAGGAAGATCGTATTAATTAAAGGCGAATTGGACGACTTGCTTGAACGTTTCAGGGTTGTTCGCGGCAAGATCGGCCAGGACTTTTCTGTTTATCGAGACTTCTCTCTTCGCGAGCGCGGCGATAAGACGTGAATAGGTCGTCCCGTTTTCGCGGGCAGCCGCGTTGATGCGGACTATCCACAAGCTCCGGAACTCGCGTTTCTTCTTGCGACGATCTCTGTACGCGTGTTGGAGCGCTTTTTCAACATGATGTTTCGCAACAGTATGTACTTTGCTGCGTGCGCCCCAGTAGCCTTTCGCTAACTCAAGCGTCTTTTTTCGCCTTCTATGAGAGGCTACCTTGTTTTTTGCACGTGGCATGTCAGTTCTTCTCCATTCTGGATTTAAATATAATATTTTCGGGGCAAAGAGTCACCACGAAGCCTAAGACATTTCTCTATAAAGATCGTACAGCCCGTATGCCTCCGGTGTCCCTCTCTCGCAGGCTTCCAGAATCTTTCACTGCGCCTGGGGGAGTACATGAAAGATCTCCCCCGGAGTTGGAGTCCCGCGGGACGATTTCTACTCGTTCAGCATCCCGCGCACGCGGTTCGTGTCCGTCTTGTCAAGGACGGCCCCCTTGCGAAGCTGGCGCTTTCTTTTCTGGGTCTTTGACGTGAGAATGTGGCTCCTGAAAGCCTTCTCGCGAAGATACTTTCCGGTGGCGGTTCTCTTTATTCTCTTCGCCATCGCACGATTTGTCTTCATCTTCGGCATTTTATTCTTCCTTTGTCTCTTTTTGCTTCTGTTCGCCCGATTTCTTCTTCGATTTATCGGGTGCGATTATTACCGCCATACTTCTTCCTTCAAGCTTCGGCTTCTGTTCCACCTTTCCAACTTCCGCAAGGAATTCCACGAATTTGTTCAGTAGTTCCTCTCCGTGGGCCGCATAAGTAATTTCGCGGCCTTTGAATTGGACGGTTCCCTTCACTTTGTGGCCCTGCTCGAGAAACTCTTTCGCGTGGCGCGATTTGAATTCGAAGTCGTGCTCATCCGTATTCGGATGAAATCTAATTTCCTTGAGCTGTGCCGAGGACTGGCCTTTAAGCTTCGCCTTTTCCTTCTTGCCGACCTCGTACATGTACTTGCCGTAGTCTACAAGCTTGCATACGGGCGGATTGGAGTTGGGTACTATTTCTACGAGGTCGAGGCCTCTAGTCTCGGCGAGCCTCATGGCCTCGCGTGGCTGCATGACCCCGAGCTGCTTGCCGTCGGAGTCGATCAGGCGGACGTTTGCCGCCCTTATTTCACTGTTTATCCTGAGCTTTGGAGTGTTGATAGGCGGTCTCCTACTTTTTTTCTGTAATTTCTTTCTTGATGCTTTCGACGAACTCTGAAAGGCTCACCGATCCTTTGTCCCCTTCGTGGTGCTTTCGGACAGATACCGTGCCGGAGTCCTTTTCTTTCTGTCCAACTATCAACATATAGGGGACTTTCTTTGTTTCCCATTCGCGGATTTTGTAACCGACCTTTTCATTGCGGTCGTCCAGTTCGGCGCGGATTTTCCCGGCCTTCAGTGTATCGACCACCGACTTTGCATAGTCGTTGAAGCTGTCTGTTATCGGCAGGACGGCTGCCTGTACAGGTGAAAGCCATGCGGGGAATGCACCTGCGAAATGCTCCGTGAGTATACCTACAAATCTCTCGAACGAGCCGAAGATGGCACGATGTATTGCCACCGGCCGCTTCGCCTGCCCGTCAGCGTCGATATAAGTCAGATCGAAACGCTCCGGCAGCATAACGAAATCTAGCTGAATTGTCGCGACCTGCCACTCTCTTCCGAGCGCGTCTTTGATCTGGATATCTATCTTCGGACCGTAAAATGCGCCGTCTTTTTCCTTTACGCCGTACTTGATGCCGTTGTTTTCAAGCGCCTGCCTGAGAGATTTCTCGGCCTCTTCCCAAAGCTTCGGATCGCCCATTGCCCCGTCCGGCTTCGTGGAAAGCTTAAATGATACTTCGAAACTAAACAGACCGTAGACGCGCCTGACAAGGCCGATTATGTCGTTGATTTCCCGCAAGATTTGGTCGGGGCGGCAATATATATGGGCATCGTCCATAGTAATCTGGCGGACTCGGAACATACCTCCGAGCGCGCCCGATATTTCGTTCCGATGAAGTCTCCCTATCTCCGAATAGCGGAGCGGAAGATCCCGGTAGCTCCTCACCTTGTGCCGGTATACATATGTGCTCTCCGGGCAATTCATCGGCTTCAACGAATAAATGTCTTCTTCGACTTTCAGGATGAACATGTTCTCCTGGTAGTGTCCCCAGTGACCCGATTGTTCCCAGAGGTCTTTCTTGACGAGCATCGGAGTGGAGATCTCGTCGTAGTTCAACCGGTCCAGCTCTTCGCGAATGAATTTCTCGAGCTCTCTAAAGATGATCATTCCTTTGGGAAGCCAGAAAGGCGCGCCGGGTGCAATGTCGTGGAACACGAACAGCTCGAGTTCCCGCCCCAGTTTTCGATGATCGCGCTGCTTCGCCTCCTCGATCATCTTCAGGTGATCTTCAAGCATCTTCTTCTTCGGGAAGGAGACTCCGTAAACGCGCTGCAGCATCTTGTTCTTACTGTCGCCCCGCCAGTAGGCACCGCTCGTGCCGAGAAGCTTGAAGTATTTCAGTTTTCCGGCCGAAGGGACGTGCGGGCCGCGGCAGAGGTCGGTGAAGTCTCCTTCACTGTAAAAGGTGATGGTCCCCTCAAGCGCACTTATTATCTCGACCTTATATGGATCCTTCTTAAGGTCGAAGAATTTCAGCGCATCCTCTTTCTTCACGACTTTTCTTTCGAATGATGCGTCCTGGTCCGAGATTTCATGCATCTTCTTCTCTATGGCTTCGAGGTCTGCCGGAGTAAGGGTCTTGTCTATGTCGATGTCGTAATAGAAACCATCTTCGATGGCCGGTCCCACTCCGAACTTTGCCTCGGGGTGAAGCGCCAGGATTGCATGTGCCATTAAGTGCGAGCTGCTGTGCCAATAGACCTCTTTCCCTTCGGGATCGTCGAAGGTGAGGAACTGCAATTCGCAATCGGATGCGATGGGGGTGTTGAGGTCCGAGATCTTGCCGTTGATTTTTACGGCAAGTGAGTCTTCCGCCAGCGACCTGCTGATCTTCTTTGCTACTTCAATTGCCGGAGTAGAGGCTT
Source organism: Bacteroidota bacterium (assembly GCA_021845665.1). Taxonomy (GTDB): domain Bacteria; phylum Bacteroidota; class Ignavibacteria; order Kryptoniales; family JAKASW01; genus JAKASW01. Next base: position 4,379 of record JAJZVO010000060.1, on the reverse strand, counting down.
CTACTTCGATGATCGACTTATTGGGTAAAGTTACATTAGGCATTTCGGATTATTCTCTTGATAACAAAAAATCGGAGGAGTCTCCGATTCTTCTGGAACCAAACCCCCGGCGATTTCTTGCGCGATTATCGACCTTAATACTCTCAACTATTATGAGATTTCAGGCCCCGCTCTTCAGAGCGGGGTAGTGGGCGATAGAAGATTCGAACTTCTGACCTCTACAATGTCAATGTAGCGCTCTAAACCAACTGAGCTAATCGCCCGAAATATCAGAACAACTTTACTAAACTGCCCGGGACTAAACCCACCGTGTCCATCGAATTGAACCGGACGAGATTCCGCTTCGGCGGGACTGAGCCAATTGCCCGGAAGAGATTCGGACAGTGCCGAGGGCGGGACTTGAACCCGCACGGCCCTTTGGGGCCAAAGGATTTTAAGTCCTTCGCGTCTACCAATTCCGCCACCCCGGCGATGTCTCGCCAAAGGTTCGGCAGAATCGTCCGGCGAATCCTTTAGGACTGATTAATTTAGCCAGCAATGTCTATAAAGTCAACGATAATGAGTCACGATAAGGTGAACAAAACGAACGGACAAGGAAGGAACACGATCGCCATAAATACATTACTTTGTGTCGGCCCCTGAGTTTCGGAAGGGGCTTGGAAATTATGGCGACGCCCCTAAATTGATTAATGGAGTTATTTTGGAAGGCTTTTAAGTGTCTTACCTCGCCGATGTCAAAAGCGTCGAAAAACTGAACCGTCTCCTCGATGTTTGCAGAAACAATCTGTACACATTCGACGAGAACCTGATCAGGCGTGCCTTCGAGTTCAGTTGGAACGCCCACGTTAAAGGGAAGCCGCGGGCGTCGGGAGAACCGTATTTCTCACACCCGTATGAAGTAGCGCTTGTAGTGGCGAAGGAAATCCCGCTCGACGACGTTTCGGTAGCATCAGCGCTTCTCCACGACGTCGTCGAAGACACAGGGTACGACCTCAAATCGATCAGGGCAGAGTTCGGGGACGGCATTGCGGACATCGTCGACGGTGTTACAAAGATATCGGGCGCAGTCGAGAGCCACGAGATAACCCGCGCGGAGAACTACAGAAAGATGCTGCTCTCGATGGCCAAGGATGTGAGGGTAATCCTGGTCAAGTTCGCCGACCGGCTCCACAACATGCGTACCCTCGCATTTCTCCGGCCGGAGAAGCAGCAGAGGATCGCTATGGAGACACTAGAGATATATGCGCCTCTTGCCCACCGGTTCGGTCTTGCCAAAGTGAAGTGGGAATTCGAAGACCTCGCGTTCAAGTACCTCAACACAGCAGAGTACGAATTCATATCGAGGAAACTGAACGCGAAGAGAAGAGAGCGTGAAGCATATATCAGGAAATTCATCCAACCGATAAAAAAGCGCCTCGAACAGGATGACTACAAATTCGAGATCACCGGCAGACCGAAACACATCTACAGCATTTATAACAAAATGGTCAAACGGAACAAGCCGATTGAGGAGATATACGACCTATTTGCGGTGAGGGTGATTCTAGACACGCCGGACAAGAACGATTGTTTCTCCGTATACGGAATCGTCTCCGAGATTTACACTCCCGTGCCTGAGCGTTTCAAGGATTACATCTCCGTTCCGAAGCAAAACGGATACCAGTCGATACACACGACGGTAGTCGGACCGGAAGGGAAGATGGTAGAGGTTCAGATCAGGACGCGGCAGATGGACGAGGTCGCGGACCGCGGCGTCGCTGCACATTGGAAATACAAAGAAGACGTGAAGGTGACGGACCGGAAGCTCGACGAATGGATATCTTGGGTCCGGGAGATTCTCGAGCAGCCCGCCGTATCGAGCGGCGAGGACGCGGCGAAGAGTTTCCTCGAGGGATTCAAGCTCGACCTGTACCAGGATGAGATTTACGTTTTCACGCCGAAGGGAAACCTGCAGGTGCTTCCGAAGGGATCGACGCCTGTCGACTTCGCATTCGAAATACACTCGCAGGTCGGAACGCATTGCGTTGGCGCCAAGGTGAACGGCCGGATCGTTCCCCTCAACACCAAGTTGAACAGCGGCGACCAGATAGAGATAATCACCTCATCGAATCAGAACGTCAACCCCGACTGGGAAAAATTCGTCGTATCCCGGAAAGCCAAAGCCCACATTAGGCGCTGGATAAACGACGAGACGAGGAAGAAGGCCGTCGAGGGTGAAGAGATCTGGACTAAGAAGCTGAAGAAGCACAAGCTGACTCTGGGCGAAGACGATTTCGTGAAACTCCTTAGAGATCTTAAGTACGAAAACGCGCAGAGGTTTTACGTTGCGATTGCCGAAGAGGAGATCGAGCCGGAGAGACTTATCACCCGCCTGACCCAGCAGAAGGCGGTGAAGGATTCTTCCGAAGCAAACAAGCCGTCCCAGACCTTCGTGGAGATCGCGCGGAAGTCATCCGAAGGGATTGTCGTTGACGGTTCGCGCAGCGACTGGAAGGTGTCCTATGCGAAATGCTGTAATCCGATACCGGGCGACGAGATTGTGGGGTTCGTGACGACGGGCGAAGGAATAAAGATTCACCGGAAGAATTGTCCTAACCTGGCGCGCATGGCGGGTGCCGCGCGAGAACGGATCGTTGATGCAACCTGGCCGGGCGAGAGCAGCGGCCTATTTGTCGCCGGCGTCTCTGTTTCGGGGATGGACCGCCCCGGGATTCTCACCGAACTCACTCACTCCATCTCGAGCCATCAGAATACCAACATACGGAGCGTCTCGGCGGAAGTAAGAGATGCCATCTTCGAAAGCCAGATAATCGTCTACGTGAGAGACAAAGAACACCTGGAACGCATTATAGATAAACTCAGGAAGGTTGTGGGAGTTACTAAAGTGGACAGGATATCTACCGGCACTCCGGGGAGGAGCCAAAATGGCTGAAGGGACTAGGGTGATGGGCATCGACTTCGGGATGAAGCGAGTCGGCGTCGCCGTCAGCGATCCTTTGAGAATTATTGCGCAGGGGGTCGATACCCTGGAGAACAATTCGAGCCTTGTCGCCAGGGTCACAGATATAGTCAAGAGGATGTCGGTCTCCAAAATAGTCGTCGGCAAGCCACTCAAGCTGAGCGGGCAGGCGGGCGATTCGGCGATGGAAGCGGCGAAGTTTGGGGAGAAGCTGCGACAGAGGCTAAGGAGCGAATCACTCGATGTCGACGTCGTTGAGTGGGATGAGAGATTTACTACGACCATGGCACACAGGACTCAGCTGGAACTCGGTGTGAAGAAAAAGGAAAGGCAGAAGAAAGGCAATCTGGATCGAATGGCTTCACAATTGATCCTGCAGAGCTATCTTGATTCGCACAAATGAGCGGCGAAACCAGGCCGCGCCGGCACCGGCTCTCAGCCCGGCGCATAGTACTCATACTTTTTCTTGCTTTCTTGAGTATCGAAGCTATACTCCTTCCGTCTCCGTGGGAGGTCGCAAAGCTGCGTTCTGTGAATCCCCGCATCACCGCACTAATGAAGGAGAGGATAGCTCAGGCGAAGGCACGGCACGAGCACTATGTCATTTACCGCCACTACGTCCCGCTTTCGATGATCTCGAAGAACCTGGTTCACGCAATCATCGTCGGCGAAGACGGAACCTTTTACCAGGATAACGGCGTCGACTGGTACGAGGTCGAACAGGCCTTCATAGCCGATGTGAAGGCGATGAAGGTGATTCGAGGTTCCAGCACGATATCGATGCAGCTTGCCAAGAATCTCTGGTTCTCGACGAGCAGAGATCCGCTGACAAAGCTTAACGAGATGATATCGGCGTATATGTTGAACTTCTATCTTTCCAAAAGCCGCATACTGGAACTTTACCTTAATTACATAGAATTCGGTCGCGGGATATTCGGTGCCCAGGCCGCGAGCGAATACTATTTCAATGAACCGGCATCCGCACTCACCCGGGATCAGGCTGCGAAGCTCGAGGCGATAGTCCCTGACCCGCTTCATTTCTCGCCCAACTCCGATGCGCGTTTTGTCACATTCAGGACGGCCGACATTCTCATAAGAATGAAAGCGAGAGGATGGTAGGTGATCGGAATTTAAAATGCTGTATTCTCATTTCTAAATTGCATGTTACCGGAGGTGAATCGAGAACTTCAAACCGGGAATCGGAAACTCCGGACAGGCGACACTTAATTTTGAATTGATTCTTCCTTAACTTCAATTAAGAATTCGAAATTCATAATTGAGAATTTGAAAGACGTGGACGTCGCTGAATTAAAAATTTTGATTTCGGAAGGCGAAAATTTCAAGATCGAATTCAAACGTCAGTTCAGTTCGGTCGAGAAAATCGCCAAGGAGTTGATTGCCTTCGCGAACACAAAAGGGG
>JAJZVO010000059.1 GCA_021845665.1 Bacteroidota bacterium | reverse complement strand
ATCTATATTTTGCCTTCCAGAATGACATAACCATCTATTGCAATTACATGCACCGGCGGGTTGAGCTTTAGCGAGTAGCCGATCAGCATTCCCTGCCGGTAGACGATCCTCGTAGCTCGCCGTGCAAGTTCCCTATACCCCAACTCGACAATCAGATCATTCACCACTTTCCGAACGCCGACGACATGCTCTGCCTGCTTCTGGTATTCCATAACATCGAAGGGAGAGCTTACCCAGCCGCTCAGCGTCAGGATACCGTTCTTCGAGCGAGCCGTTGCCCAGTCAAACACGGTGTAAGTAGTGTTCCTTTCGATCCGATGCATTACCTCCAAGCCGATCAGGCTGTCCGGCGATGGAGGAGGTGCGAGCGTAAGGTCATTGACGATAGTGTAGTCTGCGGCGGCTTTTCGGGCAAGTTTCGCGGCCTCGAGCCTGTCATAGATCGTATTCACCGTACCGGTCAGGACCACCTTACGGCCCCTGACAATTACCTTTATGTTTTTGCCCGACAGCATATTCGCTTCTGCCAACCGATACTGTACCATGACAGATGTCGGTATTACCTGTTTGTGCGATTCTCCCGCGATTGCCGGCGCAGTGATGGAAACCAACGCCAAGATGATCGGTACCGGAAGCGCGATCAGGATTGTGATGAAACGACCCGTTTTCATGTTTGTACTCCTTATTCTTTTAGCTGCGTCGCCATTCGTAATTCATCGGCGCCACTCCCTTGGCGAATCAGCTGATATCTATGACGCGTGGAGGAACTAATTAGTTCGTCAAGGAGGAATGAGCCGGCCTCAAATCAGCGAATTCTTAAACCATGAAAGGAATTTAATCGGATGGTGGAACGGCGTGGGGCAGGAAATCAGTCGTCCGGCACCGGAGAGCACGTCTCCGGGCCGGCGCTGGTGAGAAAATTAATCTTGCAGATACTTCTTGCTGACGACCTTATCCCCGCTGAATTCATAGACAAGTGGCACGCCAGTCGGTATGTTCAGCTCGAGCACCTGCTCCTTCGTCATGTTGTCCAGGAACATAACAAGCGAGCGAAGACTGTTACCGTGTGCCACGACGAGGATTTCCTTACCGGCCTTGACGTCAGGCTGTATCTTGAACCTCCAGTAAGGGAGGACTCGCGCCGCGGTATCTTTGAGACTCTCGCCATTCGGAGGCGGGACATCGTAACTGCGCCGCCAGATGTGGACCTGTTCTTCTCCAAACTTCTTCGCGGTCTCCGCTTTGTTAAGGCCCTGCAGGTCTCCATAGTGTCTTTCGTTCAGTGCCGTATCATATTCGACCGGCAGATCCGTCTGGCCCGTTTTCTGGAGGACCAGTTTCAATGTGTCGATTGCCCTCTTGAGTTTCGAACAGTAGCCTAAATCGAACCTGTAATTTTTCAGCTTCTCTCCTGCCGATTGGGCTTCTTTCACCCCGCGATCCGACAGCGGTACGTCCACCCATCCCGTGAAGCGATTTTCAAGATTCCATTGTGATTCGCCATGACGAATTAAAACGAGCTTTGACATTTCAACTCCATTACGATTTAAATTATTCTATTGCCCTTCTCGGACGACCCCAAGAGTACGTCGAACACTTCAACATGAATTTTATTGTTCAATATTAATTTGTTCATTCCGTGCTTCGCGCGCAAGTCTGAGAGGGCGTTCAGCGGTTCGCCGATATTCGAGTGGACGTCCACTATTTCCATGAAGAGGTCGGGCTGGTCTACCCGCTGCATTACTCGTTCAAGACCAAACTTTCTCCCTTCATCGAAGTATGCAGCGATTCTTTGTTTGAACTCATCCACGGCGGTGACGTGGTAATACACATAGATCATATAATCCTCGGTTACATTTTGTAAGCCACGGCAACACCGTCCCTGACGGGTACTATCGATGCCGCGAAATCGGTTCTTGAAAACAGCTTTCGGTTGAATTCCTTTATTGCCTCGGTGGATGCGTCGCCCTTTTTCCCGGCAACTTTTCCGGACCAGAGCACGTTATCGGCAACGAGGAGTCCGCCATCCCTTACCCTTCCAGCCGCCTTATCAAGCGCCGCAGGATATTTCTGTTTGTCTATATCTATGAAAACGATGTCGAACTTTCCTTCCACTTTGTCGATAATTTCCAGCGCATCGCCTACGTGATACTTGACTCTATGGAGCAGGCCCGCTTCCTTCAGGTAAGCTTCGCCGCGTTCCCTATTCGAATCGACCCCTTCGGTGCAGTGTATCTCTCCTCCTTCGACGGCGAGCGCCCACCAGAATGCCGAGTAACCGTAGCCGGATCCCATCTCGAAAACCCGCCGTGCATCGATCATCCGTGCGAGCTGGTAAAGGAGTTTTCCGACCAGCGGACCGACTATGGGGAAATTCCTCTCGTTTGCCTCTGCTTCCATTTTCACCAGCACTTCATGACGCGTTCCGTACAGACTATTCAGATAATTTTCTATCTTGGAATTTACTATTTCCATTCAATTCTCCTCGTGTGCTCCATCATTTTATTACCGGATCAATTCACTACAAACTGCATTCTCTTAAGACTGATGATACGAACGGAACCAGTCAGCAGGGCCAATCCGCCGAATACGGAGGCGAACATTACGCACTCAATAACGAATCTATAATAAACATTGCTGAAGTAACTCCTCACGAGTATCAGAGGGACAAGCGCGGCTACGGAGACTATCAGGAGCTTCATGATCTTCTTCCAGGGAAACATCTCGACAATGGTTGCTTTGAGCGCAAAAGTTAAAACGCCGACAAGGACCAACACCTCGATGTATGTAACCAGCATCTTACCGATCGCGGCACCTTCAAGCCCGTATGACCGCAGGAGAAAATACGATGCAATTCCGCTGAGAAACATCTCCGCTATCGAAGTATACATGTAGAGCTTTTGTTTCCCGAGCGAGAACAGCGCCTGGCTGTAGAACGCGAGGCGCAAAGGGAGGAGAAGCAGGAATATCCTGAACACCGCTGCGCTTACGACATACTTCTGCCCGAAGAAGAATCCCATGAAGTCATTCGCCGTGAAGAGGAGGAAGACCATCATGGGAAGGAGGAAGAAGCCGGTCTTCGATATCGAGTTGCGCCATATTTCGATGAACTTCTCTCGGCCGCCCTTCGACCCAAGTTCACTGAACACAGGGAACAGGATGGCGGAGGCGGAGCCGGTAACCACAGCGATCAGCGGAAGTTCCTTCGACCCGATCGCGTAAATCGCGAACTTCTCCGGGGTCATGAGCAACGACACCAGGTACCTGTCGACCTGCTTGCTGATCGTTCCCGCTATGCTGCTGACGAAGATAGGAAGCGCATATAGAAACTGCGTCTTCACGAGAGGCGATAGTCTCTTTCGAGTAAACTTTCCTGCTTTCAACATATAGACGATGAGAATCGCCGATTTCGCGCCACCGACTAGCGCAATGCAAACAAAGACAAAAAGCATGCTGTGGAAAATGAGCGCAGATATGAAAATCGACCCTGCGAACAATAAGGCGACGATTATATTGCCCGCAAGGAGCAGACCGACTCTGCGCTCCGTGACAAAGATCGACTCAAACATGAGCGAGGGTGAAACCATCAAGGTATAAACGGCGAGAACCCTGATGTAAACGGTGAGCGACGGCGCATCGAACCAACGTGCAAACAGCGGGGCGAAGACGGCGAGTATTATACCGGCGAGGAGGCCAATCACGGACGACGCAGCTATGGCGGCCGAATAGACTCCAGGCTTCTCCTCCCTGGCGGAGAAGAAATAAAGGGCGCTGCTGAGACCGTAACCGGCCAATGGAAGTAAGGAATTATAGATCAGCCACACCTGCTCATAGCTGCCATACTCGGCGCGCGTGAATATGCGCGTAAGAATCATCGACGCGGCAAGAAGGGCGAGGATGTTGACAAGTTTTGAGATACCGACGAGGCCGGCGTTCCGGGTGAGCGAAAATTGTCCGGCCTTTCCCATCATACCTTTCTCAGAACGGAGGCCAGCCGGGCGGCAAGTGAGTTCGCCTTCCAGACACGGAAGTAAGCTTCAAGCCTCGGACCAAACGAAGACTTGAACAAGTTAATCGTTGGAGTATTGGCGCCGACCAAATCCACAAAGGATTTTCCTGCGTCCTTCTCGGACCTGAGGATCTCATGGTAGAGCAAATGTGAGGCTCCTTTCTCCGAGGTGGCATCGGTGCCGGCCACAAAGAAATAACTCCCTTCAGCGCTCCTGAGCGATGCTATGCCTGCGATAATCTTCGCATCGGCGTTTCGTATGCATGTAATTGAAAGAAGCCCGGCCTCATCGAGTTTCTCAAGAAGGCTTTGGAGCCGGCCTTGCGCCACCGGCGGTCTGCGCCCGTGCCGCTCGTAGCTGAGTTGATGAAGCGACACCAGGTCGCTGACGGAGCATGTGCCTGCATTCAGACCAGCCCGCTCCGCCCCTCTGAGCATCTCTCTTAATGACTTCGTATAACCCTCTTCAGAGAAATTCTGCAGGTCCACGATATAAGTATACTGCGGGACCACGGTCGCACCCGCCCATTGGAACGGTCTGACATCCATGAAACCGGGGCGAAACACCAACTGGTAGAAGCTGTAGCTCCGGGATAGAAATTCTTCGAGCGCCTGCAGTGCCATCAACCGGTCGAATTCCTGTTTCTGTCCCTTCGATTCACCAAGGGCGCGGAAATGAACGCCATCGTATGCCCTGATGGGAAGCAATCTCACAATCGGCTGTGAAAATCTCTTCCCGACTGAAAGCGCACAGGAAGCTATCGGCGTTTCCTTTTTGAAAATCACGAGAAACTCGACATCGCGCGCGAGGACTGTCTTATAAGCGTCGAGGAAGGATGGCAAAGAATATGGATCCTGAGGAGGATTTTCTCCCAGGAATTTCAAGTATGAAGCAGGATCTACTTTCTCAACTTTCAGATCGGACATCACACCGAAAAGGCGTCCTTTTACAGAATGTATTTGCTCAGGTCGCGGTCCCTGACGATCTTGCTCAGTTTCTCGCGGACGAGCGCTCCGGAGATTTCAATCTTGTCAGACTCGATCTTGTCGGGAACGTCAAAAAGTATATCTTCGAGCAACGTCGTCATAATGGTATGGAGCCTGCGGGCACCGATGTTTTCTACCTGTTCGTTAACCTCGGTCGCGATTTTCGCTATCTCACGGATGGCATCGTCGGAGAATTTTATCGACACACCTTCGGCAGCGAGAAGAGCGGTGTACTGCTTGATGAGAGCGTTCTCCGGCATCGTAAGAATTTTGTAAAAGTCATCTTCGTTCAGACTGTTCAGCTCAACCCTTATCGGGAATCTTCCCTGGAGCTCGGGAATCAGGTCGGAAGGTTTCGCGGTGTGGAATGCGCCGCTCGCAATGAAGAGCACGTGGTCGGTCTTCACGGTGCCGTACTTCGTCATAACTGTGGAGCCTTCGACGATCGGAAGGAGGTCCTTCTGCACTCCTTCGCGCGAGACATCCGGTCCCCTGGGATCACCACCAGTCGTCGCGATCTTGTCAATTTCATCGATGAAAACTATGCCATTGTTTTCGACCCTGCCGACGGCCTCCCTGATTACGCCGTCCATATCGACAAGCTTTTGAGCTTCTTCCTGCTCGAAAATCCTGAGCGCCTCAGGGATCGGGACTCTTCGCGCCTTCGTCTTTTTCGGCATGATGTTGCTCAGTAGGTCCTGGAAGTTGGCCCCGAGGTCGTCACCTCCCAGCGGCCCGAAGACCTGCATGATCGGCATGGTATCGCTTGTGACCTGAACTTCGATCGTGCGTTTGTCGAGGTCGCCGTCTCTCAGCATCTTTCTCAGCTTTTCCCTCGTCTGCCGGCGCTCTTCTTCTTCATTGCCGTTGTCGGGTGCTTCGACACTGACCCGCTTCGTGGACTTCAGCGGGATCAGCTCGTCGAGGACCCTTTCCTCGGCAAGTGCTTTGGCGCGGTCCCTGACTTCCGCGGTTTTTTCCGATCGGACGCCGGCAACGGCAATCTCGACGAGGTCGCGAATCATAGACTCGACATCTCGGCCCACGTAGCCGACTTCGGTGAACTTCGAGGCTTCCACTTTTATGAAAGGAGCGTTGGAGAGTCTGGCAAGGCGGCGTGCGATCTCGGTCTTCCCTACGCCGGTGGGGCCGATGAGGATAATGTTGTTCGGCATGATCTCCTCGCGGAGATCTTCCGGCACCTGCTGACGGCGCCACCTGTTCCGCAAGGCTATTGCCACGGATTTCTTGGCCGCGTCCTGGCCAATGATATATTTGTCCAATTCGCCGACGATGGCTCGCGGAGTTAGCTCGCGTTTGGAAGGATCGCTCTTTATTAGTTTTGACGATTTTGCCATTTCAAATTTCTTCGATTGAAAAATGCTTGTTTGTGTAAATGCAGATTTCAGATGCGGCATCCAGCGATTCGAGTACGATCTCCTTCGCGGTGAGATTGGTGTGCTTGACAAGTACTCTCGCGGCGGCGAGCGCGTAATTGCCTCCTGAGCCGATCGCGACTATCTTGTCGTCCGGTTCAACGACGTCGCCGTTTCCGGAGATTATCAGTGCGGTTTCGCTATTCATTACGGCAAGGAGGGCCTCAAGCCGCCTGAGATACTTGTCCAATCGCCAATCCTTGGTGAGCTCGACCGCTGCCCTGCTCAGGTTGCCGTGATATTGCTGGAGCTTGTCCTCAAATCTCTCGAACAGGGTAAAGGCATCTGCTGACGCGCCTGCAAAGCCCGCTATTACCGTGTCGTTGTAAAGCTTTCTTACTTTCTTGGAATTGTTCTTCATCACCGACTGGCCGATTGTGACCTGGCCGTCGCTTCCAATTGCACATTTCCCGTCTTTGATAATACCGATTACAGTAGTTCCATGGATCTGCATGGTTATCCTTTAAATCTTTTTGACTCCGGACCTGGTTCCGAAGCGCAACCTTTTATTCCCCCGGCCCGGGCAGTCAACCGGGTTTATTCATCTCGCCTAACACTCTCTCGTAAACGCTGACCATCAGGAGTGCTTCTTTCCAGTCAAGCATATCGTCCTCTATTTCCGGCGTGAGGGCAGATTCCGAGGTCTTTCGTTGAAGCTCGTCGTACGCCGTTGAATACTTCTTCTCGTATCGGGATACTACTTCCTTATAGTGCCTGACTTTTTCCTCAACCGTATCGCGGTCGAGGGTATCGATGGTTGCCATCTCGTTATGCCTCACGTCGCATTCTGGCCGGCGGAATACGCAAATGCTCCCTGTATTTCGTAACCGTCCTGCGGGCCACTTTGTAGCCTTGTTGGTTCAGCAACTCAGTAATCTTCTCGTCGTTAAGAGGACTGTTCTTTTCCTCTCCTTCTATCATGCTTTTGATCTTGTTCTTTATCTCGCGGGTGGCGACCTCCTCGCCGTCCGTAGTTCTCAGTCCCTCACTGAACAGATCCCTCAGCCTGAATACTCCGAAATCGGTCTGGACATACTTCGCGCTGACGACGCGGCTGATGGTAGAAATATCGAAGCCCGTTCTGTCGGCTATGTCACGGTATATCAGGGGGTGGACATTGTCGGGGCCTTCGGTGAAGAATTCGCGCTGCGTTTCGACGAGCGCCTGCATGACTCTAGTCATGGTTTCGCGGCGCTGGAGGAGCGCATTCACGAACCACTTCGCGGACTCGAGCTTCCGTTTGAGGAAGTCCTTCGTCTGCGCGTCGGTCTTCCTGCCGCGCGCCTGCTTCATCATATCGAGGTACTTGGGACTTATGCGGACCTGCGGCATGTCGCGCTCGTTAAGCGTGATGACAAGCTCCCCGGTTTCATCCTCGTGTACCACGAAATCCGGAACGACGACCGTAGTTTCGAGCGGCAGGAGAAATCCCTCTCCCGGTTTCGGATTCAACTTCTTTATTACGGTATCTGCCGTCTTAATCTCTTCGGAACCGATACCGAGCTTCTTTGCAAGCTGGTCGTAACGATGGTTCGAGAAATCTTCGAAGTCTTGTTCGATAATCCTCGTCGCAAGCGCGCGCTCGGTCGGCTCAAGATCCACGCGCGCTTTAAGTTGAACGAGCAGGCATTCCCTCAGGTTGCGGGCGCCCACTCCCAGAGGGTCGAGAGTCTGTATACCCGCGAGGACCCGCTCCGCATCTTCAGCGGTAAGAGTGAGCTGGAAGGAAAGGTTCGCGTCCTCGACTATCTTCGTCAAATCCTCTCGGAGATATCCGTCGTCATCGATGTTACCAATGATCTCTTCACCGAGGAGTTTCTCGTTTTCATTGAAATTAAGGAGCTGGAGCTGCTGGATGAGGTGGTCGTACATGTTCTCGACAGCGGGAGGCGCAAACTCGAATTCATCGTCATCCTCCGAACGCTGCTTCTTCAACTTGATATCGGTTTCGTCATTCCTGAACTCATCGAGGTCAACATCGCTGAACTCGGGTTCGTCTATCGGATCGTCGGCCTTTTCATCCGCCTCTTTCAATTCCGTTTCCGGTTCCTCGACGAGATCCTCCGCCTCTTCCAGTTCGAGGACGGGATTCTCGTCGAGCTCGGTTCTAAGTCTCTGCTGGAGAGCAAAAATCGGTTGCTGCAATAGATCGTAGTAGAGGATTTGCTGCGGCTGGAGCCTCAGTTCCTGACTGAGGCGCTGTGTTTGTCCGAACTTCAACATAATGGCACAGATCTTCCGTCAGCGTTTCTCGACGGGTTTCAGGCCCGCGGAAATTTCCAACTCGCTGTACCACTCTTCACCATAAAGACGAGTGAGAGCGGATCTCAAAAATTCTATTACACCCACGTTATCTGATTCACCTTTTTTTACGGCAGGATCGCACTCTTTCAGTTCGTGGTAGCGGAGAACGTCTCCACCGAACCTGCTGACCCTGATCGGATACAAATTGCATGATATCGGCTTCTTGAAACCGACCTTTCCATCATCGTAAGCTTTTTCAATGGCACATTTGGCAATACCATTTTCCCTGTAGACGAACACACAATCTTCATCGTCGACACATGTAGTGGCGTAATCTCCCTTGTTCCCCTCATAGAAGCCATATTTCTCTATAAGCTTTCGTTTCTCGTTACTCAGGAGTGGGAGAACTTCCGGGAGGGCGGCGTGCATTTCCGGAATCTCGGAGTCGAGGAGAGGGGCACCTCTTCCTCCGGGAAGACTGCAACAAGCACCTTTACACTTTAGCAAGTCGCAAGCGAACTTGCGATTCAGGAGGCTGCTGTCTACGGCCACTTCGTCTATGACAAATAATTCCCTCATGACGAATTAAGTTAACAACTCATAAACTAACTTGAAACAAAGATGGAACAAAAGTTGCACTCAAAAACTTTGGGATGGGAGCTTGAGGTAAAGTTCAGAGAGTAGGATCGAGGATTTCTGTATCTCTGATAAGCATTAGGATGGAGGAATGGGCAATGATGAAGTATTTATCGCCCTCAAACTCGATTTCGACTGCCTGATCGCGGAGAAAAAGCGCATAATCGCCGGCTTCGGCCTGAAGCGGGATATATTTCACAGGCTCGCGGGGAGAAGTTGACCACGGCTCCTGGTCTATGTAGTCAGGGTTGGCAATCGCATACCCGGGTCCTGATTGTACGACAATTCCTCCCTGGACGCGTTCCTTATCCTTGACGCCCGGAGGCAGATAAAGCCCGTGCTCGGTTTTCTCCCGGTTCTTGTCGGGAGTGATCAGGACTTTGTCGCCGACAAGAACGATTCTTCTCTTGGTTTTTATGTCCATGGTGTACTTATCAATATAAGAATAACATATCTCCTGTCAATAGGAAGACATCATCTGGGGGAATCCCGAGTCCTGTGATGTTATACGGTTGCGGCTCTTTTGGCCTCGACCGCCCAAACCTCGATCTCATGCCCCGGATATCTCTGGCTACGAGCGACGTTCCGTCACATGTGGTCGTGCGCAATGACTGGGGCCGCCGTGACGTCAGGTCTGTTAATTGAACATTTCCCTTGGCGGCTCTTGGCGGCCCTGGCGGTAAGATTCAATCCCGGCTACCGCCCAAATTCCTCGCTGCCAGTATCTACCACGCGTGGCTAATCGCCGGACTCGTGATAGAGAGTCTCGAGATACTTCTCGGCGTCGATGGCAGCCATGCAGCCGGTTCCCGCGGCGGTAACTGCCTGACGATATTTCTTATCGGCAACATCTCCGGCAGCAAACACACCCGGCACACTCGTCTCGGTCGAACCGTTCCTGGTGACGATATACCCGACGCTGTCGGTTTCCAGCTGCCCCTTAAATATGGCAGTATTCGGTTGATGACCTATCGCGAGGAAGAGTCCGGTGCATTTCATCTCGGTTCTCTCGCCGGTCTTCACATTCTTGAGCATCACCCCGCGCACTTTCTTCTCCTGGACACCGAGCACTTCGTCGACAACGGAATCCCAGACGAAACTTATCTTCGGATTCGAGAAGGCGCGCTCCTGCATTATCTTCGATGCGCGGAGCGAATCGCGCCGATGCACAACCGTGACTTTGCTCGCAAATTTCGTCAGAAAGTTCGCCTCTTCCATCGCCGTATCGCCGCCGCCGACTACAGCAATCTCCTTGTCTTTGAAAAAGAACCCGTCGCATGTCGCGCATGCGGATACCCCGTATCCCATCAAAGCTTTCTCCGATTGGATATTGAGGAGCTTTGCCGAAGCGCCGGTGGAGATGATGATGGAATCGGCTGTGTATGTCTCGCTTCCGCTCTTCACAACAAACGGCCGTTTCGAGAGGTCGACCTGCGACACATCCTTGAAGAAAGTCTTCGTGCCGAACTTCTCGGCCTGTTTCTTCATCATGTCCATAAGCTCGGGTCCCATGATGCCATCGGGAAATCCGGGATAATTTTCGACTTCAGTCGTGATTGTCAGCTGTCCTCCGGGCTGGCTTCCCTCGAATAGAATCGGTTCAAGGTTGGCGCGGCCTGTATAGATTGCTGCAGTCAGCCCCGCGGGTCCCGATCCGATGATAATTACTTTCCTGTGCAAAGCATCCTTCGAATGATTCATACTTTCTCCATTACTTTCGGCCCCCTAAATTCTCCGGGCCTTATTATTTTTTTCAAAGTTTCATCTGAGAAATCTTTTATGAAGAAGTCTGCCGCCCTCAGCACGTCGGCGGTGGTGGTAGTCAGAAGCGCCACACATGCCGCACCTGCGGCTTTTGCCGCGGTCACTCCGGGAAGAGAATCTTCGAAGACGACGCAGTGCGCCGGATCCTCGCCCAGCTGAAAAGCAGCTTTAAGGAAGACTTCCGGATCAGGTTTACCTTTGGTAACATCGTCCCCGCACACTTCGGCGCCGAACACTCCCCTGAGCCGGAACGCATCAAGGAATGCATCGACATTCTGACGCGGTGCCGAAGTCGCAAGAGCGACTTTCTCCCCCGATCGCCTGAGCGTCTGCAGGAATTCGAGCGCCCCATTTATCGGAACGCCGACCTCCGCGACTGTGCTCACGAAGTTCGAGTCGACTTCATCTGAAAGTCTCTTCACCTCCTCGTCGCTGAACTTCCCTTTTGGGAAGAACAGCTCAAGTGTATCGACACCTCTTTTTCCGAAACAGGCGGTCCGGAACGTCTCGTAATCGATGTCCTTTCCAAGACTGTTAAGGACCTTCTTCCAACCCACAAAATGTATTTTCGAACTATCGATCAGGACTCCATCCAGATCGAATAGAAAACCTTTATACTTCACTTCGAATTATTTCCCGGAGTTATTACAGAATCATGAATCCAAATATCGTGCAAACGGATGCATTCCGTTCGTGTCATTCCCAATTTCATCAATCCTAACTGTGACATTCGTGTTCCTGCGAATTTGAGGCGGCGGTTAACGCCCTCGCATTTCTCTGTAAGCCTTCGTACTTCGCGCGTTTGACGGGACTACGCCTGAATCTCTCGGCGAACTCTTCCCTGCTCATTAGATGAATATCCTGTGGCTTCAGATTCAAATTTTCCCCGCGCGGAAGGAACGACGGATCGCCGGATGGAGCCGCAAACTTCCGATTCCACGGACAGGCATCCTGACAAATGTCGCAACCGAAAATCCAATTATCAAGGTTCGGGACGAATTCGGCCGGAATGGAGCCGTCGCGGTTTTCGATAGTGAGAAACGAAATACATTTGTTCGCATCGATGACGTATGGCTCGACGATTGCATCCGTCGGACAGGCGTCGATGCAGGCGCGGCAACTCCCGCAGTGATCGGTCTCAGGCAGATCGTATTCGAGCTCGAGATCCGTTATTATCTCAGCGAGGAATATCCACGACCCGATCTGCCGGCTGATAACGTTCGTATGTTTGCCGATCCAGCCGATGCCCGCGCGCCGGGCCCATGCCTTATCCATGACCGGGCCGGTATCGCAGTACCATAGGAATTTCTTCCCGGGAAATTTCGCTGAAAGGTCCGCGACGAGGTCTTTCAGAATCGTGCCGATAACGATGTGGTAGTCGTCTCCCCATGCGTACCTGGAGATCTTAGCGGACGAGTCAGCGTGTTGAAACGGTATGTAGTAGTTCTTTCCTAATGAGACGACGGACCTCGCCCCATCCAACACATTGCCGGGATCGGCACGCTTGCCGGTATTTGTTTCCATCCACCGCATGGTCGCCTGGTAGCCACGGGAAAGCCATTCTGTCAAATGAGCGGATTCTTCATCCAGCCGGCAGACTTCAGCAATCCCAACCAGTTCGAACCCTTTTTCCGAGGCGAGCCGCTTCACGATGCCGGAATCCGTTTTCTTGCCGCTGCTCATCCGGAAATATCACCACCCGAATTCATTGACGACTCTTTTGACATAGACGGCGCCGTCCTCGATCTTTGCCTCAAGCATCTTGAGCTTTCCACTCTGATTAACACATTTTCCCGTCTTCAGGTTGTATGTCCACCCGTGCATAATACAGGTGAGCTCCTCACCTTGAACCTGGCCGCCGTACTTGTCAACGAGCGGCGTATGCTGATGGGGGCAAATATTCATGAACGCGTGGACAGTATCGCCGAGCTTCACGATTGCAACATCATCGTCTTCGAGCTTGCGCGCAACGCCTTTGTTTTCACGTAGATTGGAAACGGAGGCGATTTTTGTAAAATCATCCAGAGAGGAGCTCCATATATTCCAGAATGATTATCGGATCAGTTTTCATTCAGATGCAATTCTATTTTTCGTTCAGCTCGACGGGTGCACCGGCTCTGTATCCCTTCTCGGTATTCTCGACAAATGTCGCGGCGTATTTGGGGTCGTGCTCGAAGAAGAGAATAAAATTGCGCCCGGCTGCTTTTGCCAAAATATCTTTCTTCTCCTCCAGCGTCGTCAACGGCGAATTGTCATACCCCATGATGTAAGGAAGCGGGATATGCGACGAAGTCGGGATGGTGTCACCAGGATGGTACAGCGTCTCCTTCCCGTCAGTCACGAGCACGGTATGGTGTGCCACGGTGTGGCCGTTGGTAATCCCCAGAAATATACCCGGCAAGAATTCTTTTTCGCCATCGAGGAGTACGAGCCTTCCCTCCTCGAAGAGAGGAACGTACTTTTCATTCCGGTAACTCGCCTGATCTTTTTCGGAAGGGTGAATGGCCCATTCATACTGCTTCTTCTGTACGTAATAGGTCGCATTCGGGAAGGTCGGCCTCACGGCGCCGTCGCCATCGACGAATGTCGCACCGCCGACATGGTCAAAATGAAGATGGGTAAGTATAACGTCGGTAATGTCTTCCGTCGAGAGGCCGGCGCCTTTCAGCGAATCCGAAAGGTTGTAATTTGAATGGTCGATCCCGTAAATCTGGGAGAACTTCGGATTCCACCC
Source organism: Bacteroidota bacterium (assembly GCA_021845665.1). GTDB lineage: Bacteria > Bacteroidota > Ignavibacteria > Kryptoniales > JAKASW01 > JAKASW01. The sequence continues at coordinate 15,227 of JAJZVO010000059.1, read as the reverse complement.
CTGACCCACGCCCGTGTCGACGATGATTCGGCGCTTATCGTTGTCAACGAGGAGGGTTCGAGCGGCCATTTCGATCCGGTTTTTCCCATCGGAAGGATTCGTTCTTTCCCAAAGGACCTTTGGGACGACACCGAACATGGCACCGCCGTCAAGATAGAAGCGGCATGTTTCGAGCGCCTTCAGATTATACTCTCCTATTCGCATATGTGATCCCGACATTGTCTTAAGTATTCGGACACGAATTTCACTTTCTCAATAGGTGAATATACAGAAAAGGTCGGGTGTTGGACCCGACCTTCGATAAATTTCCCCCGTCAACCCGGTGACGTGAAATTGCTGCTTACTACTTTCTGAATCTGGATGTGGCGGCGGAAAGTTCAAGGCCGGCAAGTTCCGGATTCAGTTTAACGGCTCTGGCAAAGAGAGCTTCTTCAGTCTCGGTTTGGTTCGGATCAGGAATGCAGCAGTCGACCGGGCATACAGCAGCACACTGTTCCTGTTCGTGATGACCGACGCATTCGGTGCACTTGTCAGGGACTATGTAATAGAAATCGTTAGAAATCGGGGGATGCTTTTCGCCGGAGAGGTCCCACTCGACGCCGCCCGCATAGATCGCCGTGTTTGGGCATTCAGGTTCGCAGGCGCCGCAGTTAATACACTCTTCAGTGATGAAGGTAGCCATTAATATTCTCCTTTTTAATTATTCGATGCCGGAGCGAGCTTGACTCGGGGAAGTCTCGCCTGCGGCGAATACTGCACCGCCGGTATCGATTCAGTCATCTCAGATACACTGCCATTTATATCAACAAACAAAAAAACTTCACGCTCTCACGCGGCCATACGCTGTTCTTCGCTACAAGTCGGGAGGGATTTAAGTCCATCGACCGGATTCGGAGGAATGAATTAACTGCCGGATATTGCCCACCGACTATCACACAAGCACCCTTATTTCAGAGTTATGAAAGGGCCACCGCACGTTTCGACGGGCGCTTGCAGATCCGAAGTAATAAAATCGACCTGGATCTCGACCGTTCAAAGAATCGCCGGGAAGCGACTCAGCCTTCACCGACATGACGCATGAAATATATCAACGGAGAGAGAAAGATTCAATGTTGTTAGGATCCCTTTCGCTCCAAGCCAGGCTAAGACGCCGATTGACAATCTAAGAACCGGATAGATTCGATTGCAGTATCCGGACGGCTAGGAGGAAACACAGGCAAGATTCCTCGACTCCCGCTACGTTGATGCCAAGAGGTGGCTCGGAATGACGTTGTGAGTTCTCTCCGGCTCAAGTACCTGCCTGCCAGGCAGACGCTGCTTGGCTTTGAACATTTCACAGAATGACACGGAGGAGCACGGAGTTCCACAGAGAATAGTTTTTCTCTCTGTGTCTCTCCCTTTTCTTCCTCTGTGGCTCTCCTGAAGGGCCCTTCGGACTGTGAAATCGTTCAGTTCCTGCCTGCACTATCGCTTTATTCCCAGCTTCTCCTTGAAGTATCCGATCGTTCTCTTTAACCCTTCCAGGCGCGGGACCTTAGGCTCCCAGCCTAGAATCTCACGCGCGCGTGCGATGTCCGGCTGACGCACCTTCGGGTCATCCTGCGGGAGAGGTTTGAAGGAAATCTTGCTCTTGCTACCGGTCAGATCGATTATCTCTTTCGCGAATTGGAGAATTGTTATCTCGTCAGGGTTGCCGATGTTTACGGGCTCGCTGTAGTCGGATCTCAGAAGCCTTACGATTCCTTCGACGAGATCATCGACGTAGCAGAAGCTGCGTGTCTGGTTGCCGTCGCCGAAAGCGGTAAGGTCTTTGCCGGTGAGAGCCTGTTCCATGAAGGCGGGAAGTACCCGTCCGTCGTCGAGTCGCATGCGCGGACCGAACGTATTGAATATTCTGACGATTCTCGTATCGAGGTTGTGATAACGGTGGTACGCCATAGTCATCGCCTCCGAGAATCGTTTAGCTTCGTCGTACACGCCGCGTACTCCGATCGGGTTTACGTTCCCCCAATAATCTTCGCGCTGTGGGTGCACGAGGGGATCGCCGTAGGTTTCGCTGGTCGAAGCGAGGAGATATCGTGAACCTTTTGCCTTGGCCAGCCCGAGTGTCTTGTGCGTCCCGAGCGATCCGACCTTGAGAGTCTGAATGGGAAGTTTCAGGTAATCGATGGGAGAAGCAGGGCTGGCAAAATGGAGGACCGCATCCACTTTGCCTTCGACGTATATGAAATCCGTGACGTTGTACTGGACGAACCTGAACTTCGGATTGCCAAGGAGGTGTGCGATGTTATCCGGGCTTCCGGTGATGAAGTTGTCAAGGCAAATTACTTCGTCCCCCTCGGCGATGAACCTGTCGCAGAGGTGAGACCCGATAAATCCGGCGCCGCCGGTGATTAGGATGGTAGACATTTATTTTCTTTCGAGGTTTTGTTCATTTTCAAACGTTCGGTCGACTGGCAGGGTGAGAAGGAGACAGGGCGACAAGGTGAAAAAGAGAAATGGTGATCGGGTGAGCAGGAGAATTGCGGATGTGCGGAGATGTAAGCGTACAAGTGGCGCGGGATCATCCGATAGACCATTTGCCGGGCTGGTTTCGCATTCTGACTATTTTGCCGATAATATTATCATATTCAGAATAGTTCTAATCTGATCTGTAAGTGAGTATTTCTCTTCTGCAGGAAAGGATTTGGAGCACTCAAAGATCTCCACCGCCGCATCAAACGCCATTTTATAAACGTCCAACTGCCCGTGATTCTCAATCTTCATTTCACTCCTCCCGATCCGTTTCTACTAATATAAACGACACACGGTTTTTATGTTCAGTCCCTTTCCCCTGCTACTTCACTTCCTTGTGTCCTCATCTCCACAGTAACCTGGTCTCCTTGTCTCCCTTTCTCCTGGTCTCCTTCTCTCCCTATCTCCTTCCTACTCCAAAATACTCAAATCCCTGTGCCCTGACCTTGTCGGGATTATAGATATTGCGTCCGTCGAAGATCACGCGGCCCTTCATGAGAGATTTCATCCTATCGAAATCCGGCTCGCGGAACTCCTGCCATTCGGTGACGAGGACGAGCGCGTCTGCACCTTTGAGAACGGCATATTCATCCTTCGTATATGAAATCCTTTTCCCGAATATCTTCTGTGCATTTTCCATCGCCACCGGGTCGAAAGCGGAAATCTCGGCACCGCTCTGAAGGAGGTTCTCGACGACGACGATAGAGGGCGCTTCGCGCATATCGTCGGTCTTGGGCTTGAAGGAGAGCCCCCACAGGGCGAACTTTTTCCCTTTCAGGTCTTCACCGAAGCGCGCGCGTATCTTTTGCGGCATGAGCTTTTTCTGCTCTTCGTTCACCGCGTCAACTGCTGAGACGACGGCAGTTTCGACGGCAGCTTCCTCGCCGATCTTTATAAGCGCCTTCACGTCTTTCGGGAAGCAGCTCCCGCCCCAGCCGATGCCCGGGAAGAGGAACTTCGACCCGATGCGGTTGTCGTATCCGATGGCTGTTCTCACCTTATCCACATCGGCGCCGAGGTTCTCGCAGAGCCTGGCGATCTCATTCATGAAGGAGATCTTGGTCGCAAGAAAAGCATTTGCTGCATACTTCACCATCTCGGCGCTTCTTGTCTCCATGACGAGTATCGGCGCACCGGTGCGGACGAACGGTTCGTATAGCTCGCAGAGCATCTTCTCCGCTTTCTCGTTCTCCACTCCCACAACGACCCTGTCCGGGAACATGAAGTCCTGGATAGCATTCCCTTCCTTGAGGAACTCCGGATTGGATACAACGGCAAACTCACTCCTGTTGAAGCGGTTGAATATTTCGCGGAGCTTGTCCGCGGTTCCGACAGGGACGGTGCTCTTGGTCACGATGACTTTAAAGCCGTCGGAGGTTTTCGCGATGTCCTCGGCGACCTGCATCACAAATCTGAGGTCGGCACTGCCGTCGGCGCCGGGAGGGGTTGGAAGGCAGAGAAAAATCATATCGGATTTTTCCACCGCTTCCTGGAGCGAAGAGGTAACGGACAGCCTTCCGGCTTTCAGGTTTCTTTGGAGAAGCGGTTCGAGCCCCGGTTCGTATATCGGGGAAATCCCTTTCTTGAGCTGTGCCACTTTCCTTGCATCCACGTCCATACATACGGTTTTGTTTCCGGTCTCGGCGAAGCATGTTCCGGTGACGAGTCCGACGTAGCCTGTACCGATAATAGAGATATTCATTCTGATTCCTTAGAAAAGAGCCGTTGACGAATTGTTCAATTTCTGGTAATGAAGTTCAAATTCGGTTTTGCCAGGAATAGTATAGTAAATGGGAGGGAATAATGGAATAGCAACTTCAAGCAGGCCGAACATGCCGGGCGGGAGCCCGGAACGAAATAGCATACATAGAAAGAGGCCGCCAGCGTTGCGCGAGCAGCCTCTTTTTTCAGAATTTTAAATTCTAAATTCTCAATTTTGAATTACTTGCAGCTCACTTCCATTTTACCGCATTCAATTCGAGGACACACCTAATCCAATTGAGAATTCAAAATTTGGAATTCTTACCTTCCCTTAATGTATCCCACATACTTCTGGATATTTTCCCTGAATCCAAGGTAGAGGGCGGAGAAGAGACCGGAGAGGAACATGATAATAATCAGAGTAGCGAGCTTATGCGGTCCGGCCTTGAGGACAGGGTTACCCGCATAACTCTCGACGTTGACGATCGGAGTATCTTTTATGACATCGATCTTAGCAAGCTCGTATTGTTTGCTCAGCTCCAGGTAAACAGCACTCAATATATCCACATTTCGCGAGAGCCGGGTCTGATCGAGCATCAGCTCCGGCGATTGTACAACAACCCTGTTCTGTTCCCTGAAGTCCTTGAGTCTATCCTCGGCGATCCTAAGAGAGTCGTTTACCTGGGCCATGCGCTTCTCAATATATAAAAGCTGATCTGAAGCATATGATTTACGTTTAGTCCGGATATAGTTATCGAGCGACTCTACGGCGTTGTTTACGACATCCGCAGAAAGTGCCGCCTCCGGCATCTTCGCTGTCACTGTGAGTATCTTCGTCATCCTGTCGATGTTAGTAGTCAAATGGGCCTTTGTCAGGGCTTCATACTCTTTCAAGAACATTTCCCTTTTCTGCAATGCGAGAGAAACGTTCTTGTCCGGTTTGATTCTAAAGTATTGGATCAGGTTCACCGAATCCGGATACTTCAGCGTCTTATATTTCGCATAAATCACCGGTTCAAGGACGGCCTGACTCGTCAGCAGGTTCTGATACACATCTGTGGGGGTTCCTCCACCGACACTTACACCTGCCAGTGAGGCAAGACCACTGAGCTGGCTCAGCGAAGTCTCCTTGCTCCCGTAGTCGGGAAGGATCGTGACGGTGCTTGTGTAGTAATTCTTAACGAGGAAGAGGAGTACCAGAAGCGAGACGACCAAGACCGCGCCGTTGAAGTAGATGAACTTCTTTCTGGCACGCCACAGAGCGGTAAAATGCGGGCGGAGCTTCTCGACGGTTCGGCGGAAGCCTTCTTCGAAGGATATCTCTTCCTCGTCCTCAGGTGGCGGTAGATTTGTGTTCTGCGAATCGGAATCAGTCATTTAGAAATCCATGTCATTGAGTTCTAGAGAAAGGTAAGTGGAGAGTAATAGAGTCACAGGAGTGACAGAGTAACAAGGTGACAGAGTGACAAAGCGACAGAGTGACAAAGTGATGGCGTCAGACAGGGGTAGTCTAAAAGAGTTGATGAAAGGTATTTGCTGGGATTGATCCACCTGAAGAAAAGCCAATTCATTTCCGTTTGACGTATTTGACGAGCCCTGAAAGCTGAGCCCGGATGAGATTCATATCACCCATGAGTCTTGAAGAAATCTGGGCCTCCAGGAAACCCAGTCGTTCACTCAGGATGGTTTGCGTCTCAAGTTCAGCCAACGATCCCTGAGACACGGAGAGGAATCTGGCAAATTCTTTTGCCGATGCCCTGGCCGCTCCTTCCGCGATATTCGATGGAACCGACACTGCCGCCCTTCGCATCTGATTCGCCAGCCCATACATTTCACTCTGCGGGTAACTCGCGGTGAATCTGTATATTTCCTGAGCAAGCTCCATCGAATTCTTCCATGCATCGAGATCCTTATGAGTCCTCATAGCAATACCCCCTATTTCGTGATTCCCTACCAATCAATAGACCTCAATATTCTATTACTCTGTTACTCTGTCTCTCTGTCGCTCTGTTACTTTGTCCCCCTGTAACTTCCCCCTACAGCTTACTTATCGTCAGCACCAGCACTGCCGTCGAGCTTACTACCGTAATTATATCTCTTATGATCGGCCAGACATCACTGGTAGTCTTAATGTACGAAGGGACGTAAATCGTTGTACCTGAAAGAATAGGAGGATTTGGCAGGAGGAAAAATCCTGAAGTATGCCACTTCATGCCGTTGGGAAGTATTACAATTTCGCGACCTTCTGCCGAAGTCGAAGTGAATCCTCCCGCCTGATTAATATAGTACGAAAGACCTGCCCCATCTTTGTAAGGCACTGTCGACGGGAGACCGACATCGCCGACAACAGTAACCGTGTGCGGATTGGATGGCACGACGACAGTGTCGTTAGGCATCAGCCTGAGGTTGTAAATCGAAGAGCGGCTTTCGGCAACATCCTTCCACAGAATCGGGATACGGTTTCCGAACTGGGCATTGAACTGCGACCGGTTAATCAAAGGCTGGCCGCTATAGACTCTCATGAAAGTAGTGTCGGAGATCGGGACAGGGCGCAAATTCTGTATCAACGGGTTATAGCGGAGTACATACATCCCTTCAGGATAAGCGCCCTTCAGGAATCCGCCTGCGCGCTTAATGAAATCGGACAGTCTCTCGCCCCTGCGCAGAATCGCATATTCGCCGGGAAACACGACTTCGCCGCTCAGGTACACGCCACTCTCATAAGTTTTCGCCGTATCCGGACGAATGAGGACCTTGTCGTAATCTTTAAGCATAAACGCTTTGTCGGGAGGGACATCCCAATAGTCACTGGGCAGATTGACGGTGATCTTGGAAGCGTAGATGTCGGCACTGACTGTGTCCAGTCTCGCGATCTCTATATCCTGAGTTGTCGCGGAATCGTTCAGTCCACCAGCCCGGATGATCAGATCGCTCAAGGTCATTTTTTGATACCTGTGATAAGTCCCCGGATGCCTGACGTTTCCGAATATTTGCACCCATCTGGTGGGAAAGAAAGTTGTATCCTTAAAGATATGTATCGAGTCGAGATTGGCAAGTGAAAGGTTGTCCGAAGGCTTCCCCGCGAGAGCTTTACCGAGATTGAATGAGAGCATTTCTTTCTTCTCGGATGGAAGTGTCCGCACGAGTATTGCATCTCCCATGAACGCATCAGGAAACACGCTGTCGGCCTTTGAGATGAGATCCCGTACCGTCATGCCGGACGTCAGCTCGTAGATGCCGGGCTGCCTGACATCGCCGGAAATGTTTACCATATTTTGCGGCCTGTTGTTGACTGTGTCTATGGTGACCACATCCCCATCGTCGAGTTTGAATTTGCTCGAATCGAGCGCGGCGACCGAACTGAAGGGGAGGTCGATGCTCAAAATGTTATTCTCATAATCTGCCCTCTGGTCAAACGGGATAACACGGTCGATATGGACCGTCTGGAAATATGCGTTGAAGGTCAGCCCGCTCGCATACTTCAGGAGGTCCCCCAGTGTCTCGCCTTTCTTGAGCTCATAAATTGCCGGGCGGAATACGCTCCCTCTAATTGCGACCCGTTTTCCAACCGGCGGCACAAAGACTATGTCCCCATCGTTGAGGCGGATATCCTTCGACTGGTCGCCGTTAATCAGGTAATCATACAGATCGATGTGGTCGACGACTTTACCGTCACGGAGGACCTCGATATTCCGCATAGAGCCGTTGATGTCCGGCCCGCCAGAGTAGTATAGCGCGGTGAACGCGGAAGAGAGAGCCGGAAGAGTGTAACCTCCAGGCTTTTTCACCTCACCGAGGACATAAATCTTCACGCTCCTAAGTTGACCGGTCGACACGTTCAGGTGTGTCCTCGCTTCGCCGCTTGCATTCGGGAGTAGCGAAGAATAGACCTTGGAAAGTCTGTTGAAAAGTTTCTGGCGCAATTGTTTCATGTCGAGGCCGTTGACGTTTATCAGGCCGACATTAGGGATGTAAATGTCCCCATTCTTGGAAACGAAAAGGTCTTGCACAAGCTGCGTCTCGCCCCAGAGTGAAATCACTATCTCGTCACCAGGTCCAACGATATAGTTAACAGGCGTAGGGACATTGAGAGTCGGCTGAAATGTCGTAGGGGAATAAGTGAAGACGTTATACCCGAACGCCGGAAGGCTGTGGGCGCCGGTTCGGCTAGCGAAGGCCGGGACGAAATACCTGGATGCAGGCCCGGGAGGAAGTGGCGTGATGGTGGCCTGCGAATGTGTCGGCGGGGCTACCGACGGTCCCGGCAATGTTGGAGCCGGCGTACCCCGGCTCTGTTCGTATTGCCGGACCTGATTCGTATCGACGTTGTACCCCATAGCTCCGGCACGCTGCTGGATTTGCTGAGGGGTAAGGTCATTCACTTGCGCAAAGGCGGACGTCAGCGGGACTAAAGCAAGAAGGATATAATACCGGAAGATTCTTTTCATACCAACCTTGTTATCAAGTCACAGAATAAACGAAATATTAACAGGATCGAGTCTTCGAAGCGTCAGATTCATATTACGGCATTGCCTATACTGGGCGACGATATCCCACTGCTCATGACTTCGCACAGCTCCGCTATCTAAGTCACATCAGACTCGGCTCCGCCTCGCCCACACGCCATGTAAAAACACAATGGCTCACCGCCTAGGAATTTGCTGCATACGCCGACATGAAACCCGGATACTCCGTATTCATGAAAAAACGGACAAGGCTCCCGGCTGACGCCGCTAGGCGGTTGTAGGCCCTACTTGTCAGCAATGTGCGGAATGAAGTAAAAAACACCTCTGCGAAGGAAACCAATGAAACTTGTCTACCAAAATAATAGCCGCCTCGTTTGGATGCTAGCATCTCCCTCGATCTATTTGTAAAGATAATGAGGCTCTCAAAAAAATCCAATGCTTTGCTTCACACCCAAGCACCCCTTTTGCGGGGAGTTGCGCGGTTTCCTTGCAAAGCCACACAAACCCTGAAAGATCTTGAGAATTCTAATTCCCCAAGCCCTTCGCCACGGCCTCCACCACCCACTCAATCTGCGGCCTTGTCAGTTCAGGATATATCGGGAGCGCAATCGAATGCTCGGCGGCAAAGTTCGAATGCGGGAAGTCAGCGTCGTCGGATTTGAGGTAGGCAAAACATTCCTGCCTGTGAAACGGGACCGGGTAATATATCTCCGTCCCGATCTCGCTACCGGTGAGAAAGCCTCGGAGCGCATCCCGTTTCTCCACGCGAATCACGTACTGGTTATATATATGATAGTTCTGCGGTCCCACGTCTTTGTACACCGCCTTTGGCAGCAGGACGCGATTCCCTTTGCCGAATGCGAGCACACCTTCTTCCTCTGCGAGTCCGGCATCCTTAAACAGTCGCGTGTAGTATTCAGCGTTCTCGCGCCGCTTCTGCGACCAATCGTCGAGGTGCGGCAGCTTAACGCTCAACACCGCTGCCTGGAGCGCATCGAGACGGAAGTTACCGCCTATAACCTTATGGTAATACTTCGGCTTTCCGCCGTGGACTCTCATGATTTTCAGCCGCTCGCCAAGCTCGTCGTCGTCCGTGACGACCAGGCCCCCGTCGCCGAACCCGCCCAAGTTCTTGCTCGGGAAGAAAGAATAGCAGCCCACAGCACCGAACGTGCCGGCCATTCTTCCGTCTCTGTACTGCGCCCCGATTGCCTGGGCGCCATCTTCAATCACGCATATCTTCTGTCCGGTCTTCTGATTGACATATTGTCCCGGCCGTTGCATTTGAAAATTCAGAACTGAGAATTGAGAAATTATTCCATCGATGTCCGCGCACTGTCCGTAGAGATGGACCGGTATAACGGCTCTGGTTTTCGGAGTAATCTTTCGCGCCATGTCTGCCGGATCTATGTTGAACGTAACCGGGTCGATATCGGTAAAGACCGGCACAGCGTTCAGTCGAGCGACGACGCCGGCGGTGGCAAAGAACGAGAACGTAGGCAGGATAACCTCGTCGCCGGGTTTGATGCCTACGGCCATAAGAGCGAGCAGGAGCGCGTCGGTACCGGACGAGACGCCGATCGCATATTTCCCGCCGAGATAAGAAGCCAGAGATTTCTCTATTCTTTCGACTTCCGGCCCAAGGATGAAGTATTGCGACTCGGCAACCCTTATCAGCGCCTCGTCGAGTTCTTTTTTCAGTGATGCATATTGTGGTTTGAGGTCTAACAATGGGACTTTCATGGGAGAATTCTCAATTTTTAATTTTCAGTTCAGTTATCGGTTCTACGTCCCTGGTCGCTTCTCTGTCCCTCACTCCGCTCACTCCGTCCCAAGCTCCTGCTTGGGACGACCGCTGCGGAAGCTCCGCTTCCAGCAAAAGCCGGAGCTTCCAGGCTTCCTTGCCCGAGCAGGAGCTTGGGCAATAGCGTGAGCACAGAGGGGTGTGAGGCCGGCCAACCGCGGCTCATTCCTACACCCAGTCGGTCTTGACATCAATCAGCCCGTTCTCTCCTTCGTAGTTCCTGGCGCTTGAATATCGCCAGTGAAGGGGATTGTCCACGTATCCGCGCTTTACGGGGTTATTGTGAATATACTCTATTTTCTGAGTCATCATCTCGAGTGATGTAATCATTTCAGGATGACTTCCCTCCTGCCAAACCTGATGTTTCGACTCCACCTTGTGGGGAAGTTTTGCTCCCTCCAACATCTTCAGCAGCGAGTGAGATCCCCGACTCTCCAGGTATTCCACGATACTGGTAGCCGTGAAAGACTTAAACTCCTTCATCGTCTTACTCAGATCGTCTGAAGACGCAATCATGTGCATATGATTTTCCATGATCACATAAGCATACAAGGCCAATGCTCGCTCGCGCTCGAGAAACCGAAGAGAGCCGAACAATATTTCCACAATTTCGGGATTACTGAAGAGCGGCAGCCACTGCACTACAGTCGAGGTGACGAAATGTGGCTGACCCTTCTCGATAAACCTGTAACCGCTGCGAGTCACAACTACCTCCTCATCCGCCCCACGCTCCTGCCAATCCGTCCCAAGCAGGAGCTTGGGCAAGAGTAGAGAGTACAGAGAGTATACAGGAGTACAGCATGTAGTTGCTAGCCATTGCTTACTTCCACCACGTGACCACCAACGAGCCTGTAAGTCTTTGCGGATTTATCACAGTGGGCAACTCCCTCCTTATCGAACACCAGCCTCTTCCCTGCCTCGCTTACCCAGCCCACGATGCGCGCGGGGTTCCCCACCACGAGCGCGAAATCAGGGACGTCTTTCGTAACCACCGAGCCAGCGCCGACAAACGCGAAGCGGCCTATCGTATGGCCGCACACTATGGTACAGTTGGCACCAAGCGACGCGCCCTCCTTAACAAGCGTCTTTATATAATACTGCGCGCCGACCTGCGGATACTTCGAGCGCGGATCGAGTATGTTCGTGAACACCATCGACGGCCCGCAGAACACGTAGTCTTCCAGAGTCACCCCTTCGTAGACCGACACGTTGTTCTGGATCTTGACGTTGTTTCCGATCGTAACGTTGTTCGCGACGTTCACGTTCTGTCCGATCGTGCAGTGATGGCCGATCTTCGCACCCGACTGGACGTGCGTGAAGTGCCAGACCTTGGTACCTTCGCCGATCTCGACATTGTCGTCGACCACTGCGTGTTCATTTACATAATAACTCATTTCATCAATTCCCTCTTTAGAATTCTTTCATCTTCTTCTCAGCTAGTTTGAGTACTTCGAGCACTTCCAGCGCGTGCTTGCCATCGGTGAGCGGTTGAAGATCATCGGTAACGCAGCGTGCGAAATGGAGTTGTTCTTCCGCGAGAGGCTGTCCTTCGGCATGCCTGATGACTTCGAAATCTCCATCGAACTTCTGTATCGTCCCGTTCTGCGCGGTGAATCCCTTCGGATAGAACTTGAGCTTATCCACGGGTGCGCTGTCCTCGAAGACGATCATCCCTTTGTCGCCGATGACGACGAGCCGCTGCTCCTTGAAGGGATGGAGCCAGCTGACAAATATGTGCGCGTGGATGTTGCCGGGGAATGAGAGGTAAGTTATCGTGGAATCTTCAATGTTGTTCTGAAGGAACGCTGCGCCGCGAGCGTACACATGGTCCGGTTTCGAGCCGGTCAGGAATTGGATGATGGAAATATCGTGCGGGGCAAAACTCCAGAGAATATTTTCTTCGGAGCGCACAGTGCCGAAATTGAGACGGTTACTGTAGATATACTGCAAGTGTCCGATCTTCCCACCGGCAACGAGTTCTTTCAGCTTCAGCACCGCCGGATGATAAAGCAGGACGTGCCCCACCATGAGCTTCAGATTCTTCTCGCTGGCGATGCGGACGAGCTCACGCGCATCGTTTATCTCGAGCGTGATAGGTTTCTCGACGAGTACATTCTTACCCGCCAGAAGAAGTTCACGGGCGACAGAGTAATGGGTTTCGGCGGGCGTGGCAATAATGACCGCATTGACCTCATCTTTGCCGAAAATTTCATGACGGTCGGTCGTGAAATTGATCGACGGAGAAATCTTCCGGACTGTTTCGGCCGCGGCGGGGTTCATATCAGAGACCGATACAAGTTTGTCTCCGAACAAATTGTAAGCCGTGCGGACATGGTTCATTCCCCAGCGCCCGCAGCCTATTATCCCAAGTCGGAACTGGCCTCTGTTCATCTCGTCGAATATTCCAAGGACCTCAAGGCATCCTTATGGCTGTCAAATTCAAAGGTAGCCGCTTACAGGGCTCTTGTCGCATACCGATCTCGCTATCCTTTCGATTGGTCCGAGGGCTTTTCGAACACATGAACCCTTTGCGCGGAAGCGCCCTCGATAGCTTTGATTGCTATCTTTTGAACCTGTTGTGCTGCCTCGTCCGCTTTTTGAGTAAGCTGACGAATAAGTTCCGACTGCTCCTTGATTTTGTTTTCAAGCGATTGAACTGTCTGCTTATTCAGATTCCTCTCTCCCTCAATTTGTTTTTCAAGAACTTCCTTCTGGTGTGCGTATATCATGTCAAGTTTCTCGGTAACAGATTTCTCAGTAGCGTTTATCGCTTGTTCCAGCTGCTTCGGGAAATCTTCGACTTTCTTCTTAAGGTCAGCGATCTCAGTTTCCTTGGAAAGGGTCGCTGCCTCCCTCGCGGCAAGTTCCTTTTCAGCGTCTTCCCGCTTCTGCTGCAGTCCCTTTTCCAGAAGGTTTTTCTTCTCGGCGTAGGTATCTTCATCCTTCTTGCGTTGCAGCTTCAGGTTATAGTTATATTCCTCCTCTGCCCTTGAGGACTCTTTCCTGGCGAGTTCTTCTTTCTCCTTCCTCAGCTTCTCATATGCATCCTGCTCCTGCTTCCATTGGAGCCTCTTGACCCTCATCTCCTCGTCAAACTCGACTCTTTTCGTCTGCATCTCAGCGTCAAAGGATGAAGTCTTCTCCTTCTGTGCCATAAGCAGTGCTGAAAGTGTATCCGCGCTGACTTTGATCTGGTACAGCTCGTTCAGATAGCCGGTCTCGATCTCAATTGCCTTTCTCATTTCAGTAAGCTTCTTGAACTGCTCGGCTGTTACCTGTCCAACGCTGTCCAGTGCATTCATGACCTTAACCTTGGCAGCACCGAGTTCATTTACAATCTTATCGAGAGAACTTTCCGAAGCTTGCGCCACAATCCCGGCATCTTCTTCCTCTTTCTTCTCAGCTTTCCTGTCTTCTTCTTTCGAAGTCCTGACTTTCATGACGGCCTCCTCCAAAGTCTGCGCGAGTTGCCGCTTCGTGCCTTTCTGAGAGGCCGGTTCTACTTTTGTCTCTTCGTTGGTTTTCCTCGTTTTTGCCATTAGATTACCCTTCCTCAGAATCAGAGTTCACTATTAGATGTCCTTTCTCACACTTAAACACAACCACAACTCCAGCCGTATTTCTTTAATCGGCGTGTGCCGTGCGTAATCCATCTGCGAATCGGTTGGATTGCCTGTGACTTATTTTAACGAACTTCCGCGATGCTTCCAATGAGTCGACGCTGGATCGGAGATCCGAACGGCAAGATTTATCAAGGCTGCCAAAACTGCCAGAAACAGCTATCTCTCAGCTTTGATGATCTGCGAGCAAAACTCGACAAGGCCATCCAGATTATTCAACGAATCATAAACAAGCGCATCGTCAACGCCAAATTATTCATGCACCAGGAGATTTCTGAGCCCTACAGCCTTCGTCTGTCTCTCGACAAGAGTGCCGTTTAAATATTCCTGTCGTCCCAGAATCGCGATGCACTCGGCATAAATCTTAAAGTTACCCAGATTACGGGAACTGACGATGGCACAAGATATATCAATGACAATCTGGAGGCATTTGAGCATCCCGTAGCATATCCCCAAAAGTAATTTCTTATCCGCCTTTATTTCTTCAAGCGTGTAAGACTTGAACTCGGTAAGTGTGCGGAGGTTCTCCTCAAGTTCTTTTAACCTTGGAAGCAGATATTCAATATTCTCCCCTGTCCATCCTTTGAGTCATGTCCTCAAACAATTTTCTCCTTGTGGCTGCAAAGTCCAGATATTCTCTCATGGCACTTAGTTTCCTGCTGTCGGAAAGCGGCCGGTCTTTGATGAACGATATCTGCCCGCTGGAGACAATTTCATAGTGGTCGACAGAAGACACTCCTTTCGGGTCAATCAGATCGATGGGAAGCCCGGGAAACGATGCAAGGAGAGTACTCAACAGAGTGACAAAAACGTTGTGACTGTCGCAATATAAGCCTATGTCGAAATCGCTTACAGCTGTTTACCTGCCAGCGGCCACTGATCCATGCAACAAGGCGAACTTGACATCAAAGCTCTCAATGTGCTGGGCGAGCCGCTTTATCGTCTCATATGTTGTTCGCTCAGCATCCATGGCCTTGGGGTGTGCGACTAAAATATAACGCACCATCGGCATCCATTAAAAATGGACGCCTGTGAAGGTGCCCGAAACCCCGAATGGGGTTTTGAGACTTTTTGAGCCGTTCATTTTAATGAATGGCGATAGTTTCACAAATTTGTCGCAGA
>JAJZVO010000124.1 GCA_021845665.1 Bacteroidota bacterium | reverse complement strand
GCTTGAGGACAATAGCGACCCTTATCCCCGGCCTTATGTCGGAGCGTTTAGTACCGTCCATATCATCACCTCAAATCATTTTTGTTACGACCATATCAATGGCCAGATGAGCCTGCGGCAGCGGCATACCGCGCCTGACTTTGTATACCTTACGCACCTGCAGAAGCCGGATCTCAAAGAGTATTGACTGTGAAAACTCAAGCGTCACCGTGTCGCCGACTTTCAGCCTGACCTCCCGCTGACGGTGGCCCGGATAGGATACTGTCACTGTCGCATCACCAAGATGCTCGTGAACCCGCTTTGCCGCGACAACTACCTTGTTCTTCCTGGCTTCTGATGTCCCATCATCCAGGACGGTGAGGATGTCCCGCACGCCAGTTTTGCGTTTAACAAAGACCGTCGAGCCACGATTTGCGGATTCAGTGGGGCTCTCAAATTCGGATGAGACTTGCCGGGGGACATGATTATTCCAGTTGTCTTTCACGAACTTGAATGCCTCATTGACCAGCTTCATCTTCGCGGTCCCGACCCGATGCATCTTCGAATCGCCCTCGAAGCGGTCCGGATGCCACGCCTTGACCTGTATGCTGTATGCCTCTCTCACCTCCTCAAGTGTCTTCGGAGTGGAGAGTTCAAGTATTCGGTAGGCTTCCTGCCAGGTCATCTCTCAATTGCCAATTATGAATTATCGGTTATCGATCGGAATTCAGGCTCTGTCCGATCTCTGCGAGCTTTTCGATCGTCTCCAGATTCCTGCTCGTCGTATCGACTCTCAGGATTTTTTCGGTGACACTGCTGTTAAACGGCGACTTCGACCAGCCGTTCCGACAGAGCACGTAAATTGTCCTGCCGATTATCTCGAAATCGTCTCCTGACCCGGAAGCCTTCGCGAGTCTCATCTTCATATCGTTGAGCTCATCTATCTTTTCCTTCGCAGGCAGCTGAAGCAGGAACGTAAAATAGATCCTTCCCCCGCGTCTGACTCTCTCGTCCGAGAACGGATTCCCTGCGATTAATCTGTCGAGTTGGTAGAGTTCCAATACGATAACCCCTACGTCGAATTTGAAAGACTCCCTCACCCCATCCTTGATCAGTTTTCCCAATTCAATCGGATCCCTTATCTTTGCGACAAATGCGACGTTCCCGCTTTGAATATAGGTCCTTACGTTCGTGAGACGAAGCTTCTCGTAGAGCTTCCTTAGATCATCCATAAGAATGATCTTGTTGCCGCCGACGTTTATTCCACGAAGTAGAGAGATGTAGACCGGCATAATAGGTATGGTTCGCTTGCCTTTCCTGGGACAATTTATTTTCCGCTGCTCTGAAGTGCAATCGCTCGATATATTACCCGGGTTTCCTCTAAGCTGAAATGACCGCCCGGTTTGAGAACCCGAATGATTTCAGCAAAGGCGCGCTGCTTGTCAGGGACAAGATTGAGCACGCAGTTGCTCAGTACCACGTCGACGCTGTTGGTCTCGACCGGCATATTCTCAATTTCCCCGAGCCTGAACTCGACATTCGAACAGCCCACCTGCTTTTTGTTGACATTAGCCTTCTCGATCACGGCCTCGGTCATATCGACCCCGATGACTCTTCCGGTTTCGCCGACTAACTGCCGGGCGACGAAAACATCGTTGCCGGCGCCGCTGCCCAGATCGAGTACGGTGTCGCCGGGTTTTATACCGGCACCGTTCATCGGAATGCCGCAACCGAGGCCGTAGTCCGCTTCGGGCAGGTATCCTTCAACCCGGGAATAATCGACATCGAAGACCACTTCCGTCTTCGCGTTGCATCCGCAAGAGGCTTTCGGCTTCCTGACGATCCCGGTGTATTTCTCCTTCACTTCAGACTTCAACTCTTCATCGCTCTTCATGGCGGTATCCTCCTATTCATCCATTCAATTTGTAATTAACTCTGCGCAAGCATGGTCCTCATGCACACAGCAGACGTCGGGCAAGTGTAGGTGAACTCCGAGGACTGCTTCATGCCGTCGTTGTCGATAGCTGAGCGATCCACAATGCCAAAGCCTTTCTTAAGGAAGAAGTCCTTCGCGGTTTCGGTCAGCAAGACGACGCTGCGGATCCCTTTCTTCCTGGCTTCGTCAAGCATCATGTCGACGATTTGCGAACCGATACCATTACGCTGTGAACCCGGCTGAACCGCAACCGACCGCAGCAGTGCATCATTGCCATAGAATTCGAAGCCCGCTATTCCGACCGCTTTACCTTTTTCCCTTGCGACGTAGAACAGGGTGACGTTCCCGTTGACATCTGCGGTGGGAAGCTTCGCTTCCTTCAACAGGGTGAAGATGAGGTCCCCGTCCTCGAGCGTTGCGCGTCGAATTTCGATATCCATTACCCCTTCCCCTTTGTCGAACAGCTCGTGGTGGTGCATCCTGACCTAAGTTCGTCGAACAGGCCGTTCAGATCAGCGGCGAGTCTCCCGATCGCATCTTTATTCAGGCAATAACAAGAGGATGGCCCTTCCATGGTCCCGTCCACCAGGCCGGCATTATTGAGTTCCTTAAGGTGTTGAGACACTGTCGCTTGCGCGATCGGCAAGACTTCGACGATCTCGCCACAGACGCAGGCATTCCGTTTGGCAAGCGTGCGCAGAATCGCGACCCTCGCCGGATGCGAGAGCGCCTTCGCCAACAATGAAAGCCGCACATCCTTCGGCTTGAACTTATCGGTCCTGGTTATCGGCATGTTTCGAATTCCTTTATCGTATCTTTACGATAAAGTTATTAGGATGTTGCGATTGAGTCAAGCGGCATGAGCCCGGTTTGCATCTCATTGCATTTCTGGATAAAATGAACCGTTAATAAAATACCATTTTGAAGCAGATGTGATCACGTCGGGCAATGTTAGACCTCAATAAGATTTTCCCCTGGCTTTCAATAAGAAGCAAGCTAATCATAGCTTTCGGCGGGCTATCTGTCCTCCCTGTGCTCCTTGTCGGGCTCTATGGGATCAATTCGAACACGAAGATGATGAAAGAGGTCGCGGTGAAAGACCTGACTCACGACCTTTCCATGGTCCGAAACAGAACTGCCAACTTCATGACCGACATAGCTGGGGATATGAGAGTCCTGGAAAACTCTTTTCTGACACACAGGATTCTTGCAGAGTTGAGCACACAGAGTCATCTGGCGGAACCTGCTACGGTCCGCCTCCTGAACCAGGAGCTCCTATCGCTCGCCAGGACCCGGGGAATTTACTATCAGATAAGAATAGTCGATCAGTTCGGGAATGAGCTGGTCCGGGTCGAGTCCAGATCGCCGGATGCAGCATCGAAATCGTTCGAAATTGTGGATGCGGCATCCCTGCGCCACACCCCCGAAGAATACTATTTGCTTTTGGTGGACAGTCTCAGCAAGGGACAGTTTGCAATTGCGCCGGCAGAGCTGGCTGCCGGTAACGATAAAATGGTGCCCGTCATGAGTTTCGCGATGCCTCTGTACTTCCACGGTAAAAAGGAAGCAATACTTATTGCCGACATCTTTGCACAGGATTTCTTCAGCGCGCTTGGCACATACCGGAGTCTCAAATCCGGCGAGGTAGTCGTCGTTGTCAGCGGAGACGGGCATTATCTTTACCACTCGAAAGAAAAGAAAAACTGGAACGCGCTTCTGGCGGCCAGGGACAAGTACAATCTCTATCACGATTACGGTGCGGCCACCCGTCAAGCGCTGTTGTCACCGGCTGCCGGCACATTCACGACACGAAGCGGGGACATTATCTCGCACTCCCCTCTCTTCCCTCCGGACACGCCGGACTATGACGCTGCTTCCAACGCGGCCTTCACGATGCCGCTCTTCATTTTCGACGCGGTTCCCAAAGCGGTGATAATGGCACCAGTGCACTCTTATGCCCTGAAGTTTTCGGGCCTTCTCGTCCTTATCCTCATCACAGCTACCGGGCTTAGCATAGTTGCTACTCACCAGTTCACCGAGCCAATTGCCGATCTTCAGCAGGGAGCGGACATAATAGCAAAAGGAAATTACAGCCATCGCGTTACCGTCGACACGCGCGACGAGATAGAAGACCTCGCGGAGCGGTTCAACCAGATGGCCTCCTCCCTTAACGAGAGAGATAAAGAGATCCACCGCTACCGCACGCATCTCGAGGAGACCGTCGAATCTAGAACAAGCGAGCTCTCGGAGGAGAAATCCAAGCTGCAGGCCATCCTCGACAACGTGCCGAGTGCTTTTCTCCTGCTGGACCGCAGTCTCAGAATCCAGACGACCAGCTCGGCATTTGCGCGCATAACGGGTTACAGCCCGGACGAAGTGCGGGGCAAAGACTGCAGCAAGATATTCGGCACGAATGGAATCTGCGAGGAATGCATCTGCCAGCAGGCGCTTCAGTACGGCAGAGTTGAGTCGCGTGTGACGCAGAGGTCCGAGGGCAAACGGAAAGAGAAATATATCGAGCATATCGCTATCCCGATGAAACAAAACGGCGAGGTGCAGGCGGTGCTTGCGGTGATGACGGACATTACCAAGCGCAAACAGCTGGAGCAGCGGCTCGTCCAGACGGAAAAACTGGTTGCAGCAGGCGAAATTGCTGCGCTCATCGCGCACGAGTTCAGGAATTCACTCACTTCTATCAAGATGATCCTGCAGCTCCTGAAAGAATCTAACGGACTGTCGCGATCCGAGAAGAAGTCTCTCGGCGTGGCATTGAACTCTGCGGGCGACATGGAAGGCGTGGTGTCCGAGCTTCTAAACTACGCGAGGCCCGTTCCCATGGAGTTCAAAATGGAACGCCTGGAGAAGATTGTCGACGAGAGCCTCGCTTTTCTCGAGCTAAGGTTCGAAAAAGCGGGAATTCGCGTCGAAAAAGCGATTGAGGCGTCGCTTCCGCCGATGTCGCTCGACGTTCTACACCTTCGCGAAGCGATAATAAACATACTCGTCAACGCCATCCAGGCGGTCGACCAGAAAAGAAAAACCATTACGACCGATCCATCCATTGAGGAAGAAGCGGGTGTAATTAGTGTGACGCTCAGGAAGACGGTCCTCAGCAAGACGTTGCACGATTACCCGTCAGCAGAGATCGACGAATATCCGAATACCGAGGTGTTGGGACAGGATGGCCGGGAAATCGTACTCAAGCGGGGCGCCTCATGTCTGACTCTGGAGATCAGCGACAGTGGAATCGGCATCGAGCGCAACAACATCACCCGCGTCTTCGATCCTTTTTTCACGACGAAAACCAACGGGACCGGACTCGGCCTCTCGATGGTGAAGCGGACCGTGAATTCACACGGCGGAATCATAACTGTCGAAAGCCACAAAGGAAAGGGGACGACCTTCCGCATATATTTCCCATCCTGGAGCGAGAGCCGGAAACCCACCCCGAAAAGAGAGGCGTGACATTGAACGCCGGACAAAGGAAATAGTTTGGCCGCCACTAAGAGAATCAAGCCGAAGATACTCGTGGTCGATGACGACCAGAAAATCAGGTTTGCCTTCCGTGAAGTCCTGAAGAAGGACGGCTATACGACCGTTCTCGCCCGGGACGGCGTCGAGGCGCTCGAGCAGGTAGAAGCTGAGAATGTTGGAGTCGTCTTCATGGACATCTCTATGCCGCGCCTCGATGGGCTCGAAACACTGAAGAGATTGAGAGAGCGAAACAAAAGCGTGCCTACCATAATCATCACCGGCTACGGAACGATGCAGACGGCCATCAAGGCGATGCAGCTCGGGGCGTTCGATTACCTGACGAAGCCGCTCGACGTGGAGAAGGTCCGTGAACTGACGAGGAAGGCGCTCTCAAGTGCCGGCGAACCTGACGACGGTCCAAATGAGCATTCACTGCTGACCGTGGATGTCGTCGACCGGTATGAACTTGTCGGCAATAGTCCGGGCATGCAGGAAGTCTACAAACTCATCGGCCTTGTATCCACGACGCCCGCAACGGCACCGGTTCTGATCGACGGTGAGAGCGGGACAGGTAAGGAGCTGG
>JAJZVO010000058.1 GCA_021845665.1 Bacteroidota bacterium | reverse complement strand
GCGTGGCCGGGATCGCGATGATAGGTACTCTTGGGACGGCCTCAAGGAGCTCTGTCATTGAATTTTCTTATTGAGATTCTGTTGTGCCTTTCGCTCGGTAGCTTCGCCAACGTCTGCATCTATCGTATCCCGAGGAGGATATCCGTAGTGGCTCCGCGCTCATTCTGCCCACACTGCGGCCGAACGCTGTCCTGGTACGAACTGATCCCCGTGGTGTCGTTCCTCATTCTTGGAGGAAGGTGCCGGACGTGCAGGTAAAATTATTGTTGGAATGAGCATCCCGCCCGCTTTTGGCGGGACCAAGTTAGCAAATGATAGTTGGATGGGCACTAGTTTCTTTACATTTCCGGAATCACAATCCCGCTGCGAGCGCGCATCCGCAGCGGGATTTTTTTTGACACAGGTGTGCCATTCTCAGTTCCAACTGTAATTGATGGATATCGCGTGCTGTGGGGATGTCTCAGCCATTTCAGCGAACTGCTTGCTCAATGAATCTGTACCATGATCCGCACTCTTCTCCTTCAAAATCCCATGGCGATTATATGGCGACATTAGAACCCCAATCCATATCGCTGCATACTTCTCGGTAACATAAAATCCACCAATTCGTAACAAAATCGCTGTTTCTATTTTATTCTGGCCGCATAAATCTTTCTGTCGCGCCTGCGTGCCTAAACTATCCCGACAGAACTTAGGCATGCAGACACGCAGTCGAAGATCCGTCCAGTCGCCATCGAGAGGACGGAGAGGTCGTCCCGATTCGGCATGCTCGAATCGGGAAGCCTCGTCAACCCCGCAACTATCGAGCTTGCGGAGTTCCGCGGGTTTATTCATATCGGGGCGGCAGGTTAGCCCTTCGTCGGCGAGGGTTGGTCATGTACTATCCGTCTGGTGATCAGGCTCCAAACGCGTACGAATCCAGGCGGTTGCGCCTGTCAAACTCTGACGGGATGATCTTCAAATCTAGTTCAAAAGATGGACCTTGTACTCCTTTGGACTGACACCAACTTCCTTCTTGAACAAACGAGAGAAATACGGCGGGTTCTCAAAGCCAAGCCGGTACGCAATTTCCGAAATGCTCAGGTCGCCGGCAATGAGCATGTTTTTGGCCTGAGAAATCAGAAAAAGGTGAATCAGCTCGAGGGCGGTCTTGCCGGTCTCCTGCTTTAGAAGATCGCTCATATATTTCGGCGATAGATGAAGCTGGGAGGCCAGGAAATTTACAGAAGGCAATCCCTTTCCGGCGGCGTCTCCTTCTCCTCCGAAGGAGTCCTTGCGGACAAAATAAGCGCCCAGGCTCTCGTTGAATCTCGTAACCGTCCTGCCCGATAGCGGCTTTCTGTCGATGAACTGTCTCTTGTAGAAACGCTGGGCGTACTTCAACATGGAATCCAGATGGGAGAGGATGATGGATTTACTGAACTCGTCCGGATTATCGTGGTACTCCGTTTCCATCTTGTGAAACAGCGACCACATGATTTCCTTTTCTCTGGGCGAGAGATGGAGCGCCTCGTGAATTTCGTAATCGAAGAAGCCGTACTTCTTGATTTCCACGAAGAGGGGATGGCCGATCAGGAACTCTTCATCAAAGTGAATGACAAATCCTTTCTCTGCCAGCTCAAGACCGCGGACGGTAATTACCTGTCCCGGCCGCGTAAAGAACATGAGCCCTCTGTCGTGGTCGTACTTGGTCTTGCCATAGAGCAGTTCGCCCGACTTGACTCTCTTGAAGCAAACGATATAGCAATTGCAGGCGAACTCCAGGTTCCTTCTGAGAGGAGACGGACCATCGAGAAGGTTCAGACTGAAAAGCGGATTTTCCGGCGGCGGAAATCCTTCCGCCAGGTCCAGTTCGGTGATCGTTTTGAAATGTTTCATATTCATACAAGGTTATGACAAGTGATATTAAACATCAAGCTTTCTACTGCATAGCCATTTCACGTTGTTGGGATCGCGATGGTCGAAGAAGCTGCTGACCTTCTTATCCAATCCGGCAATGGCCTGCACATCTTCAGGACTCAGTTGAAAACCAAAGATGCTGAAGTTTTCCAGCATTCTTTCCTTGCGAACAGATTTGGGAATTACAACTACTCCTCTTTGCGCTTTCATAACCTGCGTCCTGAATCCAAAGCTTCGTCGTAACAAAGATCTCTTTTCTTGCCACACCGCTTCTCTTTATTGCCTTGCCAACCGCCTCTTCATTCATATAGGATGCCGCAGTATCAATGAGACGATAGCCGGTTTGAATGGCTTCATACACGCTTCTCTCGCATTCGTCGGCGTCGGTTACCTGAAAGACGCCGAACCCTAAAATGGGCATCTCAACACTGTTGTTTAATACAACCTTTTGCATAATTTTTCTCCTTCTGTATCACATCAACCGTAATAACAAACCAAAGGGTTTCAGATATAAATCTAAGAACACAAAGCTGGGCATGTGTTATACAAAAGGCGGGAATAACGATACACTTTTCAGCCACTTAGAAAAGGGACTTGAAAGCAGGTCTGTGATATCGTAAACAAAGCGACCGATTCAACGAGGGTGTGAGATGTTCCGCTACTGAAAGTCGTTTCTTCTTTGTGGCGTAGGTAGGAAACGCGCTACGTGTCCGACTATTGACTACCAGTAAGAAACATATTAGATTTCATACGTCAATTCGAAAGGAGTTGTACGATGGAAACAATAGCAAGGACAAAGGGACAGATTGTCATACCGTCTTCTGTGCGGAGGAAATTCGGCATTCAGGAAGGAACGAGGTTTAAGCTCGAGGTTGACGAAGAAAAATTCGAAATCGTTCTCAAGCCGATCACCCGCGAGACGATAAAAAAATTCAGAGGGATCCTGAAGTTGAAGACTGGCACGAAGTCGCCAACGCAGCAGCTGCTTGACGACCGCAAAGAAGACCTGCATAAAGAAGAGACAAAGCTTGGCAAACACGGTATTCGATAGCTCCGCAGTTCTTGCCCTGCTGTTTGACGAACCGGCGGCAGAACAAGTGGAGCAGCTTCTCTCTCAAGCTGTGGATCAAAACAAGGAAGTGTACATCTCTGCAGTGAACTGGACGGAAGTTCTTTACCGCGTCCAGCAAATTCAGGGGGAGGCTGGAGTAAAAGTGGCAAGAGAATTTGAACATGAAACGACTCTTGAGGTAGTGGATGTTAACCGAGAACTCGCCGAGATCGCTGCTGAGTTAAAAGCAAGTTATCGTCTCTCACTTGGTGATGCATATTGCGCTGCACTCGCAAAACAGATGAAAGCGGTGCTGGTAACCGGTGATCGGGAATTTGAGCCGCTGGAAAATCAATTCAAGAAAATTGTTTGGGTGAATTAATAAGGGTGCCCCATATAGCTCTCGTCAGAACTTTATCATGACCTTAATCGCTTCGCGCTCGTTCATCGCCCGATATCCGTCTGGAACACCATCGATCTTTGTGACCCGATCGAAAACTCGGCCTGGCTCGATCGTCCCTTCGAGAACATCGGGAAGGATCTCTTCGATATATGCGCGAACCGGGGCAGGGCCGCCGGCGATAGTGACGTTGTTGTAGAACGACGGCTGCGCCTCCGGGATCGACCCTCTCTGCGGTACTCCGACGCGACCCACCGATCCTCCTGGACGAGTGACGCTCAAAGCCGTCAGTGTTGACTCTTCGAGACCGACGCACTCGAGCACCGAGTGGACGCCCAAACCGTGAGTAAGCTCGCGTACTCGCTCGACTGCCTCTTCGGCTCTCTCGCTGACAATATCAGTCGCGCCGAACTCCTTTGCGAGGGCGATGCGGTCGGGATGACGCCCCATCATGATGATCTGCTCCGCACCGAGCCGGCGGGCAGCGATGACCCCGCAGAGGCCGACGGCTCCGTCTCCGACAACAGCTACAGTCTTGCCGGGGCCGGCCTTTGCGCTCACCGCCGCATGGTGACCTGTACCCATCACATCGGATAGTGTGAGAAGCGATGGCATCAGTTTATCGTCTTTGCCGACCGGCAGAACGACAAGCGTCCCATCTGCCTGGGGAACACGCACGGCTTCGGCCTGTGCTCCTCCGATGCCGTTCATTCCGAAGAACCCGCCGTGGACGCACGACGTGTGAATCCCTTCGCGGCAGAAAACGCAAGTGCCGTCCGAGAACGCGAACGGGGCAACCACGAGATCGCCCCGCTTGACTTTGCGGACGTCAGCTCCGACTGCCTCGACGACACCGATCAGCTCGTGTCCCATACTGCGGCCTGCATCGTCATGTTCCATCTTCTTGTACGGCCAGAGGTCGCTGCCGCAGATACATGCGTGGGTTATAGAGATTAGCGCATCGGTGCGTTCCTGTATTCGTGCATCCGGGACGTTCTCGACTCGCACGTCCCCGGCGCCGTACATTATAGTTGCTTTCATGCTAGAGTTACCTCTCGTTCATCATGTTTTGTGAAATGCCAGATTGGCTTTGGTCGGCCTGAGAAAAAATGGCCTTAG
This sequence comes from Bacteroidota bacterium, assembly GCA_021845665.1. Lineage (GTDB taxonomy): Bacteria > Bacteroidota > Ignavibacteria > Kryptoniales > JAKASW01 > JAKASW01. The sequence continues at coordinate 25,206 of JAJZVO010000058.1, read as the reverse complement.
GAAAATTCCGAAGCGGAGCGTTAAGAAACGAATATTTATCTCCCGTGCGCTTCAAGCGCAAGATATATTTTATTCGTTTCAGCTCCGCGGAGGAATTTTCAGCCATTTTTTCTCCAGCCTTGATTTTTCCTTTCGTTCTTTCCTTTGTATCAAGACAAAGGAAAGAACGCTTTTCACCCGTAAAGTCACTCAAAGCCCCGTCCTCTTTTCTAACTCCTCGGGATACCTCGCTCCCCGGACCGTAATTTTGGAGGCAGCGTCCTCAATCTGACGCAGATCGTCGGACGTGAGTGCGACATCATCGGCGCCGATGTTCTCTTCCAGACGGTGCAACTTCGTCGTTCCGGGTATTGGGACAATCCAGGGTTTTCTTGCAAGGAGCCACGCAAGTGCAATCTGTGCAGGCGTTGCTTTCTTCCTCTTTCCAATTTCGGCGAGCAAGTCAACAAGTGCCAGGTTCGCCTTTCGATTCTCGGGCGTGAAGCGTGGTACGATATTGCGGAAGTCTGACTTGTCGAACTTCGTCTTCTCGTCGATCTTTCCCGTGAGAAAGCCTTTCCCAAGTGGGCTGAAAGGGACAAACCCAATTCCAAGCTCCTCGAGCGTCGGTAGCACCTCTTCTTCAGGTTTTCTCCACCATAAGGAGTATTCGCTCTGGAGTGCCGTGACTGGTTGAACGGCGTGCGCTCGGCGGATGGTTTTGACTCCTGCCTCGGACATCCCAAAATACTTTACCTTGCCTTCCTGAATCAATTCCTTCACGGTTCCCGCGACGTCTTCTATAGGCACATCTATGTCGACTCGATGCTGGTAGAACAAATCGATCGCATCCACTTTGAGCCGTCTCAGCGATGCTTCCGCGACTTCTGTGATGTGTTCCGGCCGGCTGTCCTGGCCGAGCTGCTTGCCGTCGGTTCCGATCTTGAAGCCGAATTTTGTAGCTATTGTCACCCGGCCTTTAAACGGCGCCAGGGCTTCGCCTACAAGCTCTTCATTTACGAATGGGCCGTATGCTTCGGCTGTGTCGAAAAACGTAACGCCGAGATCGACCGCCTTCCGAATGAGCGCGATCATTTCCTTCTTGTCCGGGGCCGGCCCGTAGGCAAAGCTCATTCCCATGCAACCGAGTCCGATTGCTGAGACTTCCAGTTCACTCTTTCCAAGTTTACGCTTCTGCATCGTTTCTCCTTTATCATTTCCGATTGATCGTAAAAACGAACTGAGATATACGCTATCAATATAACAGCGCTTTGCAGGGAGGTTGTTATACAAAAGGCGGTATTATTGATACACTTTTCCACAGAGAACAAAGGAAATAGGTCCTGCCATTTACGATTCTGTTTTGAAGCCTTTGGTCCCAAATGGATCGATGCTTGTTGTTTCCTTTTCATATAGAAAAGTAAATGGTTGTATGCAAAAGTATATGAAGCGATCCTGTGGCCCTCGATTATCCGTGAGATGCCGATGTGCTCATCGTTCACTCTGCTATTGCATACGCCGATGCGCTTTGTATCATGCTGTCGGGTCGGCGCAGTTCCGGTGAGAATCACGAGTAGACTATCGGGATACTTTAGACCGTCGCAGTTCATGACCCTGAGAAACGCAACGCGATGAACCAGATGAGGAGGATAATCGAATAAAAGGCCGGAGTATCTCATCCGGGAGAGTCGTACTCACCGACTGTGACCCGAGATATGTGGAAAAGGCTTGAGAGATTCAGAGCCTGGGCGCTCAAACTCCTGAGCAGATAGAGTGAATCACGGGGTCCTTTGCTCCCCTCTACCTATTCACGCACGAGTACGACGACGAATTTTGCATTCCCGCTATTTGCCCGGTCACCGGGAGAAAAGTATATCAAAAGAGATTTTCAGCTATCAGGAGGTTTGCGAAAGCGAGGTCAGACGGGTGAATTCGATTTGTCTAGTATATCGTAACACCCGTCAAAGCTTCGGTCCCCAGGTCTGGTACAACTCATTAGTTGCGCCGGCAGAAAGTCATTCGGCCCATTTACCTTTTACGGGGATCCATTGCCTTTCACGTTCGCTGAATCGATGTAGTCCCTTTTTCATCCTTTTGACCTACAGCGCATTATCACCTCTGTTTGTATAATAATGGAAAAGTATAGCCCAATCACTTCGGGAACGAATTGTTCTGTTACAGCGCAATAGCATAAATGAAAGAGGGAAGATTATGAGCAAAGGTCATGACAGCAGAAGGGGTTCAAAAAAGGAACCGGTGAAAACAATGAAGGAAAAGAAAGAGGCCAAAAGGATCAAGAAAGACGAAAAGAAAAACGAGAACAAGAGCCTTGGTATCCTGAAACAATAACCAGCCCGGGTAATAGTCGCGGTCCTTACGCAAGATTATCGGATCGCCGGGGCTGCTCTATTGCTTAGTAAACAGACTTGATTGGTCCCACTTTCTGATAGATGTAATCCTCTTTACATGCCGCATGGCTGTTTGTGTGGCTGATGAATGCCGCCGCCTGGAGATGTAGCTCTCTTTTGAAAAATCCTTTAATTGTCCTATGGGTAGGGCATGCTTCTCGTCCGTCGGACGGATTAAAACTGAAGCGCCGTCCGCCGGTACGAGACAAAGATTAGTCTCACGAATATACGGAAGCTCAGATGCAGCCAGAAATAGAAAGTCCCGGTAAAAAGCCGGTGCAAATCCTCGAATTTCTCGAATTGATGCTGGCCGATGAGTATGTGCTTGCCGTGAGAACGAGGGATGCGCGGCGGAATGTATACGGGAGAAACGTCACCGGGCTGCGAAAGCTCTTCAGGGAACACTGCAAGTATCTGGACAGCGCTGTCGTAGATATGGAAGGTAGGGCCCGGTCACTGGGAAGACGCACTCCGCCAACCTTTACACATTCCATGAAGGCCACACGGCTTGGCGTTCATAGCGAGAAGCTGACCGGACAGAACGAGATTATCAAAGCCCTCCTTGAAGATCACAAATCCTTGATCTGCTCACTGGCCGGCGCGAGGAGATGTCGGCCCGGAAGCGACATTCTGGACTTTGTCACGCCGCTCTTGGATCAACATATAGGAATGGTCGATACTCTCAGGGAATGGCTGCAGGAAGTTGCCCCTGAAATGCGCTGAACTGAATCAGGGTGCCGCAAAGACAGCACAGAGCGCATTCGAAAAGAATAGCCAAATGATATGCTGAAACAACGAGGTGGAGAAATGAAGCATCAGAAAGTGGTCGTCGCCGAATTTGAAAACGAGATAAATGCTGAAATCGCAAAAGGGCGTCTCGAATCCGAAGGTATTGAAGCGTCTATTGTCAGGAATAATGTGGGTGGTATGTTTCCGGCATCACAATACGCAGAAGGAGTTCAACTTTTGGTAGACAAAACTGAAGAACAAAGAGCCAGAACAATACTAAAACTGAAGCATAGCTGAATGGATCTTCTTGTCCGGTGCAGCGCAAGTCATCCGGTAAGAAGTCATCCTGGAAGAACAACCCATCAATCCTCTCATAAAGCTCTAATATGGGATAGTATTGAATATCATGATCGCCGGGCAGCGAGGGAAATAACGAGGATATTACGGAACACGTGTCAACTAATTTCACGATTGATCGAATTGCCTTTATCGGCAATTACCTGCCGCGCCAGTGCGGCATCGCAACTTTCACTACGGACCTGTGCGAGGCGATGGCTTCGGAGTACGGTGACAAAGCCTTCATTGCCCTTCCAGTGAACGACAACAGCACAGGCTACGACTATCCGGATCGTGTCCGGTTCGAGCTGACGGAGAAGGACATTGATTCTTATCGCCGTGCCGCCGATTTCCTGAACATTAACAATGTGGACCTCGCCTGCCTTCAGTTTGAGTACGGCATATTCGGCGGGCGGGCGGGAAGCCACATCCTTGCACTCCTTCACGAACTTCGAATGCCGGTCGTGACTACTCTCCACACAATTCTCCGCAACCCGGACCCCGATCAGCGGCGTGTGCTGGAGGAGGTTGCCGCCGTATCCGACCGGCTGGTCGTCATGAGTGACCGGGGTGCCGAGTTTCTCCGGGAGGTCTATCACGTGGCTCCCGGGAAGATCGACATAATACCGCACGGCATTCCCGATGTACCTTTTGCCGATCCGAGTTTTAACAAGGATATGTTTGGTGTCGAGGGTAAGATTGTCCTGCTGAGTTTCGGTCTGCTTTCGCCGAGCAAAGGGATCGAGATCGTCATCGGCGCCCTACCCGAGATTGTGGCGCGTTATCCGAACACGGTGTACATGATTGTGGGCGCAACTCATCCTCACGTGATACAGCATGACGGCGAAGCCTACCGCCTGTCGCTGCAATGGCTGGCGCAGGAAAAGGGAGTCGAGAGTAATGTGATTTTCTATAATCGTTTCGTCAGCCTGGAGGAGCTTTTGGAGTTCATCAGCGCCGCGGACATTTACATCACGCCGTATCTCAACGCGGCGCAGATCACTTCCGGCACGCTCGCTTACACGCTGGGCGCAGGCAAAGCTGTAATCTCGACGCCTTATTGGTATGCGGAAGAAATGCTCGCGGAAGGACGTGGCGCTCTCGTCCCATTCAACGACCCCTCGGCGATCGCAGGCCAGGTAATCAACCTGCTGGGCAACGAATCGGAGCGACAGGCCATGCGGAAAAAAGCTTATCTGTTTGCACGGGCGATGATCTGGCCGCAGGTTGCGCAGCGTTACATGGAGAGCTTCGAACGCGCCCGTGCCGAGCGGCGGCATTTCAGCCCGCCGGGGTTTACTGTCAAAGCTCTCGATAAACGCCCGGGTGAATTGCCTCCTTTAAAGCTGGATCACCTGCACCGCATGACGGACGAGACGGGTATGCTGCAGCACGCGCTTTTCACTGTTCCAAACTACAGGGAAGGTTACACCACTGACGATAACGCGCGAGCATTAATGGTGAGTGCCCTGCTGGAAGAGCTGGGTAACGGCGACGCACTGGAATTGGCTTCCCGCTATCTCGCCTTTGCCTGGTACGCTTTCAACCCTGAATCCGGCCGGTTTCGAAACGTCATGGATTACCAGCGCCATTGGCGGGAAGAAAAAGGGTCGGATGACAGTCACGGCCGCGCTCTCTGGGCCCTTGGCACATTGCTCGGCCGCTCAAACACGCCGACACTTCAGAGCATGGCGGGGAAACTGTTCGAACAGACCATTCACCCTATCCTGGAGACGACCAGCCCCCGGGCCTGGGCTTTTGCTCTCATAGGAATCCATGAATATGTGCAGAGGTTTGCGGGTGATCGCCTCGCCGGACAGGTGCGCGAGGAATTATCCGGCAGGCTTCTGATCCTTTACAAGAAAAACAGGGCCGATGAATGGCGGTGGTATGAGGATGCGCTCACGTACTGCAATGCTGCGCTGCCGCACGCGCTGCTGTTGAGCGGCAAGTCGGTTAACGACAAGGAAATGACGGATGCCGGTTTGGAGTCGCTGACCTGGTTAATGAACCTGCAACGTACCAACGCCGAAGGCGGTCACTTCGTGCCGATAGGATCGAATGGTTTCTATGAACGTGGCGGGAAGCGGGCGCGATTCGATCAACAGCCCGTCGAGGTCCAGGCCACGGTGTCTGCATGCCTGGCAGCGTACAGGATTACGGGAGAGAAAAGCTGGCGCAGGGAAGCGCGCCGCGCATTCGAGTGGTTCCTTGGGCGCAACGACCTGAACCTTCCGATATACGATCCGACAACGGGCGGCTGCCGTGACGGACTGCACCCCGATCGCCCGAACGAAAACCAGGGTGCCGAGTCGACGCTTGCCTTCCTTCAATCTCTGCTGGAGCTGCGGCTTGATGAAAATACTTTTCAATCAATAGAGGCAAAAATCGAATGAGCAATCACTTTCCAGAACTGTTTCTTCGCGATAAATCGAATCCTATCCTTACATCGGCCGACTGGCCCTATCCGGTCAACACCGTCTTTAATCCTGGCGCAACTCTGCTTCCCGACGGGTCAACGCTGCTTTTGTGCCGGGTGGAGGACCGGCGAGGTTTATCCCATCTGTGCGCCGCACGCTCCGCAAACGGCGTGGACAACTGGAAGATCGACTCCCGGCCTACCTTGTTGCCCGATCCGGAGCATTTTATGGAAGAGCTGTGGGGAATAGAAGACCCTCGCATCACTTTCGTTCCCGAATTGGGGAAATACGCGGTCGTGTACACGGCTTACAGTCACGACGGACCCGGTGTAGCTCTCGCGCTTACGAAGGATTTCGTCGGCTTTGAAAGATTCGGACTCGTAATGCAGCCCGACGACAAGGACGCGACCTTGCTTCCACGACGCTTCGACGGACAATGGGCGCTGATCCATCGCCCGGTGAGTGTGCCCGGTGCACACATGTGGATCTCCTACTCGACAAACCTGAAGCATTGGGGCGGTCACAAGATGATGTTGGAAGCGAGGCTCGGAGGGTGGTGGGACGCAAACAAGATCGGACTTTCCGCTCCTCCTATCGAGACCCCGCAGGGATGGCTCGTTATCTATCACGGGGTGCGGCAGACGGCCGCCGGGTCAATCTACCGGCTGGGTCTGGCATTGTTCGATTTGCAAAGGCCCGATCGATGTTTGAAACGCGGCGACGAGTGGATATTCGGCCCGGAAGAAGAGTACGAGCGCCACGGTGACGTCGACGATGTGGTCTTCCCATGCGGATACACGATCTACCCTGACGGCGATACGATTCGGATGTATTACGGCGCAGCTGATTCGTGTATCGCTCTGGCTACCGGCAGCATACGCGCGATGCTCGAGTGGCTAGACCGGCACAAATCTGAAACGCCGGAGGTGACTCACTGACGTTCTCCCGGTGTGGAACACGTTGGGTATCGAGGTGAGAAGATTCGCACATTCCATTCACAGCCATCGGGATGTGTAGGTGTTCCTACAACAAAGTCTTTCTGAAAAAGGGAACGATAGACGCGGAGCGGGGGGATGTTTCACATCCCAAAAGAGCTAACTACTCTTTCATCCTTTCGGTCCATGCTCTTTTATACGAATAATTGATATACTCATTCGAAGTACAAGAGGTCTGTATCGATCTACCTTCGAGTGGAAATCCAGGTGGATTCATTCTATTCTCCTTAGGAGAGGTGACATATGCTTGAATTAAAAGAAAACCCCCGCGTGGAATCCACAATTGGAATACGGATCCGCGCCATCAATACCGACAAAACCCGCAGGCTGATCGGGTCAGAGAAGGTTTACCAGGTCTATTTTGAACTTTCCGGACCGACCCCGCAGGGATGGAGCACTCTGTTCGAGCAGGAGTGGAAAGCTCTGAACGTGGGGCAGCCGCTGGTGTTGCAGGAAGCGACCGTGGAGAGAGCCTTTCTTATGATGCAATGCCCGCTGGGCGAAGTTGCCGGCCACCTGCCGGTACTGAAACAGGCGGTCGCCGCGGCAAATACCGCATACGAGAAGTACAAACGCGAACAGGCGTCGGAACAAAAAGAGCGCGAGGATGTCTGGAAGAATGAGCGGAAGTCCGTCGAAGACCTTGCAAAATCGTTGCACTTCGATTGACACGAGTCCCAATGCCGTGCGTCCGGTCCATCCGGACGCCATGAGAATGGAGAGGATTGGTTTTGAAAAACCTGATTGTATCGAACGCCAGAGACTGCTTTATTGAATTGATTCATCGCGAGTCCGATCCGGCTACCTGGATCGTAAAGCGCTGGAAGAAATTCCTGTGGTTTAGGAAAAAGGTCTCATCCGATTGGTTCAATGATGAGCAGCAGGCGTTGGCATTTGCAAATGATATAAAGCTCAAGCATCAGGTGCTTTGAGACTTTTTACATAAGAGAGATGTTTCAAAATGCAGGAAATAGAGCGTCATCCGAAAAACAGGAGAGGGAGTTCCCCTCCGTTTCAGGAAATGGAGAAATGGGCCGATGACGGAGCCAATGGATCCCATTGGGTGAAGATAGGCGTGGCGACTTTGCGAGAAGGAGCCCACAGGCGGATGGGGCGGCTCGTCCCGGAAGAGACTGTCTTAACCAAGACGGAGGATGAGTCACGGTGGGAAGATGACGGAGGCAGGAACATGTCCGCGCCTCCAGATGATGCACAAATCATTTTTGAAAGATAAGGCTACGGATGGAGATTGCCCGGAAAGGAAGCTGTGCGGGCTGCGAAAGTGCGTAGCCTTAGCTCCGCTGTCTTGAGCGACTACTTTCGTTAGGGGGCGCTGAATCCCGCACAACTCAATCGCAGAAGAGGATTAGCTACTCTTTCATCCTTTCGACCTATTGTATGCAGGGAGGACGAATGGTAGACTGTCTCAAGATCAATGAAAGTAAGTCCGCACGACCGAGCGGTGGCTTGGCGGACGCCGAAGATCCGAATGCGGCAGGAGCCGCTCCCGAAGTCTAGGCCGCAAGTGTGAATCGATTGAAGATGGATTTGAAAAACAGGAGGATTAGTAATTGAAAATTAAGCCACTGGCAGACAGAGTCGTCGTGAAGCCGTTGCCGGCTGAGGATAAAACAAAAGGTGGACTCTTTGTTCCAGACACCGCGAAGGAACGCCCGCAACAGGGTGAAGTGGTCGCTGTCGGCTCCGGACGAGTAACTGATGATGGGAAGAAGGTCCCGACCGAAGTGAAGGTCGGCGACAGAATTCTATACGGTAAGTACACAGGAACGGAAGTCGACTACGAAGGCACAGAGTATCTGATTATGCGCGAAAGCGACATTTTCGCAATTATATGAGATGAAAGGAGTTTAGAGTAATGGGAGCAAAGATAATAAAGTTCGGCCCCGATGCACGTGCTGCACTTAAACATGGTGTTGACAAGCTCGCGGATGCCGTGAGAGTGACCCTCGGACCGCGGGGCAGAAACGTAATAATCGACAAAAAATTCGGCGCGCCGACGGTAACGAAAGACGGTGTGACCGTGGCGAAAGAAATCGAGCTGGAAGATGCCATCGAGAACATGGGTGCGCAGATGGTGCGTGAAGTAGCATCGAAAACTTCTGATGTCGCCGGTGATGGGACAACGACGGCTACCGTTCTCGCTCAGGCAATATTCCGCGAAGGACTTAAGAATGTCACTTCAGGTGCAAACCCGATGGATCTGAAGCGCGGTATCGACCTCGCAGTCGCAAAAGTCGTCGGCGGCCTGAAAGAAATGAGCCGTAATGTGACCGACAAGAAAGAAATCGCACAGGTCGGAACGATCTCCGCCAACAATGACAGCGAGATCGGCGGGCTAATTGCAAACGCGATGGACAAGGTGGGAAAAGACGGAGTCATCACTGTCGAAGAGGCAAAGGGCACCGACACCACCATGGAGGTTGTCGAAGGTATGCAGTTCGATCGCGGATATTTGTCCGCATATTTCGTAACCGACACGGAGAGAATGGAAGCGTCGATGGAGGATCCGTACATACTCATCCACGACAAGAAGATCTCCTCCATGAAAGATCTTCTCCCTGTGCTCGAGAAAATTGCGCAGACGGGACGTTCGAGCGTGATTATCGCCGAAGACCTGGAAGGCGAAGCTCTTGCAACATTGGTCGTTAACAAAATCCGCGGAACCCTGAAAGCGGTTGCTGTCAAGGCGCCCGGCTTCGGCGATAGAAGAAAGGCAATGCTGGAAGACATCGCCGTTCTCACGGGTGGACAGGTCATCTCTGAAGAAAAAGGTTTCAAACTCGAGAACGCCCAGTTGTCGGACCTGGGGACTGCCAAAAAGGTGACCGTCGACAAAGACAACACCACGATCGTCGAAGGCGCCGGCACGAAAGACGACATCAAGCGCCGCATCAACGAAATCAAGGCCCAAATCGAAAAGACGACGTCGGACTACGACAAGGAGAAACTCCAGGAAAGACTTGCTAAGTTGTCCGGGGGAGTCGCAGTTCTGAAAATAGGTGCGACTACGGAAGTTGAGATGAAAGAAAAAAAGGCCCGTGTAGAAGACGCCCTTCACGCGACGCGGGCTGCTGTGGAGGAAGGGATTGTTCCGGGCGGCGGTGTCGCTCTCATACGATCTATCGCTCTGCTGGATTCTGTCAAGACCGAAAACCACGATCAGAAGATCGGAGTCGACATAATAAAGAAAGCGCTTGAAGAACCGCTGAGATGGATTGTTAACAACGCAGGACTCGAAGGCTCCGTCGTACTCCAAAAGGTCAGAGACGGAAAGGATGATTTCGGCTTCAACGCGCAGAGTGAGACTTACGAGAACCTTGTTCAGGCAGGCGTCATCGACCCGACCAAGGTGACGCGTACGGCGCTGGAAAACGCCGCGAGTGTCGCGAGTCTTCTCCTAACGACCGAAGCGGTGGTCTGCGATCGGCCGGAGAAGGAGAGCGCTGCAATGCCGACTCCTCCCATGGGCGACATGTATTGAGCAAATCAAAACAAGTTAGTCTATCAAAAGGCCCGCTCTTGCGGGCCTTTCTTTTTTCCAACAGCATAGGAGCGAACATTACAAAGGCAGCCACTGATGAAAAATCAGTTGCTCTGGGAAGAATACTATGTTTCTTGGTTCAGCGACTCTCTGTCCTTCCTCTGTGTATCTCCGTGAATTGTTTTTCAGTGGGGACTCATTAACTATTTCCGGTTGTCGTAAATCGGTAAAGTCACTGATGTTGGGCGATGTCAGCCCAAGCCACCGACATGCTAATCTCTTCGGACCGGCTCTTCGATTGGCCTTCGGCCCCCTGCCCTAAAGGATTAATCCCTTTGACCGATTTCCTCACTGTTCCGACTTATTTACTTTTAAACACAGAAGTGATTGGAGGGAGACAGATTATCGCTTAATCGAGTACTTCCTGAACTAACAATCCGTTCAAAACTAAGAGAGCAGGATCAGCCATCAAACATAAACTGCATATTGGAATCATCGACCTCGTGACGAAGGGGCCGACACGTGCCTTATGGTCGCGTGTAATGAACGCGAACTTTGCGAGCCTCATGCCGCAGGTCCTGGGAGTGTGGTGCGAAGAACTCGGACACGATGTTACTCTCGTTTGCTATACCGGCTTCGAGAACCTCGTGGACGAACTCCCGAAGAATGTCGATATTGTCTTCATCGGCGCATTCAGCGAGGCAGCGCAGACGGCTTATGCGTTGAGCAATCTTTTCAGATCGCGTGGAGCGGTTACGGTGCTCGGCGGTCCGCACGCACGGTGTTACCCACAAGACGCACAGAAGTATTTTGATTACGTCGTGGGTCTTACGGACAAACAGGTCATAGAGGATGTCCTCGAAGATTGCTCTCCGCACCAGTCGTTGGGTTTGCACATTACCGCAAAGCAGCAGCCTTTTTCGATACCCGGGGTGCGCGAACGCTGGAAGTTCATCGAGTCTACCCTGAAAAAAGCTCCTCTCATAAAACTGGTGCCGATGATCGGGAGTCTCGGATGCCCATACACGTGCAGCTTCTGTATAGATTCCGTTATACCTTATCAGCCCCTCGATTTCGGCATCCTTAAAGAGGACCTCTCCTTTCTTCTGACGAAATTCAGGCGCCCGCTTGTAGGGTGGCACGACCCGAACTTCGGAATCAGGTTCGACGACTACTTGAACGCGATCGAGGAGTCTGTACCGCCGGACAGCATAGACTTCATCGCTGAAAGCAGTCTGTCGTTGTTATCCGAGCCGCACGTGAAGAGACTCAAGCGCAACGGTTTCAAAGCAATCCTTCCCGGAATTGAATCATGGTACGAGCTGGGAGGGAAATCGAAGACGAATGGAATAGCCGGCATGAATAAAGTCAGCCAGGTCTCGGAACACGTCAACATGATCCTGCGCTACATACCGTACATACAGACTAACTTCGTGTTGGGACTCGACACTGATGAGGGATCCGAGCCCTTCGAGTTAACCAAGAGATTTTTGGACTTGACTCCCGGTGCTTTCCCGGGATACTCATTGCTTTCGGCTTTCGGACAGGCGGCGCCACTGAACCTGGAATACCAGCGGGCAGGCAGCGTCCTCCCGTTTCCGTTCCACTTTCTCGACAACAACCACGCCATGAATGTAAAACCCAAGAACTACTCCTGGCCCGAATTCTACCAAAATGTAATTGATCTGACCAGGTACACGTTCACATGGAAGGCGATCGCCAAGCGCTTCGCCGCAACGGGCTCCGTGAAGCCGCGCCTGATGAACGTGCTGCGGGCCGTCTCATCCGAGGGGTTCGGGAGGATCAAGTATTTTACCGAAGTCCGGCGGCTTCTGCGAACTGACCGGCAATTCCGGGGCTTCTTCGAAAAAGAGACGACGCGCATCCCGCCCTTTTACACGGACATGATAAGGAAGGACCTTGGCTCGCTCTGGGATTGGCTCCCGCCGGGGGCGATGTACCATGACCCGAATGCCTATCTCAAAGCAGAGAACCTTCGATCCGCGCAGAGCTCAGGTAAAACGCCTGTTCTAGTCGAGCATATCTTCGAAAAATGAAAGGCCTGAGCATTCCGGTGGGCAATCCGGATTGCGCGACCCTGGTTTCGTTGACCGTATCCATTGTCGATTCGGTTTACCTCGACTAGGGTGACGTAACTTTTGCCGGCTCCGGGCTCAAGGTTGATGCAGGAACCGCGTGATTGCAGGATCCTGACAGGATGCTCAAATATTCTTCGGTAATCCGGCATATCGGGATCGGTCGGAGGTTAAGAATGTCAATATGTGGGGTATACGTACCAAACCGGAGAACCCATGGCTGAGAAGATAATTTTACTGATCATCGAAGACAACCTGCTTCTGCGCGAAGGCATTTCATCGATTATCAAAAGACAACCCGATATCAAGGTGGTTTCGGATACGGGCCAGGGAAAAAAGCCCCTGCAACGGATTCGGGAATTGAAACCCAACGTGATCCTTCTGGATCTCGGTCTGAGAAGCCAAAACAGTCTGGAACTTATCAGAACGGTCAAGTCTGATTTCCCCAGGACGAAGGTGATAGTCATGGACCTTGCCCCGACCGAAACAGAAATACTTATGTTTGTGCGGGCGGGGGCGTCCGGATTCCTACTCAAAGACGCTCCGACTTCCGATTTCCTGAAGACCATCCGTGCAGTTGCACATGGAGGGAAGGTCTTGCCTTCACTCATGACGGGTTCACTTTTCTCCCAAATTGTTGAGGAGGCGGTCGGCAGTATGATCTCCCCTTCACGAGCTAATGAAGCGGTTCGAATGACAAAACGTGAACGGCAGGTGATCTTTCTGATAGCCGATGGTTTGTCGAATAAAGAAATTGCCAATAAGCTCCGCCTTTCCCCTTACACGGTGAAGAGCCACGTCCATAACATACTTGAGAAGCTCCTTCTTCGCTCCCGTGTTCAGATCGCACAATATGCGTTGACCAACGCGGAAGTGATGAAGGCGGACGAAGAAATCTCCTTCATCGACGAGTAATCCCGCACTAAGCATAGTCAAACGACAGTCTAACGACAAAATTCGCTTGATTTAGAATTGGGGAGTGGCAATATTTTAGTGAGAAAGGGTTGTAAAACGAAGAAAATTCGAATACTCATTGTGGAAGACAATCGGCTTCTGCGCGAGGGTATCATGGCGATGCTCAAAAAGGAGGCCGATTTTAAAGTCTTGGCGGGCTTTGGGGATTGTGTGAAGGCCTTGCAGAGTATCCGTGAATCGAAACCTGATGTGGTGCTTCTTGATCTTGGCCTGAGGAATCAAAGCAGTCTTCAATTAGTGAAGGCGATTAAGAACGATTCCCTGCCGGTAAAGATAATCGCGATGGACCTGATCCCGGCACAGGCAGACGTCATCGAGTTTGTGAAAGCGGGAGTATCCGGGTTCATCATCAAGGATGCAACGACTCACGATTTTCTGCAGACAATTCGAGCGATTGCCGGGGGGGAAACAATTCTTCCACCCGTCATGGCTGGAACTCTCTTTTCTCAGATCATCGAGTATGCCCTGAATAGGAAAAAGACATCCGTAATACTTGAATCGGTGCGGTTGACAAGACGTGAACGCGATGTCGTCGAATTAATTGCCGAGGGTCAATCCAATAAGGAAATTGCTCAGCGCCTCCATCTGTCAATCTACACGGTTAAAAGTCACGTCCATAACATTCTTGAGAAACTTGCGCTGCACACCCGGCTGCAGATTGCCAGTCATGCTCACGATGCCGACGACCGTAAAAGTGCAGTCGATTCGGTTTCGTTGATAGTGGATTGATTCCCCGCCCACCCCTCCCGCTGTGCGGGAGATCAGCTCACCCCAAAGATGTAATTCCTTTTTCGCTCCCTTGAACGATTGATTTGCCACTCCGGTCTTTGCAGCTTTCACCATGAGAATGAGAAAAATACGAATGCTGCTCATCGAAGATAACCGCCTCCTCCGGGAAGGAATCCTGGGTATGCTGAAGAAGGAGCGGGATATCTATGTCGTTGCCGCGTCCGGAAACAGGGCAAACACAGTCCTCAAGATTCACCGGCTGAAACCGAATGTGATTCTGTTGGATTTGGGTCTGCGAAGTCAAAACAGTCTGCGCGTGGTCGAGTCGGCGAAGATAGAGTTTCCCAAGACGAGGGTGATCGTGATGGATCTTGCTCCGGTTCCGGCAGATATCATGCAATATGTGAAAGCCGGGGCCTCGGGCTTCGTTCTAAAAGACACTTCAGCTGAAGATTTTCTGACGACGATACGGGCTGTTTCAGAAGGTAAGAAAGTCCTCCTGCCTCAGGTGTCTACGTCCCTTTTTTCTAAGATCATCGAGCAAGCTGTTGCAGGCGGAGGGACGAGGCTGAAGGAGGCGTATCGGATGACGAAACGCGAATTGGACGTCATTACGCTTATCGGCGGAGGCTTGACCAACCGCGAGATAGGGCAGAAACTCCACATCTCAGTCCTCGCCGTCAGGAGACATCTCCACAATGCAATGGAGAAGCTTGCGTTGCACACGCGTTTGGAAGTTTCAAACTATTCTTTCCGCGATGAGACTATCAAGTTGATTGCCAGAAGCATTTCGATGGTGGACAATTAGTTCCTTTGGAAGAACCCGGACCTTGTCATGGAGTATATTCCATCCATCGGAAGTAAGGCCGGTGGTGGATGTCGATACGATGCATCGACGATATTGAGACTCGGGAAACAGTGCTTATCATTTTGGAGACGGTGAGTGATGCCCAAAGCAGAGGCGAATTTCTCCGTAGAATCCGCCGTAGGTAAATGTATTGTCGGACCGCATCATGGACCGGATGGTAAGAGGATCGGATCAGAATCGGGAACTCAACCGTATTCAGAAGTCTCACAGCCACAGATAAACGCCGGTGGATGGGGGATTACGGACCGGGGATGTGTGAACGCGCCGTTCGTTGAAGATTCAGAGCAAGCTTTTGCCACCGTAATTGTCAAAAGACCGATATGCTGAAATCTGTTTCCTCCGGTCTGATCCTGCTCTGCATTGTTGGTGCGGCAAGTGCACAGTCACAGCAGCGACCCACCACGGTTTACCCCGCCTTCTCTGCGGGGCTCATTTGGCCGCCAACCGAGGATGGAACCATCACGCTCTCCGTTGACAAGCTGGTGTATTTTCCGGGAGACACGGTTCACCTTACAATTCGACAAAACGACAGCATCGCAGCGTTTACCGTTACTCCCATACTGCTCGACGGAGGAATAACGTTCAAATCCGTCGGCCCTCACACTTATTTCGCCGCCATTCCTGAGACTCTCATGCCGGATTCATATCATGTCAGCCTCATGGTGGTGGATGCCCAGGGGCGGCGCTTTGTTTATGCGACGAGTTGTGTCGTGGAGGTCGAAGAGTACCAGGCCGTTGAACGGCTCGACAAATACGTAAGCATTGGGCCCGAACCTGGCAGCAGGGATCAGCTGACGGCAGAAGTGCTCAACCGCGAACAAATACAAAACCTTCATGTGATTTTTCACCGCGACAGTATACGGGAGCACATGGGACCGCAGTTCCTCACTATCAGGACCACAGTACTGTCGAGAGAGGGAGCTACCGTGCAAACATACGTACGGCGTGTGATGACCTTTCGGAGCCGGGGAGGCCCGAACCGTGATCTTGCGATGTTCCTTCAATACCGTAAAGCCTACGGTGCGTATGCCGTAATCCGTCCGGAAGACCTCAGACAGGTGCAGGTGGAGGTGGACACCCTGCCTGATTGGTCGGTTGTAAAAGTCAGCATCGAACCAGATTACAGCATCACAATCGGCGAGGTCGACAAGTCCAATTCTGTGACGCGGTATTTCCGCGTTGAAGGGCCAGCGATAGAAATCGGGTTCACCCTCGGCATCCCCAAGGTTTTGTATGATACCGAAGCCAGGGATACCGTAGAGTACGGCAACACCAGTGCCATGATGCGGTTTTATTATTTCGACGGAACATTGGGACAACGGTTGCCTGTCAACCTTGGAATTGGAACTTTTGGTGTGAGCTCGCCGATCGATATCGGTGCCGGTCGGGGCGGTTTCGCCATGTCGGTATTCCTGGATGTCGTTGAGCTTATCCGGAGGATGGGTATCGGCCTGCCAATGCGGGTCAACGCGGGTCTGGAACTGGTCCCCTTTTTTCCCATAGACAGGCGATCGCGTATTTTGCTCAATGCCCAGCTCGGTTTGACGCTCTGAGTTTTCTTCACGCGCGTTCGCGTGGCCGGGGCTTCGGATGTTCGTTTCCTCCGAAAGCAATATTTCATCTCGCATGGTGTAAGTCTGTCTCCCACTCAAAGTCGGCGACAAAACTATTTCGTTAACAGGTGGATAGCTTCTAACCCCTCAGATGTAGTTCCGCTTTCATCCCACGGATGTATTCTCTGCCGGGATGACCAAGGATATACTCATATGAAAATGTTTGGGACTTGGTCCGCAGTTCGGACTCGGCTCCCAAAGAAGTTTAATACTAATATTCTGGAGGAGTTATGAAAAGAACAAAGGTTCGAACGCGATCTCTGGCGGAACACGCGGTAAGAGTCGCCGTCTTTACGTCTGTCTCGCTCGCGATGTTTCTTCTCGCGGCGTGTCAATCGAGCACGCCTTCGGGTCAACCCAGCTCGAGCACACTGACCGGTCCACAATCTCAAAACAGCCTGCTCATGAAAGCGTCAAGTCTTAGCGCATCGTCTGTTCCGCTGGGTTCAGTTTAGACTTTCGCAGTTCTTGGTGGGACGACGGTCACCAATGACGGTCCATCGCTCATCACCGGAGATCTGGGCGTCAGCCCGGGCACTGCAATCACCGGATTTCAACCGGCGCCAACAAACACGATCGTGGGTCCGGGGATAGTGACAGCGGGACTCGGGGTAGTAAACGGGACGACATATGCGGGAGGTCCTGTCGCGACTCTGGCCCATAATGATGCCGTCATCATGTACAATTACCTAATGGCCCAGGTGCCCGATACTACCTACTCGGGTGTCACTCAGCTGGATGGGCTCGTACTCAAGCCCGGCGTTTATAGGTTCGCGCCGTCTGCCAACTTGCAGGTGAATGGAACCCTCTATCTTGATTTCCAGGGGAACAGCGATGCCCTGTTCATTTTCCAGATGGGCACTACGCTTGTGACTATGGCCGGTTCAAACATCATCGCCATCAACAACAACAATCAGGCTTGCAGCGGTTCTAACGTTTATTGGGCCGTCGGTTCGTCCGCGACCATCGATGGCGCCAAGTTCGTAGGGACCGTCGTCGCAAATACGACCATTACAATGACCTCCGGCGCAAACGTGTCGGGTAGGATGTTGGCTTTGAATGGCGCGGTAACGATGATTACCGATACGATTGCAACTTGTGCCGGCTCCGGCGGCGGAACGGTTCCACCCAACCCCTGCAAAGATTTCGTCACTGGTGGTGGTTCGATCAAAGGGCCCTCCGGTGGAAAAGCTACATTCGGCGTCAGCGGTGGTATCAAGACCGGCAAGTTCTGGGGTCAACTCTCATACAAAGATCACGGCAGGAACGGTGTGATGGTTAAGAGCACCGCAGTTACTGGTTACGTCGTTATCAATCCCGTGACACGTCTGATCGAAGGTACTGCCAGGGTCAACGGTCATGGTTCTTTCACATACCAGGTTGTCGTCGTTGACAATGGCGAGCCCGGCCGCAACGATAGCTTAAGTCTGGAACTCTCGAACGGTTACAGCGCTTCAGGCAATCTGAAGGGCGGCAATATCCAGATCCACACAAAATGTGGACCGTCGCGAGGCAACAACGGTAAAGAATACTATCATGATAAGGATGAGAAAGATGGAATTAGGAACTGCGACAATAGTGATCATCGCGATCAAACCCGCATAGAACATGCTTCCAAAGAAAGACGGGAATAGGAACCGCGACCATAATGATCATTGAAACTCTGGATCATTCATAGGTGTGCGCCTCGGTTAGCGGTCCGGGGCAAGTAAGAAAAGTATCGCTGAGGGGGGATCGCATGAAGATCCCCCCTTTTCTATAGGGAATATGGCATACAGGGTTCAGGGAGCAACAGACTATCAGGAAAGGAGCGGCGAAATGTGTACCTCAGGTAATTCACAGGAGAAGACGGAGCAATCCTTAGTATACCCCTTTGATTACCACAGGGGCGAAGACCACCGGCCGCAACGCGTGGGTTGCGGACAGGGTAGGGAGCTTCACAGCGATTTCGGTGGGGCCTGGTTAAACGCCGGTAAGCGATGGGACAGCGAGATCCTTCGGTCTTGCTGGTCGTTACGACAGTCTGGTGGTTGCTGTCATTAGGTTTCCTCATCCTCCGGGTGTAGCTCCCCTTTCATCCCTCGGAAGTATTCTCTGTCGAGCATATCAAGGATATACTTGTACCACAGTACTTGAAACCAGATCCGCAAGTCCGGGCTGGACTTTTCGAAATGAGCGCCTGTCGCCTGCTGTACTACAGGTCGGGCAAGATATTCAGCAGGATCTGAATGCAGTCGAGCGGCAGAAAGGAAGATATATAGTGAATCGACAACGATGTGAACGAAAATGGAAACGATCGATGGAGAGGAGGATGAATTATTGGAACAATTTATTGGAAGAATTGCTGGTCGGGATATCGGCTGAAAATAAAGGACTCGTCGGAATCGAGTGGTTGAACGCTTGCAGGTTCTACGATTCCCGGAGACGGCGATTTCACCGTCTTAGACTCGTAAACGACAACAAGAAAAGCTCTAGCACAAAGATTTATGCCCAACTGTACAGCCACTTCGGACGGGCGAACCAATTGCAGATGGGCGAGCTAATAAACGAAACCGGTCATGTTCATTGACCATAAGGAGGTTTTTATGAACACTCATACTACGAATTTGATCCGAAGGATACTTCGGACAATTATTTTAAGCAGGTACACTCGCTTGCTCGTTGTTGTACCGCTCGTTGTTTTAATGGCGCACACTACCGCTCTATCGCAACTATTGCCGGTAAATCTTGGGACCGCCGGGAATTACGTGATCCTCGCAAAAACGGGAGTCTCAACTACAGGTACCACCGCAGTCACCGGAAATATTGGACTCAGTCCGGCCGCCGCGTCGTTCATCACCGGATTTTCATTGATAGCCGATGCCACAGATGTATTCGCGACATCGAGCCTGGTGACCGGAAAGGTATACGCATCAGACTATTCAACCCCAACCCCCACTAACCTGACCACTGCAATTGGCGACATGGAAACCGCGTACACCGACGCCGCGGGACGAACACCGACACCTTCCGGAGCGTTCTTGAATGTAGGTGCCGGCGAAATAGGCGGGCAGACACTTGTCCCTGGGCTCTACAAATGGACCACCGGGGTTACGATATCCACGGATGTCACTCTCAGCGGCGGAGCAAATGATGTCTGGATCTTCCAGATAGCGGGAAACCTTTCCGAAGCCAACGGCGTGAAAGTCTTGATCGGCAGCGCGCAGGCCAAGAACATCTTCTGGCAGGTCGCCGGTCAGGTAACGATCGGAACAACAGCCGACTTCAAGGGAGTTATTTTGTGTCAAACGTTGATTGCCCTGAACAGCGGCGCAACTTTGGAAGGCAGAGCACTGGCACAGACCGCGGTTACATTGGACGCTAATGCCGTCACCGATCCCGGGGTGGCGACAGGAATTGCGAGCGTAGTAGCACCTAATGGATTTGCTCTCTCGCAGAACTATCCCAATCCATTCAATCCATCCACCACCATCCGTTACAGTCTTGAGAAGGCCGGTATGGTTTCGCTGAAGGTCTATAATGTGATTGGCCAGGAAGTCGCCACGCTTGTCAACGGTCTTCAACAGGCGGGCAGCTACAGCGTACCGTTCAATACCAAAGAGGGAAAAACCAGTCTCGCGAGCGGAGTATACTTCTACCGCCTGGATGCCGGCTCCTTCATTTCCATTAAGAAAATGATCCTCATGAAGTGAGTGGCGAATGAGATTATTCCATTTCTTTACGCGGGTTTCAAATAGACCAGTAAGACGTAATCATTTTAAAAAACAAGAGGAGACGCAAATGCGTACACTTAAAAACTATTCAAGGTGGCTTATGCCACTGCTACTGGTCATTACGATGGCCGGTTGTTGGGAGAACAGAGTCGGGATAACTTCTCCCCCAGTTATTACTACACCCACCGTAAGTTCCACAAACCCTGCTAATGTCGCTACGGGCGTGGCATTCAACCAGAAAATTGCGGCAACTTTCAGTGAAGCAATGGACTCTTCGACGATTACCACCGCAACATTTACCTTGATGCAGGGTACTTCGTTTGTATCAGGTACCGTGACTTATACAGGCACGACCGCAACTTTTGCACCGGCAAGCAACCTCGTGGCAAATACCGTTTACATAGCAACGATTACGACCGGGGCCAGGAATGTTGCGGGCAGTGGGTTGGCACGCAACTATGTATGGAGCTTCACGACGGGCGCGGCAGCGGCCGTCACTCCACCCACAGTGAGTTCTACAAATCCCGCTAATGCGGCGACATCTGTGCCTATTAATCAGAAGGTTTCCGCGACCTTCAGTAAGGCGATGGATGCTTCAACGATTACCGGCGCCACATTCATCGTAACGCAAGGTACAGCGCCCATTTCAGGTTTTGTGTCGTACTCCGGCACGACCGCGATTTTTGCACCGGCAAGCAACTTGGCGCCGAATACCGCGTATACGGCAACGATTACAACCGGGGCTAAGGATCTTGCGAGCAACGCATTGGCAAGCAACTATGTGTGGAGCTTCACGACAGGCGCAGTAGCACTCGTTACTCCGCCCACGGTAGATTCTACGGACCCTGCTAATGCCGCAACAAGCGTCGCTCTTAACCAGAAAGTCGCCGCAGTCTTCAGCAGGGCGATGGATGCCTCAACGATTACCACGGCAACATTTGCGTTAGCTCAAGGTTCAACGCCAGTTTCAGGCTTTGTCTCCTACTCCGGCTCAACGGCGGTTTTTGCACCTGCAAGCAACCTCACCGCAAATACCGTTTATACGGCAACGATTACAACGGGGGCCAAGGATCTTGCAGGCAACGCATTGGCAAGCAACTATGTATGGAGCTTCACGACAGGCGCGGCAGCGGTGGTCACTCAGCCCACAGTAATTTCAACGAACCCTGTTAATGTCGCGACGGGTGTGGCTCTTAACCAGAATGTCGCCGCAACCTTCAGTAAGATGATGGACGCTTCAACTGTTACCACGGCAACATTTACCTTAATGCAAGGTTCATCGTTTGTCGCCGGTACTGTGTCTTACTCAGGCACGACAGCCACCTACGCGCCGGCAAACAACCTCCTGCCAAATACCGTGTACACAGCCACGATTACGACCGGGGCGAAGGACCTGGCGGGTAATTCATTGGCGAGCAACTATGTATGGAGTTTCACAACCATCATACCGTATACGGTAACACTGTCATCAAGTCCTGCGGCAGGCGGAACGACAAACGGAGGCGGTACATTTAATTCAGGCTCTTCGGTAACGGTAACCGCGACGCCCAACGCCGGATACGTATTCACCGACTGGACAGAAAACGCTGCTTCCGTATCTACTAATGCGACCTACACGTTCACATTAAGTGGAAACAGGACATTGGTAGCGAACTTTGCTGCAGTAGGTCCGACAGTAAATCTTGGAGCGGCAGCGACCTTCGGAGGCTTTGGAGGCAGCGCCGGTTTGACCAACCAGGGAATCAACACGGTGGTCAATGGAGATATCGGAACCACCGCTGCTTCGACTCTCGTAACCGGATTCCACGATTCAGGTGGAAACGTGTATACCGAAACGCCGCTTAATATCGGCGATGTGACCGGAGTGATAAACTGTGCACCCCCCGCTCCGGGCACCGCGGCGAAATTCGCGATAGCTCAGCAGGCGCTGTCCGATGCTACAACGGCATATAACTACCTTGCCGGGCTTCCGAGCGGCCCCGATCCGGGCGCCGGCGAGTTAGGTGGACTAGTCTTAGCCCCGGGTACCTACACGGCTGCCGCAGGAACGTTTAAGATAACCTCTGGTGATCTGACCCTTGACGCTCAGAATAACCCGAACGCTGTTTGGGTCTTCCAGATGGCAAAATCACTTACCGTAGGCCAGGCCGGACAACCGCGCAGCGTTATTCTGATAAACGGTGCTCAGGCTAAGAATGTATTCTGGCAGGTCGGCAGTGCCGCTACAATCAATGGCGCAGGCGGCGGTACCATGGTGGGAACCATAATATCCTATTCAGGAGTTACGTTCTCCACCGCCGGCAATGCGACTATAACGACGCTTGATGGCAGAGCCTTGAGCCTTAACGCTTCGGTCACACTGGTTAACACAGTCGTGAATGTGCCCTGATGCAAAAGGCATTAGTTATGAAGACGAGAAATGATCTGGTTGCTTTAATAGAAAAGATGGACAACATGATGTATGCGGCAGCCAGTATTGAAAAGAAAGTAATGGTGGGAGAGGCTGAGGTGAGGAGACCATGTCTCCTCACTCCTCCTTTCGGAACGAATCCAAGTAAGCGTGTTCCGCTGTTTCCAAAACCGGAAGCGGCAAAGACACTTCTGCCTGATGACGTAACAACTCAGCGTTTTGGATTAAACGAAAATTTCTATCACTTAGGAGGAATCTAAGATGAAAACAGTTTATTTAGGACTTGCATTGCTGCTTGTCATGGCCGTCGGCGTTACTCGCGCACAAACAGCAAAAAGCAGCTGGTCGGTCGGCCTGAGTCTGGTTTATCCCAGATATGAGGAAGTAAACATACAACCTCTGAATACTGATTATGGCGCACTCGTGTCACTTCAACGGAACTTCTCTGAGCACGTCGCATTGAGACTGGCAGGCGGCTATTCGCACCTTGAAGGGTCGTATAGCGGTGCGTCCGGCACCACAACTGAGAGAACAAACCTTTGGTCCGGCAATCTTGATTTGCTGTACTATCTGGTGCCATGCGAAGCGGTTTCACCGTATGTGTTTGCCGGGGTTGGGGCCATGGAAAGAATGTCGAGAAACCAGTATACCACAACTCTGGACGCGAATGCATTTGATGCCGAGTTCAACTATGGCGCCGGCGTCGAATGGAAATTTATTCCCGACTGGAGTCTGACGGGAGAGTTCGGCTATCATTCAACATACAACTCTGAGCTAGACGGCGCAGTTATGAGTTACGCGCTCGAGCCGAACGGACAGGATTCCTATTGGACACTCGGCCTTGGCATCAAGTTCTATTTCGGCAGCAAAGGCGAGTCGTCGGAGAGGTACTGGCATCCTTCTGCCGCTGTGTATCCCCAACAGAGAGACCTTACCGACTACAACAGAATTGAAGACATGATCAAGGAATACATCCCGAGAGAAGTCACCAAAGAAGTTGTGGTAGATAAGTAT
Source organism: Bacteroidota bacterium (assembly GCA_021845665.1). GTDB lineage: Bacteria > Bacteroidota > Ignavibacteria > Kryptoniales > JAKASW01 > JAKASW01. The sequence continues at coordinate 1,419 of JAJZVO010000058.1, read as the reverse complement.
ATCAAGATCCCGGCCGATGCCTGGTACTTGGAGGGCGTCAAGTTTGCGTTCAACCGTTCGGAACTTCTGCCGGAATCGTATTCGGTGCTTAACGATGCAGTGAAGCTTTTGATGAACAACCCCGATTTGAAAGTTGAGATCAAAGGGTACACGGATTCGATCGGGACTCCTATTTACAACGATACCCTTTCCTTGCAGAGAGCCAATGCGGTCAAGGCTTATCTCGTTTCGCAAGGCATAGCCTCAAGCCGGCTCAGGGCCGTTGGATACGGATTAACTGGTCCAGTTGCAACCAACGTCACTGCAGAAGGCAGAGAAATCAACAGGAGAGTCGAGTTCAGGGTCATTAAGTGACCGGAATTCATTAGAAAATGTGCTGAAGTCCCCGTGACAAAAGTTGCGGGGACTTTTGATTCAAGATTTACAAACCAGACCGAGTCATCCAGGTCCAAAACGATTCGACATGACTTGGCCATTGACATGAAACCATCACTGCACGGAGAATCGGAAATGCGAAGAATATATTTTACCATAGTGACTGCGGGACTCTTTGTTCTTCTCGCGGCGCCCCTGAAAGCCCAGGTACATCTCAATTTCAGTGTGAATATAAGCAGTCAGCCGGTTTGGGGCCCGGTGGGTTATGACAGGGTCCAATACTACTATTTGCCCGGTATAGACGCTTACTACAATGTACCAAGACGTGAATTTATCTACCGTGAAAGAGGGCGCTGGATTACTTCACGATACTTGCCTTACCGTTACCGTAATTACAATCTGTATCGCGGTTACAAAGTTGTGATTAATGAAGATAAGCCGTACCTGCATGACCGCGAGTATAGGCAGAAATACGGTTCGTTTAAGGATCGACACGATCAACAACCGATTCGTGATAGCCGGGATCCCAAATATTTTGTGAACAAAAACCATCCTGAACACAATAAGTGGCTGAAACAGCAAAAGCACGATAATGGGCAGCGGAAAGGACAAGGCAAGAGCAATAAACACGACAAAAGAAATAATCCGGACAAACACCGTCACCAGGACAATCAGGATCGGCAGCTGGGATCGTGAAGACTACAATTGCTGCAGAGATAGTTCGTATATGTGTTTGAAAGGGATTACAAATGGAAAAGCTGAGTATTAAAGGAAACTGGAATGAGCTTGCAGGCAAGCTCAAGCAAAAGTATGCCGACCTGACTGAAGATGATTTGCTCTTGAAGGAGGGCAAAGAGGAAGAGCTTCTCGGAAGACTTCAGCAAAAGCTTGGAAAAACCAAGGAAGAGATACATAAGCTGATCGAGAAACTGTGACGCAACAGGCGGGAGAAAAGTGATTGTGCGGCTAACGTGGTCGTGGCCGCAAAAGAAAAAACAGGATCAGGAACGACCTGATTGAAGCTTGAAATAAATGAAGAGATCG
>JAJZVO010000057.1 GCA_021845665.1 Bacteroidota bacterium | reverse complement strand
GTACTGGGTCCCTATCTTATCATAATATTTGTCATACATGTATCTAAGCGTAGGCAGAGCAAGCGTCGGGATGAACGGCATCGAGGCGGCGACCGCCGACGGAGCCACGGTCCCGTTGAACGGATCTCCGTAACCAAGGTACCCGTTTTCCCCATTGCAGGCGGTCCACCCCCACAGAAGAGTGTCGGCGGAGTTTCGCTGTGCCCAGCTTATGCAAAACCGCCGGTTTGCCGTCAGGGCGTTGACCGCATTCTGCCAATAATCGGCGTAGTTGTCTTTTATTCCATTGAAATTGAACCAGCAGGCAGGAAACTGGTACAGGTACGCCTCGGGCGTAAATGAGCCGCCTGGAGTCAGGAAAGCTCCAGTTCCATAAGGATCTATAAAATGATATGTACTGGCCCATACGTTCCAGCTGCTCGCGGGAATCGGATGAGTCGGCGAGCCCAACCCGAGAAGGTAAACTAAGATGTATTCATTGTACCCCGTGAATTGGGCCGACATCCCGCTCTCGGGAGTCCACGCTGCGGCGAGTCCGCCGCCGGATGTCAGAAACGCGCTCCAGTCCGCGTTCTCATATATTTTTCTCGCCAGCGAGTCGATTCCCGTCCCCTTGAAGTGCTCCATGCACTGAAGCACCCCGGCCATGAGTATTCCTGTATCGATCGTCGATACCTCACTATTACCAAAGCGCTGCCCGGTCTCATCGTTCACGAAATGATAGAACAAGCCGTCATACCCCTGTACACAAAAGTCGTTGGCGTTGCTAGTATCTCTGTAAAAACTATTGAGTATCAATAGGACGCGCTGATACGCATCATGATAACTTATCCATCCTCTCGTGTCTGCTATACATATCGAAGAAAGAGCAAAACCTTCGGTAGCTATACTCACGCGATTGGGGACAGTTAATGAAGCGGCTCCCAGGCCTGTAGTGGGATCTACTCCGTTCCAGAAATATTCGAACGCCGCCTTTTCAATCTTGTCCAGCATTTGTTTGTCGCTTCCGCTGAGAGTGTCCCATGCCGCGGAGTATGCAATGCCGGAATTAGCTGGAGTTGGCTGGAATATATGACATGAACCAACCCCAAGACTGAGGATCGTCAGGCTGCAGATCGATATAATTGCCAGCGTGCCTTTCATTCTGTGTAGGATCCAAATTTGTATTGAAGACAAATTACGCAGGAGATTGGGCATGAGATGTCGGCTCCTTGTAAACCGGTGAATCGATGAAGCAAGAGTGGAGGCGAAGCAACGTTGCCCCGCCTCCACGCATGTTGTTACTTAAGGAGAAGCATTTTTTTGGTCAACAAATTAGAGCCTTCGTGCAGGGAGTAGAAGTACACGCCGCTTGCAAACCTGTCCATGTTGACATTGTAGATATATGTTCCGGCGGGTTTATATCCCTGCTCAACCACATCGACCACCTGTCCGAGGACATTATAAATCGTAAGGCTCATGTTCCCCGGGCTGGCAAGGCTTACCCTGATTTCAGTCGAAGGGTTGAAAGGATTCGGGTAGTTCTGGCTTAGGCTGAACTGTGCGGGAATCTCCGGCTTTATCTGTTTAACTGCGTTCACAGTTTGGCCGGCTTCCCATTCCTTCAGTTGTGCCGGGTACCAGTTGAGATCACCCAGTGCGTAGTTGCCTTGGCCTGCTGTCTGCAGCGTCACGTTTGAATACGCGAGATTCTCCGGAACCGGATATCCCTGAATCGAGGCCCAGTTCTTCGCAACCGGCCCGAACACGTCTGCGGGATTGGTTATGAACTGCCTCCAGAGAGGAGAAGTCGAAACCGATCCGTTCCAGCGTGCCACGGTAAACGAGTCCAAGCTGGCGATCATTGGGTTCACGATACTCGGTGAAAATCCCGGATCAACACTGTCATTATTTGCTTCACTCAAGCCAGGCCAGGCTGTTTTATTCGAAAACATCGCTTTTGTCTGACTGTTCATCCAAGCGGGTGGAACGATCTTATTCTTGGCGGTGTCATCCATTGCTGCAATAGTGGAATCAATTCCCTTTGGCCAGAAATAGGCGTTGTTGTCTACAACAATATGTCTGCCCGCCTCAGTTTCGTTGTATGGCGGCGAGGCAAATTGGAAGAGGGAGTCAAGTGATATTACCGATGGAGATTCATTCCCCAGCCCGCCGTAGTTAATAGAAGCGGAATCCAGACCTCCAGCGTAGGTGGCATAGAATATGTTGTCCGAAATGACTGCGGTGTCAACCTGATATATGCGGAAAGGCCACCAGGCACATCCCACCATTGTGTTGTGCTCAAAGTCGAAATATCCAAGATTGTCATTACCCCATATCCCAATCCCGATACCGAAGTAAGTGTCGTTGATGAGTTGCAGAGTGTCAGCAGCTTCGGCAAATATAACAGTAGGCTGCCAGAAGGCCCGATCCTGTAAATTTCGGAATTCAGTATTCTTAATATAGAAGCTGTTACTATCACCGCCGTAACTAATTATGGCATCGGATTCCTTGGTGAATTCGTCGAACACGCAGTGATTGATTCGCAGCCACGAATGCACTGGAGTTCCGTCAAAGAATCTGTTGTTTCCCGAACTTATCAATCCGTCGGTGCGCTTGCCCAGGAAGTAGAGATTATCGACGCTAATGTTCCCCGTCCTGCATTCGACGAAGGGAGCGGGCGTAGAGTTGTCTGAAAGGATAAACGGTTCAATCACTGGGGGCATACCGGTATTGGGGTTGTCCTTTCCTATTATGGTGAGGGTCAGACCGCTGAAATTGTCAAGCATGTTAATGGTAGCGGTGAAGAAATACGTCGTGTCTACCTTTCCGGTTTGCTGCAGGACATAAACCCGATGGGGGTCCTTCCGGGCTCCTGTCGTTGTGGTATCCCCTGCAATGACGTTGTTGATATTTCCCGGCGGCATCGCGGACACATAAAGGGTGTCCGACGACGTTTGGGCCATCGACGAACCCGGCACCCAACAGAGTGCCACAATCACCGTCAAGAAAAATGTGGTAATCATCTTGTTCATGATGTTTCTCCTTTGGTTTTCTGATATACGATGGTGGTACACCGGATATCATTTGTTATTTTTTAAATACGGTCTTACTCTTGCCTATTGTAGAGACCACCTCAGTCCTAATTGTGCGACCGGGCCATAGTCGCTTTCAGACGTAGGGAATCCCGTTCCCTGAACCACGTAAGTATCATTTGCATTGTTAAGATTAACCAGGTTGAGGTAAACGACGAGGCCGGGCCATGGCAGATTTTGTTTGGCAGTCAAATCCCAGCGCAGATATGAAAGTTTCGCGGGACGAAGTTCCGGGTACTGATTAGTTCCGGTCGATACGTTCGCTTGGTATATCATGGACACAAGGACAGAGAAGCCCTTGTAGTCATACCCGACGGATAGATTAACGATGTTATCGGGCTGGTCCAGTAAGCGGTCGGTGTAGAACGTGTCCACGTGAGTTGGGACGTAAGTGGGATAAACTCCGGGCTTGGTCAACGTATACGGATATTTCGCACTCGAGAATATATGTGTGTAATTGATGTTGAAGACCAATCCGCTCAACAATCCGGGCAAATACCAGAAGTGCGTTTGCCAATCGAGCGATGCACCATAGTCGTCAACCCGATTAGGGTTGTTCAAAAAGGTGTTCATTTGAAAGCCTGCCGTGGTGGGAGGTAGCCCGGGATACTTAGACGGATTAGAGATGAATCTGCTCTGTGCGAATACCATATTATCGATTCTCTTCAGGAATCCGCCGACGGTAAGAAGTCCGATGGTGTTATCGAAAAACGAGAGCTGTAGGTTATAATTCCTCGAATGAGCCGGTTGTAACGCGAGGTTGTTCCAGGTAACTGAGGCGTTTGCCGGGAAGATGTCGATTGTGGGTATGATGGCAGTAAAGTCCGGGTAGGATAGTGTATTGGTATAGGACAATCGTGCGATGAGCCATGAAAGCGGCTTGTACATCAGGCTCACATCAGGCAGTAAATAACCGTGATACTGGTCGATTGTAGTATCCTGATGAGGATAAACACTCGGATAATAAATAGTCTGGTCTGCGTTTGAAATCCTTGCGGTCCGGTATGATGTTGCGAGGCCCTGGTACCGAGCTCCGCCTATCAGTGTGATTTGAGTTCCAATGTTGACGGTAGCCATGGCGTATTCAGCGCTCTCGTACTCATTTCCGGAATAATTGTTCGCAATGTTGCCATAAGGGTCAGGAGAGAAACCCCATGACTGCCAGCCGGCTTTAGAAGCTCCCTGATAGACGAAATTCACTATTTGCGATAAGAAGTTGAGATTTGTCGCAGGACCCATCGTGTAGCTGCCATTAAGGAAATTCCCGTAGCTGAAATTCGGATCTTCGAACACAGTTATGGGAAGCGTTGCGCTCTTGGCCGGATCGAGGTTGTAGGGTGGCTTCGCCATCCATGGATAAGCATGAATGATTGAGCTGTACACAGTAGTTGAAGCGTCGAAACCTAAGCTTCCGCCCGCCCCGTTGGCACTGTAAGACCGGTGTGTGTAACGATAGCTTCCTCCAAACTTCAGAATGCCCGAGACTAAATCTGATACACTTATGTTTCTCGTGATATCGATGGACCCGGTAATATTTCTTTGCATTGTGGTATTGTTGCTGGTGTTGATACTCAAGAGTTGCATGATTTGCGGGTCAAGTTTGGGCAAAGCGGCCTGTGCAATCAATTGCGGTGGCAGTGCTCCTGAGACGGTGCCCAAGTTTGCAGGGTACTCCTGGAAAGTCACCCCCCAGCCTCCGCGAGAAATATTCTCTGAGAGCGAGTGAGAGATCTTCGCATCAAGACCGAATGACAGCACCCGTTCTTTGATGTCAAGAAGATTTGTCATGACATCAAGCTGTCCGGGTGAGTAAGCTGCTCTGTCGATAATCTGGTTTACCTCAAGGTTGTAATCCTGGCTGATCGTTTGCGTATTCGTATTGCTGCCGCTGAAGAAGTTCATGAAATCGATTTTACCCTCGGGCAGGATGTAATCTATATTGATAGTTCCGTCGTACCTGCGTGTGATACTGGGAAGAAAGCTGAGGGTGAGATCGGTAAGAAGCAAAGGATTATTCACGCCGGGATTCTTTGACTCGAGAATATAGCTTGCCCCCAGCTCATCGCTTGACAAGTTTTCCCGATCGACGACCGCTTGCGCGAGAATTCCGAGCCGCCGGTTTAGAAACCTGTCTCCGACGGTGGCGGAAAAATTGTAATCGCCAAATTGAGTTCGGAGACCTTCGTAACCTCCCTGCGAGGAGAGTTCTATCTCAGGCGCGCCCGAAGGTGCCTGTTTGGCTTCCCTGATTTGGAAGTTCACAACTCCGCCCAAAACGGCCGCGTTCATATCGGGGGTAACTGTCTTGAATACCTCTATCCCGCTCAGCATGTTTGATGAAATCATGCTCATGTTCACCGCCCGGTTATTGCTGCTAGTCGGGGCCATTTCTACTCCATCAATTTCAACCCGGTTATACTTAGGTTGGAGTCCGTCGATGGAGACTTCGTATCCCTGCCCTCCCTGCCTAAGCAAATAAACCCCGGGAAGTCTGCCCACCGACTCGGCTGCGTTGGCGTCCGGCAGTTGCCTGATTCTGGCGGCGGACACGACGCTCACTATCTTGTTTGACGAAAGCTGCTGGTTTATAGCCGCGTTCTGGCCTTGCGCCTGGACCGTCACAACCACGCTCTTTCCGCGCACACCGACTGCGTGCAGCTTAATGTTCTCGATAAGCTTCATCCTGTTGTTTATTTCAACCTTCACATTCTCTGTCGTGTAGCCGATATATGTTACTCGAATCGTATACGTTCCTGCGGGTACGCCTTGAATTGTGTAATTCCCGTTCAAATCTGTGGCAGCTCCGAGACTTGTTCCCTTCAGCAGCACGGTTGCTCCCGGAAGCGCCTCGCCGGCCTCCGCGTCCACTACCTTGCCCGAAATGTTCCCGGTTCCCTTAGCCCCTTCTTTCTTATTTCTTATAACAATGTGCCCTCCCCTCATCGGCACCCAGCTCAGATCTGTGCCTGCTAAAACACGGTTCATCGTTTCACCCAATGTCAGATCTTTCAAGTCGACACTGATCCTGTTGTCCGTAGGAACTGTTCCATCGCTGTATGAGAAATTGACGCGGGTGACAGATGCAATCCTGTCCAAAGCCTCCACTAAAGAAACGTTCTTGAATGTCAACGACACGCGACGATTGAGATACGCTTGAGGCTGGCTGGGAGTGTCGATCTTCGCATTCGTCCAGTTTGCAGCAGAAAAGCCTGGCGGCAAATCGCTGGCTAACTGAGCTCTCGAGATACCTACGAACAAACTTACGATGAGCATCGCCGCAGCGCACAACATCAATCTACGAATCTTGGTCACCATGCTCTCCTTTCCTGCCGGGTACTGGCATCGGCCTTTTGATGGCTCGCCGTTTTGGTGTTCGCACGACGAGACTCCAGCATTGGACGCTGGGGGATGAAATAGACCGAATCCTTTGAGACTTTATATTTCAGATCCAGCGAGAGTGCAATCATGTCGAGAACTCTCTTCGCAGGATCGCGATTGTCGAATGAGGTCGTTATCCTCCTTGAGAGCATCGACGTATCCGATACAAAGCAGTGAATCCCATATGACCTCCATATCTGCTTTATTACTTCGTGAACCGGCCTGTTCTGAAACAGATGTTGTCCCTTCATCCACTCGATATCATCCGAGACATCAGCGTCGGTTGGGGGAACAAGCACGCTGTTCCTTCCGACCACCGAATACTGGTCTTTGTGGATTATTACCGGCCTGCCCGACTCGTCTTCCGGGTGCAAGGACACCATTCCCTGCACAACGGCGACACGAGTACTTCTATCGCCCGGCCAGGCCCTTACATCAAACTTCGTACCTACATCTCGTATCGTGCCATTCTGAACATGAACTATGAAAGGGTGGGCTTTAGAATGGATCACTTCGAAGTAAGCTTCACCGCTCAGATACACATTGCGCACACCCGACCGCGTTGTGCTGTACTTAAGTTCACTCACTGAATTGAGGACTACTTTAGTTCCATCTGCAAATCGCAACGAAACCTGCTGTCCCGGTTTGGTCGAAGCTTCCTGGATCATGAAGCTCTCGTTCTGTGCCTCTTCCTCCTTCTGCAATGCTTCATGTCTGAAGTATATCGCGGCATAAAGGAGACCGGCGAATCCGACGGCCGCGAGGGCAGAGGCAAGCACCGTTCTCAAAGGAAAACCGGAAACCTTTGGTCTGGGGACGATACGATACAATTTGAAATCCCTCCTGCCGTTCCGTGCGTTTTCACGCTCCAGTTCTTCTATCCTCTCGCTGAGCTTCTGCAGCCGCTGCACGGGCTCCCACTCAGTTTTTGCCTCCGACGAGAGGTCCCAGATCTTTTGAAGACTATTCAACATCTCCATGTTTCTCGGGCTTTCGTTCGCCCACTTCTCAATCTGAAGTTTGTCCTTTTCCGAGCACCTCGAAGAAAAATAGCGCAAGAGCAGTTTCGAACCGGGTTTTTTCCTCATATCATCTGTTATACGATTGATTGATCTAAAACCCCTATTCTCCCGCTGACTTTTTTTGCGAAAGTCGATTCCCCAATTTTCATGCGATGATCTCTCACACAGCTTCCAAGCCGTCGGCGGCCAGTAGCGAGGGAGCCGGTTGCACGTCGTTCCGCGCCGCTTAGCCTATTTGGTCTCATCCAAGTTATTCAATCAACGATGGGCACGCTTCTTCTACCGTTAACCATGAAGACCATCCCCCCTTATAGCACACAAGTCCTGAACGGCCGGTCTATGTGCGTAGTTTCTATCCGATAAAATCCTTGAGATGTCTTCTCAAGAGCCTGAATGCCCGCCCCATCTGGTTCTCTACAGTCTTTTCTGAAATCCCGAGTATCTCCCCGATTTCCGAATAGGTCAGGTTTTCCTGCCTACTCAACGTAAAAACGATCTTGCATTTGCGGGGGAGCCTCTCGATCGCACAGCTCAATGCGGCAGCAAGGTCATTATTGATCAGTTCTTTCACCGGGTCCGAAGCCAGGCTGTCGTCGACCCTGTCATCGCCCAGCGACACCAGATCCTTCGCTCTTCCCTTCAGTATATCTAACGCCTGGTTCTTTACCGCTTTGAACAGATAGGCTTCTATGGATTTAGAGGGATCAAGCCTTTCCCGGCTAAGCCACAGTTTTTCGAACACTGATTCGACAATATCTTCCACTTCATCTTTCGAAGGGATATACCTGTAGGCGAATCTGCACAGTCCGGCATACCGTCTCCTGAAAAGTTCCTTGAAGGCACGCTGGTCGCCTCTCCTTATCTTCTCAACCAGACCGCCATCGGAATCGGAAGACGTTCCAACCTGTCGAACCCGTAAATTGTACATCAGCTGACGCTCCCTTGGTTAAAAGTTCAATGCAACAATAGCTCCATTTTGTTTGTGCCTCACGGTTGAAAAGGAGGCTTCAGTTTATCATTTCATCTCTGATTGTTGATTTGAAATTGAAATTTGGAAGAAAGGGAATAATGTCCCGCCGGTGTGGAATATGATTTCGGATAGGGAGAAATCTGCGGGCCAATCGCTTTGATGGACCATTGGAGAAGGTTTTTTTGCGTGTCTGGCTGAAAAGGGTGAAACCGTAACACTCGAATAGGGTGTTCCTTTCTCGATGTTAGTATGTACTGCTTAGATGTCGAACTTTCTGCCGAAAAAGAGCGGCGGCTTAGGCGGAGGGTTCGACATGAGAACATCACTTCAACTGCACTAGGTTCTTCATAACTTCAAATCGCTCCAACTCAGTGCATCGCTTCACAAGGCTGGATAACTCTTAACGATGTTGGAGTCTTTCTGGTTCCATGCCTCAATTTGTGAGAAACGAATCACTATATCAACTTCGGGACAGTTTGGTGTCACATGGAAACCAAGCCCTTGCCATACCGGAAATGTCGAGCGTTTGTTCGAAATACCTTATGAGAGGGACCGGCAACCTTCAGCATCTCTTTAGCCCCCGCAGGGCTCGGTGGTGCTTCTGACTGAGTTCGACTTCCCCCGGCATACATAGAGGCGACCGGCCGGAAGGAAGACCCGAACCGGGTTGGAATTACGTTGCAGGGATCTGAGCTGCCGGCGAAAACCGGAGGGTACTTACGCTCTTCCCAGGAACTCCAGCACCGCGTTTATGAAAGTCAGGGGATGCGGCGGACAGCCGGGCACGTATAAATCCACTTTGATTTCTTCAAGAAATTTTCTGTTGATCTGATCTGAGCCTGCGAACAGTCCGCCGCTTATCGCGCAGGCCCCGGCGGCAATTACGATCTTCGGGTCACCGATGCTCCGGTATGCGTCCATCAGAGCCGGGGCCATGTTCTTCGTAACAGGTCCTGTCAGCACAATCCCGTCCGCGTGTCGGGGCGACGCCACGAAATCTATCCCGAACCTTCCCATGTCGAAGTTGACATTGCTGCATGCGTTCAGCTCCGTTTCGCAGCCGTTACAGCCTCCGGCGGAAACCTGCCTCAGCTTCAACGAACGTCCGAAGAGTTTATGAATCTCTCTCCTCGCCTCGATAGCTTTTTCGCGGTAGGCGTCGTATTGCACCCCTGAGACAACGATCAAATTTTTTCTGTCCGATGACCCGGTCTTGTGTTTGTTGGTGAACCTGACAGCACCGCCGGACAGCTTCTCACACTCCCCGCAGAAGGTGCATTTACCGAGGTCGATAGAGATCGGCCCTTTCGAGATCGCCCCGGTCGGACAGCAGTCTACTACGCTTTGCCAGTCGCCCGGAAATTTCGTTTCGTCGGTGACGGGAAATCCCCGATGGCTTTCCATCAGCTCCGCGTTCACGACGTCGGGAATCGCCTGACTCCCATGCCGCTTTCTTAACCTGAGTAAGTCCAGCATTTTACTTCTGCGATTGACTCATAAATCGAAGCCGCAATATGAGAGGTTGAAGCTCTTATTGCACAAAGGAAAATCGGAGATTCCCTCCCCGCGCACGGCGAGCGAAAGTGCAAACCAGTTATTGAACGAGGGGTCTTTGATTTTCACTCTCCTGATTTTTGCTTCGCTGTCTGTGATGAGGACGTAAGCGATCTCGCCGCGCCAGCCTTCGGTCAGAGAGATAACCAGACTGTCGGGACGGAGAGAGCCGGTTGTCTGCCTGATTTTGCCTTCAGCTAACCCGCCAAGCTGTTCCCTGATTATCTTTATCGATTGCTGTATCTCTATGAACCTGATATACGCTCTTGCAAAAACATCACCGCCGGGAAGAGTCAGTTTGTGTACGGGAAGAAACTCGAATCCACCGAACGGATGGTCCGAGCGCACATCGACCGGGACGCCGCTCGATCGGGCAGCGGGGCCCACCATCCCGATAGCCGCCGCGGTTTTCCTGCTGACCACGCCGGTCTTCTCGAATCTTTCCAGAACCGAAGCGGAGGAGAAGAGCACTTCTGAAGCGAGAGCGACATCGTCTTCCAGTTTGTCAATTGTGCTCAGTATCTGATCGTGCAAGCCGGCCGTGATATCGAAATCGACGCCGCCCAATTTCATCAATCCCCTTCCGAAACGATTTCCGCAAATGGCCATCGTGGTGTTTATGACCTTTGTCCGCAGCGCACCGAACACGGAATTCCCCGTCAGATATGCCACATCACCCGAAAGGGCGGAGAGGTCTCCCAGATGAACGGCTATTCTTTCAAGTTCGAGCGCCACCGTGCGAATTACCTTTGCTCTCCGGGGCACAGCGGTCCCGGCGAGCGATTCGAAGGCACGGATAAATCCACCCGCGTGACCGATAACGGTGTCGCCCACTACCGACTCCGCAAGCTTCTCGAGATAAATAGGATGGCTGACGTTTCGGACAAACAGTCCTTCGACTCCACGGTGCTGGAAACCAAGCTTGATCTCAAGCTGGTACACTTTCTCGCCGTGACAGGAAAATCTGAAATGTCCGGGCTCGATTACCCCGGCATGTATGGGTCCGACGCCTACCTCATGTACCTCATCGCCTTTCATGCCGAAGAACTGGTATTGGTCCTCACTCAAATCTATTCCCGGTATGCCTTTGCGGAGCGGCTTCAGCCAGGGATGCCCGGCAGGCTCGATACCGAACTCCTCGTACAGCTCCCTTTCGAATAGATGCGCCGCGGGAATCTCCGGCGTCACGGAATCAAAACTCTTTTTGTCCTGCAGATATGAAGAAGCTATATACAATCTCGACGCATTATCATCGGCAAGTACCGCGTAGACAGTGACGCCACTGTCGGTCCGGTCACCGAAAAAGTGGACAAGCCTGTTCCCTGCTCCGACACTTTCGATGACGTGCCGTCTCAGCTCTTCGATCGAATGCACCGGAATCTCGCCCAGCGGGACAGGCTTCAGATTCCTCATTTCGACCCAGTTCATTCCGTCGGCACCCTTTATTTACCAGCTATCTTGACAATCGAGGTCGGACCGCGCGATATGAACGCGGCGGCCTTGCTCAGCATCTCATTCATAAAATTCGGCATGTTAATACCGGCTATCACCAGTGCCGCCAACAAAACAATCTGAGGCAGATACGCAGACAAAGCCAGCTTCACGGAACCTGTACTTTCAGTATCGCTGTCGCCAAAGGTCATCCTGAAGACCGCGTTCCCCATTCCAAAAGTCACGACCACCATGAAAAGGAAAAACAAAAGAGCGAGCCAGCCCTGGCCGTTTACCCAGAACGCCCTTATAATGAAAAACTTGCTTATGAAGATCGGGAAGGGCGGGATGCCGATAATCGAGAGAAACGACACGATCCAAATCCAGCCTGTGACAGGGTCCCTTTTCAATAATCCGCGGACATCTTCGATCTTTTTAGTGCCATATCTTTGAAAAATATTGCCCGAAGTGAGGAAGAGTGAGGTCTTGGAAAAAGAATGCGCCAAAGTCTGGAGCATCGCCGCAAAGAGGCCGGGCTGACCAAGTCCGACACCGATAAACATGATCCCCATGTTCTCGACGGAAGAGTACGCCAGCATGCGCTTGTAATTTTTCACCCGAAGCATATAGACCGCGCTGACAAGAAGGGAAAGGAACCCGGTGAGGAGAAGTATGACATTCGTGAAGGCTTGCTGGCCGGCAAGAACGAGGATATCCTGCACACGAAGTATGCCGAGGAAAGCCGAGTTGAGGAGCGTTCCCGAGAGGAGCGCGGAGACAGGCGACGGGGCTTCGGAGTGCGCGTCGGGGAGCCAGGCGTGGATGGGAGCGACACCCACTTTTGTCCCGAGCCCGACGAACAGGAATGCGAAAGAAAGCTTCAGCCACACCGGGTTAATCTGCTTAGCGTGCCGGTACAGGTCACTGAAGAAAAGGGATCCGATACTCTCGCTTCCCATGGAAAGCGTTATTATCCCGACGAATGCCAGTGCGATGCCGACCGAGCAGATGAAAATGTATTTCCATGTCGCTTCGAGCGACGACTTCTTCTTCTCGAAGTATATGAGGAGCGCGCTCGTCAGAGTAGTCGCTTCAACGAAAACCCAGAGAAGAGCGAGGTTGGTGGCGAGTATAACGCCTGCCATCGCCACGACGAACGCAAGTATTTCCAGAATGTATACAGACTCATGATGTGCGCTCAGATTGTGCTCACGGAAGTAGGAGAGGCTGTAAACCGACACTCCCGCAAACACGATCGACATTACGGCGAAAAAGAAAAGACCTATGCTGTCGAATTTGAAATACATGAGCAACCAGGCGGGCAGCCACGTCCAGTCTATTCCGAGCCAGACCATAAGGGCGACCAGGACAAAAAGAGAGGCCGACCCGAGAAGCGCAACCCGGTTGACAAATTTGTTTTTCAAGACGAAGCTTATCAGCCCGAACACAAGCGGAACTATTAAGACGAGGGCGACCATGTCAGTCCTTCAACTCCGTCAGCACATCGACATGACTTCCATCATATATCTCGTTGATCTTGTTGAAGAATATCGCGAAGAGATAGATGGCGACAAACAGATCGAGAAGCACCCCGATGTTCACGAGCATGGGAAGCTTGTTTGCCACGGAGAGAGACAGGAGGAATATCCCGTTTTCGAGCATCATGTAACAGAGGATGTGCGTGATGATCCGCTTCCGGTTGACGATGAGGAAGAGGCTTAGCATCATCATCCCTATGGAAATGCCGAAGTAGAGGGGTTTTATGTTGCTGCCTGTGCGGGCCGCCCAGAACGCCGCGATGAATCCGAAGACGAAAATTCCGCTGGCGAGGAGAAGCGAGTAGAACTGCGAGATGAAAGGCTCGACCTCACGAGGGGTCTCGTTCCTTCGTATCACGGTCAGAAGGAAATAAGGAATAACTATCGTCTTGACGAGAAGCGTCTCGAAAACAAGGAACGCGACGTTTAGCCAGCTCATCTCCTTCACGCCGACCAACACTAGTAGGAAAAGAAGAAATCCCTGCGCCGCCAGCGTCTTGACGTATGCCTCGATCCTGCTCACCGACGAAACGTAGAGCATCGTGGTACCGAGAATTATGATCAGAATATCCGTCATCTGATTACACCAAAAAGGAAGAACGCCACAATGGCAAACGAAGTAAGAGAGAGTGTTGTCATTAGGAAGAGAAACTGCGGGATATGGGAAATCCTGGAACGAGCGATGAGAGACTCGACGACGCCAACCGAAACGAACACAATGGTCACGATGGCTGCGGAAAGCGCACATGCCGCAACGAGTGAGAAGGAAGGAGGCACAAGGAGGTCGGCTATCAGTATCGAGATTATAGTCATTTTCAACGATGCCGTATACTGAATGAAAGCCAGATCCGGGCCGGAATAGTCGAGCACCATCACTTCATGGATCATGGTCAGTTCGAGATGCGTGTTCGGATCGTCGACCGGCACGCGGCTCCCTTCCGCGAGCAGCATTATGAAGAGAGACACCACAAGGAGTATCTTCACGAGCGGCGAGAAGCCCGAAGCAAGGTTCACGGACGCAAATATAGTCTCGAAGGAAAAATGGCGTGTCAGCAGTGCGAGCGACCCGATCACTATGAAGAACGCAGTTTCGACGATTGTGGAGTAAGTGACTTCCCTGCTCGCACCCATACCCTCGAAGCTGCTGCCGGTATCGAGCGCGCCGAGCACCATGAGAAACTTGGAAAGTCCGAGAAGGTATGCGAAGAGAACGAAATCTCCTTCGAAATGTATGACCGATCCGAAAACCGGAATCGGCATGATCATCAACGCAAAGAAAGTGGCTGCGATGCCGATTGACGGTGCTATCTTAAAAACAGGAGAGGTCGTCGTGCTGATGACTTCGCCCTTGCCCAGAAGCTTGAAGAAATCATAGTACGGCTGCAATACAGGGGACCCCTTCCTTCCCGCCCAGACCGATTTGACTTTCGCGATCAGGCCGACGAAGAACAAAGTCGAAATCAATACTACGATTTCCGCTATCGCCGCCGCCATCATTTGATTCCCAGAATCCAGATGAGAAGAGCAACGAGGAAGACCAGACCGTACATGATGTATTGCTGCATCCTTCCGCTCTGTATCCACGAAAAGAGATTCAGGAACTTGTTCAGAATGCCGATCGAAGGCCTGAATATAAACCTCTCTGAAATGTCCTGCGTGTGACTTTCCAGCGAAGCTTCCTTCGGAAACAGGACCGGCTGTTTCTCGACTTGGATTTTCTGGGGGACCAGTTCCGCAACGAGATGAAGGAACGGCTGTGCGAAGGAACTGCTGGTATACTGGAGCCTGCTGCTTCCGACCTGGTAGCCGCAATCCCACGTTTTGAATTCCGAGACTTTGCGCTTTCTCAACAGAAACGCTCTCAGTCCGAAGAGGAGGCCCGTCAGACCGATCAGAGCTACGAGTGATGCAGATATTGTTCTGAATATTCCTGTTATCGGGACGAACTGGTCTGGAGTCAACGCAGGTACGAATTCCATTACAACATTTTTCAAAAGCTCAATTGCAATCCACGGAAGCAGACCTATTCCCACGATGACGGCAGTCAGGATCCCCATAGGCACGAGGAGAGTCCGTTCTTTTTCGTTCGGTTCGACATGATACTTCGTCCGAGGCAGCCCGAGAAAACAAATGCCGTATACTTTCGTGAAACACAGGAGCGCCATCGCCCCGATGAAGGCAAGACCTGAAAACCCGAACAGTGCGGCGACAACCATGGAAATTGATCCGGACGAAAGACCTCTCGCCAGGCCCAGATAAATTGCCAGCTCGCTGATGAACCCGTTAAAGAGCGGAAGGCCGGTGATCGCCAGAGAGGCGATGAGGAACATCAGAGAAGTCAGCGGCAGATACTTGCTGAGTCCCCCGAGATTGTCCATGTTTCTCGTATGAGTTTGCGAGTAGACGACGCCGCTTCCGTAAAAGAGCACGCTCTTGAATGTGAAATGATTCAGGACATGAAGAAGCGAGCCGAAGAAACCGAGCATCGCAATCAGAGGATTTCTGTAGACGAGTCCCAGCATCCCGACCCCGATGCCAATTCCGATTATCCCGATGTTCTCGATGCTGTGGTACGCAAGGAGCCTCTTGATGTCATGCTGTGCGATGGCATTCATGACGCCGAAAATACCGGTGATGACCGAGACAACCAGCACTCCGTAAGCGAGCCTGTAATCCGGAATTCCTGAAAGGAGCAGGATTCTCAAAATCCCGTAGATGCCGGTCTTTATCATGACTCCCGACATGAGCGCGGACACGCCGGTCGGCGCGGCCGGATGCGCCCTTGGAAGCCAGGTGTGCATCGGGACAATGCCGGCTTTTGTCCCAAATCCGAGGAAAAACAGGACAAAAAGGAGCATTGACACGGAGTCGTGTTTGCCCAGTACGGCAGCAAATGAAGAGAAGTCGAGCGAACCGGAAGCAGCCGAAGCCCAGGCGAAAGCAGCGATCAGGAAAGCGACGCCGGCCTGCATCGCGATGAAATAGTAAAGGCTCGCCTTGCGGACTTCATCATTTGCGTTTTCGAAAGCCACAAGGAAGAACGACGAGGTCGACATTATTTCCCAGACAATGAGAAAGAGTATCGCGTTCTGTGCAATTTCCAAGAGAAGCATCGACGCGGACATCATTCCGACGAAGAAGAAATACGAAGAGAGCGATGCGCGCTGACCTCGGTACATCTTCATGTACCCGATCGAATAGATCGAAGTGAGGAGTGCACCAACCGAGGTGACCGAAGCAAACAAGGCGGCAAGCGGATCGAGCCGCAGGTATGCCGTACCTATTGGCTCTGAAAAGCAGATTGGCATCACGAGTTGGCCGCCGTTCAGTAGTGTTCCGAAAACGGGAGGAAGAGCAAAGAACTGGGCGACAACAGCGAATGCGAAGAACACCCATGCCTTTACTTTCTCGCCGGTGAAAATTGCGGCGAGTCCTCCTGTGAAAATAAGCGCAGCACCGACGAGGAAATCAGTCATTGCCCGCCTGCCTCTTCGTCTGCCACTCATTTTCCTTCTCGCGCACAAATTGCATCACATTTTCTCTTGTTGCCCTCGAATTGAGTTTTTCCAGGAAGAGATCGATCCGGCAGAGATGGGAAATCTTGGAGAGAACCTCGAGGTGCATTCGTGGCGTGGCGGTGAAGAGAATAAAGAGCGTGTGAACCGGCTGCCCGTCCAACGCGCGGAAGTCTACCGGGTGATCGAGGTAGCAAATCGAGATGCTGGCGTTATTCGGATCGGTCACGATCGGATTGCGTGGATGAGGAATCGCCACACCTCTCCCGATTGCAGTCGGCATCAATTCTTCGCGGTGCATCAGCGCGAGAATGATGTCCTCTTTCTTCAGACCCTGGGGAGTATTTATCCGTTCGACGGCATTTGTAATTACATCCACGATGCTGAAACCCGGCACCGACGGTACTATCCCACCGTTCTCCAGCAACCTCGGCAGATTGTGATCCGCGAGACCGAGTTTCATCAGCGACGAAGACAGCTCTATTCTATTGCTGAGTATCCACTCGTTGATCTCTGCCCGGTTGAACCGATATTGGTGGTTGATGCGATAGCACGGTATCTTTTTCTCCTTGATCCAGCGGTAGACCGTCTTCTCATTGACCTGCAGCAGCCCGACTATGTCTTTGATCTTCAATTCCATCGATTGAAAACAATAGGACAATTATACTATGTTTGCCTGCAAAGTCCAAATAAAGGGGTACATATCTCTCAATGTCCGATATTGTCCAGATGACCGAACGACAGTCAGATTGCATATTTGATGAACCTCCGCATGCCCCTATGAAGTACCCAGAGTCATGTCGATAGAGTAAACAACACAGGGTCAACGGACGCTATAAAGGAATGATCTATTACCATGGAATTACATTCTTCTGGTATTTGGTCCGCCACGACCTTCATGGCAGCCAGGACTCTTATCTTGTCGGTTTGTCAGGTCCCTATCCGTTTCCTTTGCAGTTCGACAAGCTCCGGACGCTAACACTTCTCCCAACTAATCAGTCCGCCCCGGCCATAGGGATTTTGCCAAAGTACTTCTTTCTGAATCTTAGTGCGACGTTCACCAGACCGATCAGGACCGGCACTTCTACGAGCGGGCCGATGACGGAGGCAAACGCCTCACCTGAATTTATTCCGAAGACAGCGATTGCCACTGCGATTGCCAGCTCGAAGTTGTTGCTCGCAGCTGTAAAGGAAAGTGTCGTCGTCTTGCTGTAATCCGCACCGATCCTCTTCCCCATCCAGAACGAGACGAAGAACATTATTATGAAATAAAGAGTCAGCGGGATCGCAATCCTTACCACATCGAGCGGGATCTGCAGTATCAGCTTTCCCTTCAGAGAGAACATGACAAATATCGTGAAGAGTAATGCAACTGGGGTTATCGGACTGATCCTAGGAACAAAGCGGCTCCCATACCACTCCCTGCCTTTTCGCTTTATCAGTAAAAACCTTGTCGTTATTCCTGCGAGAAAAGGTACTCCAAGGTAGAAGAAGACGCTCTCAGCAATTTGCCCGATCGTAATATCGACTTTGAACGAGCTCAGCCCCAGCCACCGTGGCAGTATGGTTATGAAAACGTATGCGTAGAGAGAGTAAAATAAGACTTGGAAGACAGAGTTGAGTGCTACCAGTCCTGCAGCATATTCTGTGTTCCCCTGCGCCAGCTCGTTCCACACGATTACCATCGCAATACACCTGGCTAAACCGATGAGGATAAGGCCAGCCATATATGACGGGTAATTGTGAAGAAATAATGTCGCCAGGACAAACATCACTACCGGTCCGATGACCCAGTTTTGTATGAGAGACAGCGACAGAATCTTCCGGTTGCTGAATACCTTTCCCAGTTCCTCATATTTCACTTTGGCGAGGGGCGGATACATCATAAGTATGAGTCCGATGGCGATAGGTATGTTTGTCGTTCCGCTGCTCAGCGAGTCCCAGAACGAAGCGATCCGCGGGAAGACAGACCCCGCTGCAACTCCAAGGAACATGATGATAAAAATCCAAAGTGTCAGATATCGGTCGAAGAATGAGAGTTTTCTAGATACAGAATTCATGATATATCTTTCTATGGTGCGGGGAGACTTCGTTCATTGAATATTGTAAGTTGCGCATTGGGTATTGAGCATTTCTCTGCTAACCCGGCAATTCTCAATACTCAACACACGATTCTCAATCATCAGCATGCCTCAGCTGTTCCAGGTAGAATTTCTCAAATTCAGTTTTTATCTGGTCTCTTACTTTCCTAAACACTCCGAGTATCTGCTCGTCGCCACCTGTCGCTTCCGCAGGATCCTCAAAACCCATGTGGAGCCGGTGCCGTACCTCCCCCGTGAAGAACGGACAGGTTTCCTTCGCATTGTCGCAGACCGTGATGACATAATCTAAAGACTCCGACAGGAATCGCTGCACGGTCTTTGTCTTGTTTGCAGAAATATCTATCCCGACTTCCTTCATCACCTGGACGGCCCTGTGATGTACGTTGCTCGCAGGTGCGGTGCCTGCTGAATAGACTTCTAGATTACTATCGAACGATTTGAGAAAAGCTTCCGCCATCTGGGACCGACAGGAGTTGCCTGTGCAGAGTACGAGTATTTTCATTCGGAATATCCGTCTTTATTTTTTTGAAACATTTCAGTCGCGGCCCATTCGATCATTTCGAGCCCCACAATTTCAGATTCAAGAAGCGGCATCACTACGACCGGCAATCCAAATCTCTCCTTGATCTCGTGCAGATATTTTTCCTGCATCGCACGCCGCTTTGCGAAGAACGCGTTGGTGCAATAGCGGGACTGCAGGACCTGATTCGCGACGACGAACTGAGTCGTGATCCCGGCTTCTTTCAAATCGAGATACGCTCTGTAAGCTTCAATTACCGGAGTCGACTCAGGATAGACCACAAAGGCAAAAACTGACTGCCGCGGGTCTTTCATCCTGGCGATAATTCTGTCAAATCTCCTTTGAGTAACCGATTTAGCTTCGGCACTTTGCTGGTTCGTTGTAACCATGAGACTCACCTGTTCGCCGTAATCAAACGGGAGTTCTAGAAGTCTCAGCGTGTGGCCGGTCGGCGCGGTATCGAAAACGACAAAATCGTAATCGTTTGCCTCCACATAGGTCATGAACTTGTCGAACGCCGCCATTTCCTCCGTGCAGGGTGACTCCAGCTCTTCTTTGATGGCGACAATCATATCTTCGGAGTACTTCGATTTCGATTCTTCCAGGACCCTCTCCTTGTATTCCTCGGTCGCTCTATCATGATCCACGATCACCGACCAGAGATTTGCGACGCCTTCGACTTCTTGTATTTTGTCGGTAATTCTCCGCTGCAGCACTTCGCCGATGTGCGAGGCCGGATCGGTCGTGAGAAGAAGAGTCCTGTAACCTTCGGATGCAAGGCGGTACGCGGTAGCGACCGACAACACGGTTTTGCCTACGCCACCTTTGCCGGTGAAGTAGATGGCTTTTGTCTTTCCGGAAGGCGCGATTATTTCCCGGATGGAATCAGATTTGAAATCTGCAAAGTGCGCGGTAGTGCCGCCTACATCCGCGATAGAGAAGGTCTGCTCACCCGAGTTTTCGAACAGGTCTTTTTCAATGTTCAAAAGCCTGTCGATACCCTTGATCTCTCCGTCACGCTGGTACATCTTCCTGGTTTTCAGGGCAAACTTGCGGCGGATCTGATCGATGTATTTCTTCTGCATCTCGAAGCGACTTCTGAAGAACGGATGATCGCATACTTCCTCGGGAAGAATGCCGTTAATAATGAGCTCGATATTTCTTACGCCCAATTCCCTGAGGTCTCGAGTGGAACGAACGGTCTCGTAAACCGAAGTCTCTTCCGGTTGCAGGACGAAAACGAACGTCGTCTTTTCCGAATCCGCGAGAAGACGTGTCGCTTCATCATACCTGGCTTTGTTATCCTGTATTGTAGCGACTGGGCCGATGCAGGTATTGCCGCTTCCCTTCGCGGACTCTTCGATGTGCCGGCTCCAATCGATAGGAAGTTCGAGGAGCCGGATGGTATGGCCTGTCGGTGCCGTATCGAATATCACCACATCGTATCTCACTCCGTCTCCATCCTTTTCAAGAGTCATGAAATCAACGAAGCGGTCGAACGACGCGATCTCAGTAGTGCAAGGAGAATTGAATTGCTCTTCGAGGACCGTCATGACGGAGTCAGGGATGAGGCCCCGCATGGGAGCGAGTATGCGCTCTCTGTATTCCTCAGTTGACTTGTCGGGATCGATTTCCATGGCCCAGAGGTTCTTCGCGATTGAAGTAATCTTGTGGCCTATCTCTGTTTCGAAGACGTCAGCCAGATTTGACGCTGGATCAGTTGTGACGATTAGAGTCTTCTTCCCTTCCCGTGCGTTATGCAGGGCGGTGGCACACGCCATTGTTGTTTTTCCCACCCCGCCTTTTCCTGCGAAGAAAGAGTGTTTTGTGCTCGACATGTTAGGGCGTCTCTTCCTGGTGTAGTTGCGCGGTTTTACAGTTCATTCTGCTCCGCGGCTTCGGCCTTTTCAAGGAGCTGAAGAAAGAGTCTCTTTGTCCCTTCCGGATCCTTGACTTTACAATGCTCGACAAGCTGGTACGGATTGACCGCATTTCCGTTTATGATTATGCCAGGCGAAGCGAGTATTCCATAAGTCTTGGCGAGCTCGTCGGCTGTCTGATCCTCGCCGAGGTACAACACTTCAAAAGACATTTGCTCGTGTCCGAGGAACCGTACGACGACATCGCTCTTGCGGCACTTCCTGTTTCTCACAATTATGATTTTATGCTCAAGTTCAATTGCCATCGATCATTGACCGTTCAACATTGCGCATTGAGAATTGAAAGTTGGATGTGGTTTTCACTGCCCTTCCTCCGTATACGATTTCATCTCCTCATATGTCGGATAGGTTTTCTGCTTGACGATTTTCCCGTTTGCCATCGTGATCGGAAGGACTTCGACTCCGATCTTCTTCAACAGCTCCATAACATCTTTATTTTGCATGAATTTCGGACCCTGCTGACTGAGGAGGTACCTTTCGATTTTCACCTTGGTCCCAAACTCTCTCTGCACCTTCAGGATGGTTTCATTAACATCGAGAAGCGCGGGGTCTATGTTCGGGCCACAAAGCCCGGTCGGGCAACACATAGGCGGATCAAAAATTTCAATTTTCCTCGTCTCAATATCTTCAGTCGTTTCCATTTCCCTTCTCCTATGGTTAAGGAAATTCTAAACCCGAAACTCTAAACAAGCCCTAAATCCAAAAGACAAAACAGACTGCAGACCGTCCTGGTAGAGTGTCTGATTACTCCGTTGCAGTTTCCAGTCTTCATTGTCAGCCTTTGGATTTGTTCAGGATTTAGGAATTAGGATTTAGAGTCTGATTATTAGCAGCAGCCCTCACCACCGCAACCGCAGCTTCCGCCGGACGAGCCAGAGGATTTGAGATATTCCCCAGACACAATCGAGAAGCCACCGAAGAGCTGTTCGACTTTCGGGCTTCCACAGCTCTCACAAGCCAGACTTCCTTCCTTTTCTTTCTTTTCCTTTTCTGCGATACTCGAGTTTATTTCGAACGTGTATCCGCAGTCTTTGCAGTGATATTCGTAGGTAGGCATGTTAGTTCCTCAATTATTTGTTGTGATGTGGATTCAGCTTTCATTCCTTTATTCCATCTCGTTCATGGGTCAAAAGGCCGGCCATAAGTCCTGTCACGTCGTCTCTTTCACGATCATGCAGCTACTCCTTTCTTCCGCAGTAGCTTCTGCAATTCTTTTTCAGGCAGAAATCCCACGACACATTTTTCACCTTCACGAAGGACGAGCCTTTTGCTGAGGCCGGCGAGATCCGCATCGAACGGCTCGCCGCTGCAATACTCCTTTACGAAATCGAAAAGGACGTGGTTTGTCTCATCCTCAGTCTTCGGGCGGTAGTACCCCCACGTCCCGTTACGATCGACATCGACAAGACCGGCTCGTCGAAGCATGACCAGGCTCTTCGATACCCGATATTGCAGGAGCTTCAACGCGTCGACGATTTCGCAAACGCACAGCGATTTTGGCGAGGCAACCAGGAGGTGCGCGACTCGCAACCTTGTCGGATCGCCGAGGATTTTAAGTATTTCAGCCTTTATTTTCGCTTCCATGTCTATATGCTCATATATGCATATAATATAAAAACAGGTAGCCTACCTGTCAAGCAATCCATAGATAATTCGATGTGTTTTGGAATAGCCGGGCCATGCCCGATCGGAGCGTGACCCGGTCGGAAAGTCAGCGTGCGCTTTCGACATTTCTCTGCTGAGAGTATTTAGCCCTCAGAGTCCTCAACACCTCTATCAATTCTCGCTTATCAGGAAATGTGATCGCGCCCGAAGGACATTGAGTGCCGCACGACGAGCAGCCGACGACACAGTTGTAGGGATTTGCGACCACGGTGTTTATATCATCAATCCTGAACACGTCGTTGCTGCAGAAATCGATGCAGACATTGTCGTTAAGGCAAAGGTTCGAGTCAATTGTCGGATACCACGGAATTTCGTCCCGGGGTATGTTCTGGTAGGTTCCTCCGGACATCAGCCGACCTCCTCTACCGCTTTTGAGGTATCGTTAAACGCCTGTTCCGTCGTCTTGAAAGAAATGGAGACCGGCTTCCACCGACCGTCCATCGGGACGTTTGCACGCTCGAATGCATCGCGCAGAAGCTTTTTCTGTTTTTCAATCCCGCATGCCGGTGTAATGTATGCAACGCCATCCTTCAGGAGGTCGGTCATCATGTTTTCGCCGTTCTCTTCACAGAGACGCGGGTGTACCAGCATATAGTCGTGTGGAATTTCCATTCGGATTCGTTCGGATAACTGTCCGAAGTCTATATCTTTCATACTCGGACATGCGAAGCTGCATGCGCAAATCATAATTGCTTTTTTCATTTTCTAATCCTCATTATTATTCAGCTTTGGGAATTGTTCGCAGAGCATTGCACGTTAGAGTGTGAATGAATGCGAAATTATCATTGTTCGATGTTCAACTATCAATTGTCAACCTTGTCGGTACAGCCGTATTCTTTTTTTGTTGCGGAGTAAATCTCCATCAAAGCTTTCCTAATAGGTTTCTCATCTTCGGGATTTACATTGTCGTTGAATTGATGCAGACCCTGCCACAATTCATTTTCCGCCTCTTCATCGGTTTCAGGAAAAGAGAGGATGGTCGTGAACACGACCTGGTCCAGACCGTAGAAGATCCTTACCTTGCCGTCGATTTCTACTTTGAAAGCTTTTGGAGTATTGCATGAACAGCCCATTGTTTCACCTCATCTGAAGGTTGGATGTTTTCTTATTGAGCATTGAACATTTCTTAACGGGTGAAAGAATAATTCCCGATTTCCAATGCTCAGATGTCACTTCTCGATTTGTTTCCCTTTGTTTTGAAAGTACAATCACCGTGCAATGTCCCTGGTCGAACATCGACACGATCTCGCCTGCATTCAAAAGGCTTGTCTTGCCTAAAGAGAATGCCGCCACTCCAACTGGAGCCATGTAGACAAACGTGTAGTGGCCAGGTCCGTTGCCGAAGACGATACCAGGAGGGGCAGATCCAGTCCAACCTCTTTGACTATTCGGATTGAGCTTAACGGGGGTCCAGGAAAGTTTTATCCAATCGAGGAGACACAATCCCGTCAGCAAAAGGACAGCCGCTGAGATTATGTTTCCGTTCGGACCTATATAGCCCAGGATTTCGCCAAGTAGTGAAGTAACCGCTCCCACAACAAGAATGGAAATGAACACGCCCAGCGCAAACGCAAGCGAGAGCGTGAACACCCTTCTCTGCGCAGGATTTTCTTTAAGGCGTGCAAATCCGATCACAAGCGCAATACTGGAGAGGTGGCAGGGACTGAGAAGTATACTTAGAAATCCCCATGCGTCTGCCGCAAGAAGCGCGATGCCGAAGTAGCCATTCATAGCAGCTGTCAGAACGTTAATGTTATAAAGCCTCGCGTATTTGTTCTGTTCGGCCGTCTAGACGTCATAGGAAATCACTTTCGCTCTCGGCAAGTATTTTGCTTCGATGTTCTTCATGACCGGCTGCATCTGCCGGCAAGGGATGCATTTGACTGAACCGAGCTCTATGAAACAAATTTTTGGATCTTCAGCTTTCTGAGATGTAACAGCGGATGATTTCTTTGCCTTGCCGCTTTTGGATTGTGGCATCGAATTCCCAACGTACTCGCTGCAATGAGGCCAGACAGAAACAGAGCCCCTGACACCAACAAGATCTTCGGATGCCTTGCTACTATTCAACATCCTCAGCTCACCTGAGCGGATCTAATTTTTGGATAAAACGTCATTTCGCCAAATATCGATACAATGTCAACAAAAAAAAGTTTCATTGTTTGCAGATGACAAAACGATCGACAGTTTTCGCCTGCTTCATGTCATTCTTTATAACCGGGTCGTCTTCGAGCCACTCCTTGAACAGCGGCGCGAGTTCAGCGACATACTTCTCGATATACTCGTCCGTTAGCCGGTAATTAACCCACTTCCCGTCTTTCTCGTCGATGATGAAGCCCGAATCCCTCAGGATCGCCAGATGGCTGGATACGGTTGAAGGGGCCAGCTTAAGGATGCTCGTTATCTCGCAAACCGCCATGGGTTTGACCTGAAGCATTTTAAGAATCCTGAGCCGGTTTGAGTCGGAGAGTGCTTTGAACACCCTTTCTGCCGTCTTGATGTTCTTCGTCGTCATAGTGTCATTTCGTTGTTTCTCGAAATTACGAAGCGGCTCAGATTGAGTCAAGGCGTCTACCCATCCCGCCAAACAAGTTCCTTCTCGGCGCACAGCCCGCGTTCGAACTGAAGTGTGATGTGATTAATGCCGATGTCCTTCGCGAGGCTGGCGATGATATGTGTTTGGAGTTCAGTCGTGTTCAGCAACGCTAAGTACGGACGAACATCCACATGCACCTCAAAGTGCAGGTCGTGCTCACTCTGCGTCGATGCGTGAACATGATGAACATTCATTGCCGCCGGCAGCTGCTCTATGATCGCTTTGATTCTATTAATGTCCACCGAGGGCGGAGCGACCATCATGATTATATTCGCAGATTCCTTCCTGATTTGCGATCCCTCGTGCAGGACGTAGACTGAAACCGCAAGCGCCAGAAGTTGATCGATCCAGTAAGTGTTTAAGAGGTAAATAAACAAGCCGCCAATTATCACTGCGGCGCTCGACATCGAATCTGCAAAGAGGTGGAGATATGACGTCCTGATGTTGATGTTATCAGCAGCGTCGCGGTGAAGGAGCAGAGTGTCGAGGACATCCGCAATAGGTCCGACCCCTCCTACGATCATTATTACCTCATTACCTGCGCGTCCACTTCGGTGGAATGCAGGAGATGCACGAGTGTCTCCCTGATCTGGAAGAGACTCACGATAATGAAGGATTAGTTGCTATCGTAGCCGTTTGGGCGGTGATGCTCTCTGAACAGGAAGCGCTCAGTCTGCTGGCTGCCGGCAAGAGAGTGGATATCCGATTACAGTGTTAGGCAGCGAGAACCATAGTGCCATATTCGTGGAATGAGGATGTAGCAAGTTGGAGCATTCATGGGTAGAACAAGAACAATCCCGCAACACGATTCGTATTGCGGGATTTTGGTGTGAGGCCGGTTGGGATCGAACCAACGACCCTCTGCTTAAAAGGCATAACCAAGGCTAACGCATGAACTGGAATCGATGATTTTAGAGCGTATTCAAAGATTCTGTGGTACTGAGAAGTATGTTTTGCTATGAAAGTGTGTCGAAGGTGTGGGGTATATGTGGAAGAATTTCTGGTGTTATTTCTCGAGAATATCTCTCATGTGGATCCTTCCTCCTTTGGAAGACGCGACTTCGAATCTTGCAGATCGAATTGAGCTAATGTAGTGTTGTTTCTTTCGGGCTTGCATTATACTTTTTGACACCGAAGTGACCTCGAAGAGTATACTATGGCGCATAAAAACATAACACAGCTTGGGAAGAGAGAAGCGGAATTTCTCGCCTTGATGTCCTCTAAGAACGCTGGAGCATTTGCTTTTGTCGAATCTGTGGGGTTTTGGAAGTCACAAGAGCTTGCGAAGAAAAAACTTCATCTCCTCGAGAAGAAAGGCTGGCTGGCCAGAATTGAGCGCGGCAAATATTTAGTAATTCCTCTTGAGGCCGGACCCGGTCGCCAGTGGAGTCAGGACGAATACATCGTTGCTCAATCCCTCGTCCAACCTGCAGCTGTCTCTTACTGGACAGCTATCCATCACTGGGGCTGGACGGAACAGATCCCACGCGTTGTTTACATTCAGACAACGAAGAGAAAAAAGTCAAGAAAGAAGGACGTCTTTGGTGTTACTTATGAGTTCGTGACAGTACCCAAGAGGAAGTTCTTCGGGCATTCTAAGGAATGGAGAGACGGAAAGCAGATACTGGTCACGGACAAGGAAAAGACCCTGGTCGACTGTGCAGATGACGTTGAGCGAGCAGGCGGAATTCATGAGCTTGTGAAAGCAGTTAAGGCAGCGTCCAAGGAAATTTCCTGGGCCCTCCTGAATGAATACGCGGACAGATTTCGGAATGGAGCGGTCAAGAAGAGGCTCGGATTTCTGTTTGAGACGATTGTACCGCAACTGCCTAAGGAAGCTGAATTGATTCTTGAGTCGTGGCAGCGGTCACTTTCTGCCGGCCTGGCTCCTCTTTATCCTTCGATAGGAAAAGAGGGAAGAATTTCTACCCGGTGGAGAATCATCGATAATGTAGGTCTCAAATGATTGCTGCATCAGAAGTAAGGACCGTGGCCGGAACTTTAGGGGTGGGAACAAATGTCATTGAACACGACTATGTGTTAAGCTCGTTTCTGCACTATCTGTACCAGGACGATTCAGTAATGAAGAACTGGATATTCAAAGGCGGGACTGCACTTGCAAAATGCTACTTCGAAGGATACCGATTCTCAGAGGATCTTGATTTTACAATAACGAAGAGCGTTACTGAGAATGAACTCTCTGGAAGTCTGGATATAGCAAAGGCAAAGTTGCAAGACGATATCGGAATAGTAACCAGCGACCAGCACTCTACGGTGGAAACGATTTCTGACGACTACGGGAAAGAGTCACTTGAAGCGAAGATCTACTATCGTGGCCCAATGGGCCAACAGGGTTCACCTAGATCCATTAGGGTTCATCTGAACAGAGAAGAATTCGTTGCCTTCCCATTCAATGAGCGACCAATTTCCCATCAATATTCGGATAAATCTCGACTCCCGCAGATAAGAATTCCAGTCTATTCGTTGGAAGAAATGTTTGTCGAGAAACTCCGAGCAATCTCTGGACAGAGGAGATTTGCAATAGGCCGCGATCTGTACGACATTTTTCACTTGAACGCTTTCGGGATAGACATTGAAAGCGCAATCAGGGCATTTCGTAGAAAATGCGAGGAGAAAGGGCTGAAAGTTGAGGACATACACTTGGAGACGTTCGACAAACGGAAGGACCAATATAGAACCGACTACAAACGGAACCTTAGCTATTTGGTTCCGAAAGAGAAGATGAGAGACTTTGAAGAGGTCTGGATGGCGTCGAGGTCGTTCCTGGATCGGGCGATCACAGAGTCTTGACGGAGTTGTTCCCGCCTCCGTCTGGCTAAGGGAGGCGGTAACAGGCTTCACTGGACTATCCTTACTACAAGTGTGCAAGAAAATTTGTGTAAATGGATTTTCTTTATCACAGGACATCGTTCAATCTATCAGCAAAGATAATCGAGAGATTAGAAAGAACAATGCCCCAGTTTTGAAGTGGCATGGTACGCCACTTTTTGGATATATCCCTGTAAGCAAGGAAAAGCATTTTCTTTATAGCTTCATCGCTTGGGAAAATCGATTTCGCCTTGGTGACTTTTCTAAACTGGCGGTGTAGAGCCTCGACGGCGTTGGTCGTGCAAATCATTTTCCGGATTTCATCAGGATATTTGAAGAACGTAGAGAGGTGAACCTAGTGCCGCCTCCAGATTGCGATCGATGGAGAGTACTTCTTTCCCCAGACTTCTTCAACCTTGTCGAGAGCGAGCTGGGCGGCTTCTTCGGTCGGAGCGTTATACACCGTCTTAAGATCCTTCATGAACGCCTTCTGATCCTTGTAGGCGATAAACTTGAGCGTGTTGCGGATCAGGTGGATGATACAGAGCTGGATCTCCGTTTTCGGGAACACAGTGTTTATAGCTTCCGGAAACGCTTTGAGTCCATCGATGCAGGCTATGAGGGTATCCTGCACCCCACGGTTCTTCAGTTCGGTCATGACGGTCAGCCAGAAGTTTGCTCCCTCGGCCTCTGACACCCACAGGCCGAGTAAAGTCCGTCTTGGCGGTTATATCGACTGCCAGGGCCGTATACGCGGCTTTGCTGGCGATTTTCCCTTCGTCGTGGACTTTGTAGTGTATGGCATCGAAGAACACGATTGGATAGATCGCCTCCAGAGGACGGTTATGCCACTCTCTAGCCAGCTCGATGATTTTGTCCGTTATCTGGGATACCAACGACGGGCTTATCTCCAGCCCGTACAACTCCTGCACGTGCGACTGTATATCCCTGGTTGTCATTCCCTTAGCGTACATCGAGATGATTTTATCTTCGATTGGCCAAGTGTTCTCTCGTACTTCTTCACGATTACCGGATCGAAGCTTCCGTTCCGATCCCGAGGGACTACGAGGTCCAATTCTCCGTTGTCATTGCGCAGCGTCTTGCGGCTCTTACCGTTTCTGCTGTTGCCGCTGTTCTTGCCTTCTGGAGAGTATTTATCGTAGCCGAGATGCTCGGTAAGTTCAGCATCCAGCATACCTTCCAGAGATGCCTTCAGCAGCTTCTTTATAGCACCGTCTTCACCCATCAGGTCCTGGTATGTGCGGGCCTTCTTTAGGTCGGCCTTCAGCTGCTCGATCATTTCTTCGGTAGCTTCCATCTGTGTAGGGATCCTTTCAGCCTTTGGTTAATTAACATTTCAGAGCTAAATGCCGTTTCGCTACGCTCAACGGCATTTAGCTGATCCTTTCCATTAACCGTTTACACAGAATTCTTTACACACCTGACCTCCAGCTCCGGAAGTCTTTTATCCCTGTCAGGGGTGTGCGACAAAAATATAACGCACCATCGGCATCCATTAAAAATGGACGCCTGTGAAGGTGCCCGAAACCCCGAATGGGGTTTTGAGACTTTTTGAGCCGTTCATTTAAATGAATGGCGATAGTT
>JAJZVO010000056.1 GCA_021845665.1 Bacteroidota bacterium | reverse complement strand
ATCTGCGATAGTACCTTTGAGAGCGACGATATACCCGGTTGGATGCCGGCTGCCGTACATAAGGAGTGGGGGAACTAACAAATCTTGTGTAACAACTGGATAAGCCGAACGCCGATAGTATTAAGAGTGGAAAAGCAAATGCTATTGATTTCATGGTATTGACCTTCTTTCTTCCTCTATGTTGGAACGGTCGCGACTGTCAGAAAGTTCACACGCCATTCCGAAATTGAGTGATGGACCGGAGATACACACTGAGTTTCGAGACGGCCCGAATTCAAATTCATGCGATTATCAACATAATCGGCTTGGCGGTGGGAATTGCCTGCTGCGTTGTAATCATGCTTTATGTTCAGAATGAGCTGAGCTATGACACGGTTTATGAGAATGCGGATTGCATCTATCGAGTGTATGTAAAGCCGTCCATCAATGGACAACAAAGCAGCAACTGCAAAACGGCCGCGCCGCTCGGGAAGACGCGCGTCCGCGACTTCCCGGAGGTGATCACGTGTACAAGGGTTGGATTCTTCGGGAATCATGTCCTCAAGTACGACGACAGAGTCTATAGAGAACGGCGCATCCATACGGCCGATTAGAATTTCTTTTCCGTCTTTTCACTTCCACTCATCGCCGGCAATCCGCGGACCGTCCTGATCCATCCGAACAGCATCGTCATGACTCGATCTACCGCGCACAAATATTTCGGCAAGGAGAATCCGGTCGGCAAAATCGTGAGGGCAGATTCCGGGACTTCTTACGTCGTTGCTGGTGTCGTGAAAGGCTTTCCGGCCAATTCCAGTTTTCGATGCGATATCCTGCTGTCCATGTCGACATATCCTGTCACGGAAAACAATTCCTGGCTTGACATGTCCTATACGACGTATGTCGTCCTGAAACGTGGGACTGATCCGGTAGAATTTCAAGCCAAGATGAAAAGAATTGTGGATGAAGAGGTAGGGCCGCAGGCGGAATCGGCTCTTGGAACATCCTTCCGTGAAATCCTGAACAACGGGAATACATGGGGCCTTTATCTTCAGCCGCTGACATCAATTTATTTGTACTCCCAACGTGATTATGAAATCGATCCGAACTCCGAATGGGGGGACCAAAGCAGAAGCGATATCGGTTATGTGTACATATTCACAGCAATAGCCGTTATCATCCTCCTTCTGGCGATCATAAACTTCATCAACCTGACTACCGCCAGGTCTGAATCCAGGTTGAAAGAAGTAGGAATAAAAAAGACACTCGGTTCAAACAGGATGAAGCTCATAGGACAGTTTTTCACCGAATCGATTTTGGTTGCACTCCTATCAATTCTCATTTCCATTGCGCTGATAGAAAGCTTCCTGCCGTTCTTCAACCAGCTGGCCGGGAAGAATCTCCGGCTTGAGATATTTGGTAATGCGTATGCTATTCCCGGTTTGATCCTGGATGTCGACTAT
Organism: Bacteroidota bacterium; assembly: GCA_021845665.1. Taxonomy (GTDB): domain Bacteria; phylum Bacteroidota; class Ignavibacteria; order Kryptoniales; family JAKASW01; genus JAKASW01. The sequence continues at coordinate 28,499 of JAJZVO010000056.1, read as the reverse complement.
GATCTTCTGCAAACGTTCGCTATACCGTTGCTTCGTGGGCGTTTTTTCTCGAAAGAATTCCCGTCGGACACAGCATCGGTCGTGATAAACGAAGCGATGGCCAGGGAGTGTCGCACCGAAGACCCGGTTGGGAAAGAACTCCTTGATATTGGGAGGCGGCCGAGGTCTTACAGAATTATCGGTGTGGTCAAGGATTTCCATTACCAGTCTCTCCACGAGCACATCAAGCCGCTGGTCCTCTTTCTGAGCCCGGTAACTCAAGCGGCGAGTATCGTCACAATCCGTATAGCTCCCGGCGATGTGCAGGGAACAACGGCTTTCATCGATCATATATGGAAAAAGGTCACCGGTGGAGAGGATATATTCGCTTCATTCGTTCGTCAGGATTTAGAGCGTCTGTATAAATCCGACGAGAGAGCGGGGACGGTTGCCGCCTTGTTTTCGGGCCTGGCAATATTCATCGCGTGTTTCGGGTTGTTCGGATTAGCCTCCTTTGTGACGGAACAGAGGACGAAGGAGATCGGGATCAGGAAAGTTCTTGGAGCTTCGGTCGCAGAGATCGTCGCGCTTCTCTCGAAAGAGTTCGTCAAATGGGTGCTGGTCGCGAATGTCGTCGCATGGCCGGCGGGCTACTATATCATGAATAACTGGTTGAAAAGCGTTGCCTACAGGACGGACATGAGTCCCTGGGTCTTCGTTGTGTCCGGTATCCTGGCACTTGCGGTCGCTATCTTAACTGTAAGCTCGTTCACGGTCAAAGCTGCGACAGCCAACCCATTCGACTCTTTGAAGTGCAAGTGAATCGATATCAGATAAGACAGCCCAATGGAATATCTTCCTGACAACTGCAAGCTCCGGCCGCGACTGGAATGTCAGCCGTCGATTGTCTTTTCATAAGGGCGAAGCATTTCACGGGCTCACCGTTGTAATTGTTGAAGTGGTTGATTAAGCTTCCAGCAGCCCGGGAGATGCAAATGGACCCTTCGGATACTTCCCGTTCTAAACCGCTCAAGAGATCATTCTAAATAAAAGGAATCAATTTCAGATAGAGAAACTGCAATGGACAATGACAAAAGTGAAAACAGATCTAATCGATCTGGTCAAAGGCCATTTTCTCAGACGTTCTTCCACGGTACAAAGGCCGATCTAAGAATTGGCGACTTCATTGAAACTGGTCTTAACTCAAACTATGGACAGAAGAAAAAGACGAAATATATCTATCTGACCGCCACCTTGGATGCTGCCATTTGGGGAGCTGAACTTGCTTTAGGCGAAGGGCGTGAAAGGATTTATTTGGTAGAGCCAACGGGTCCGATCGAGGATGATCCCAATTTAACGGACAAGAAATTCCCGGGTAATCCGACAATGTCTTACCGGTCACAACATCCGTTCAAGGTTGTTGGAGAGATTACCGTTTGGCGAAGCCATTCACCGGAACAAGTCAAAGCAATGAAGGACGGACTGGAAGGACTTAAAGACCAAGGTATTGAGGCAATAGAAGATTGACGCGGTTTTGATTCATGGAAATAGCGAACCGCTGGCAAGAGAAAAGTAGACGCTCGACATGGTACGCCCGACGCCGGTTCATCGTAAGTGCTGGAGTCTGGGTTGTGTCAACAGGGAAGAAGTCGGCATGACAAGGAGTTACGGGATGATGAAGTATAATATGTTGGATACCGCAGAGTGGCCTATACCGTGAAATGCTTTCGGATTGCAAGAATGAACTTATGTTTGCCAATGGGCCGCTGGAGCGCTAACTTAGTATGGGGTTAAGGTCCGGGCGCGGGTACTAACGAACAAGATTAGGACGTCTATCATGAAAAAAAAGCTAATTCTCCTCTCAAGTGCCCTCCTCATTATTGTCATCCTCATGCTATTCTCCCGCTTTATCGGATACTACGGCGACTGGCTGTGGTTTCGGAGCCTGGGGTACGGCTCAGTGTTCACGACGATCCTGTGGACAAAGATCGTTTTGTTTATTCTCTTCTTCCTAGTGTTTGCAGCTTTTGCATGGCTGAATATTGCCATTGCGAGGAAACGTGGAAGCTATACGCGCTCGTTGAAAGTCCCTTTCGCCGACCGGCCCGTCAGAACTTCCGACATAATCTTCAGCGACAGGTTCGCGAAGTACACATGGGCTGCGATCATACTGTTCCTCTCATTTATCATGGGTTCACAGGCATCCGGCACATGGGAAACATTTTTGAAATTTCTGCACGCTTCTAAATTTGGGATCGCAGATCCGATCTTTTCAAAGGATGCGGGCTTCTATGTGTTCCGTCTGCCGCTATATAATTTTTTGCAAGGGTGGTATTTGTTTTCAGTAGTCGTCATCTCCCTGGCGGTCCTGACTTCCTATTTCATGGATCAGGCGGTCGGCGTTCAGGGAAACCGCTTTTTTCTCAACCAGAAAGCCCGGTCTCACCTGGCTGTCCTGGGTGGGTTAATCTTTCTGGGCATCGCCCTGGTCTACAGGCTGAACCTTTACAGCTTGATGTATTCGACTTCTGGTGTGGCATATGGCGCCTCATACGTTGACGTCCATGCACAGATTCCCGCCTACTGGGCCGTAATGGTCACGGCACTTATTGTCGCGATTCTTTTCTTCCTCGTGCCGTTCACCAGCAAATGGAAATTCGTTCTCTATTCGATCGGCCTCTTCTTTGCCGTTCTCATAGGATTCTCATGGATCTATCCCAGCCTGATCGAACAGTATGTGGTCAAGCCCAACCAGCTGACAATGGAGACGCCATATATTCTCAACAACATAAAATTCACCCGCCTCGGGTTCGGGCTGAACAAGGTAGAAGAAAAACATTTCCCGGTGGGGCCGCCCATGACCTATGCCGATCTGGAAGCGAACGACTCCACAATCCACAACATCAGGCTCTGGGATACCAGGCCACTACTCGACACTTACAGACAATTACAGGAAATCCGGCTCTATTACAATTTCAAAAATGTACAGGTGGACCGGTATCATCTGGACGGGAAGTATACGGAGGTGGCCGTTGCCGCGAGAGAGTTGCCCGTATCGCAGCTCCCTGCACGCGCAAGAACATGGATCAACCTCCATCTGAAATACACGCACGGTTACGGCGTGGTCATGAGTCCAGTAAACGAGATAACGAAAAACGGCATGCCCAATCTCATTGTGAAGAACATACCTCCCACTTCGGGTGCCTTAAAAATAACCCGGCCGCAAATCTACTATGGTGAACAAACCAGCCAGTATGTACTCGTCAACACTAAGACCAAAGAGTTCGATTACCCGAAGGGCAACGAGGATGTTTACACGCACTATCATGGAACGGGCGGCGTCCGGCTCTCCAGCTTGTTTCGAAGGCTGGTTTACGCGTGGAAATTCTCGGACATCAACATCCTGTTAACAGGCTACGTGACAAGCAAGAGCCGCATCATGTTCCACAGAGACATCACCGACTGCGAGAGGACGATCGCGCCGTTTCTTAAATATGACTCCGATCCGTACCTGGTAGTGGGCAACGACGGCAGGCTGTACTGGATCAATGATGCATATACCACGTCGGCCATGTTTCCTTACTCACAGCCTTTTTACGGGGGGGAAAAGTTCTACGGTATCAACTACATCCGTAATTCCGTAAAGGTGGTCATCGACGCGTACAATGGAAGCGTTACGTACTATGTTATCGATCCTTCAGATCCGCTGATCCGCACTTACGAGAAGATATTTCCTGGTTTGTTTAAACCCATCAGCGAGATGCCTGATTTTCTGAGAAGGCACATACGTTACCCCATGGATCTATTCCAGGTCCAGGCGGAGATGTTCAGGACATTCCACATGACAAACCCGGAGGTGTTCTATAACCAGGAGGATCTGTGGAGCATCCCGAAGGAGGTTTACAATCAGCAGGAGCAGCCGATGCTCCCATATTACATCATCATGAGATTACCCGACACCAAGTCTGAGGAGTTTATCCTGATGATTCCCTTCACGCCATCCCACAAAAACAATATGGTGTCCTGGCTGTGCGCGCGATGTGACGGCGATAATTACGGCCAGCTGGTGGAGTACAGTCTGTCCAAGGAGAAGTTGATTTATGGCCCTCTGCAAATCGACGCACGGATTAACCAAAAACCCGATATCTCTTCCGAGTTGACTCTCTGGAATCAAATGGGGTCGAGCGTGATCCGGGGTAACCTGCTCGTCATCCCCATCGAACATTCTTTCCTTTATGTGGAGCCGGTTTACCTCCAGTCGGAACAGAGCAAGATGCCGCAATTGAAGCGTGTCATCGTCGCACTTCAGGATAATCTGCAGATGCGCGATAACCTTGACGATGCCCTGCGAGCCGTGTTTTCTTCGGATAGCATTTCTTCAGTTCAGACACAGGAAGCGATCAGCGGAATTCCTACGGGACCGCTGTCAGGCATGGCGCAGGATGCACTAAACCATTACAACAGGGCGCTGGAATATATGAAGTCCGGCGACTGGGCGAACTATGGTCAGGAATTGAATAAGCTCAGAGATATTTTGCAGCGCATGACGAAGAAGAAATGATGCGGCAACGGGACATCGATCTATTACCATAAATGCCGCCCCCGAAGGCCAAGGAGCGGGGTCGCACTTCTGCGAAGCATAACTTTGTGAGACTCGTCGTCCCGCTGACGCGGGTCTCCTCGCATAGGGTGACTGGTTCCTTTGCCTCCGTTGCGGCTTTGCGGTGGTAACTAAACGCGGAGTTTACCCCGCCCCGACGTTGTAGTTCAGTTATTGATGCGGGGTCCTTGATTCCGCGCCGCAGAATCGGGACTTTACGTCATTGTCCCGACCGAAATTTTATATATGTCGTGATCCCGCGGATTTCTAAAGAAATGTGGAGCGGGAAAAGTGGACAGAAAGTCCGGCGGAGGCGGATGCGCCGCATATGTGGTAATTGAGGCACAAAAACGTGCCCTGCGAAAATGGGGAAGGGCAAGGGATGATTCGTCGCCTGTGGAGTGAGGCGATTTCAGCATACGGCGGTTAGTGGATTACGGATGAGACTCCAGGAATCGCCTCTGCAGGAGTCGTATTGATTCAGTGGAACGGGGACTCGACACCATTTTCGCAAGGGAGGATATAGTTTCGCATGAGCTTTGCGGGGAAGGAATGTGGAAAGCGGAAACGGGTCCGGGTTATTAATGCTGATATTCAGATGTGTTTTTCGCCAGACGATAGAAATGTTCTGGGAATCAATGGTCAGAGCTTGATACACCAGGGAAGCTGGAAGGAATGGCGAAAGCGTGAAATCCCCTTTAAAACCGGATCCGACGCAGTCGGAAACCGGTTTTGTGGGACGCCCTTTTCTTTCCGTCTACTTTCTTTTGGGCGAGCAAAAGAAAGCAGACAAGGCGAACTTGAAATAATCTCTTGAGGAGTGAAGAGAAAGAAAACGTGCCGGCTGAAGTTCCCTACGTCATTTTCCCAAGGTCGAATATGAAGCGGGGTGAAAAGGGTGAGCTTAGCATACTCGGGAGTTGCACTAAACGTCCTGAGGGTGGTTAGCCCTCCCTTCCAGTTAACCAGTCATCGCGAGTCCCGACGAAGTCGGGAAGTGACGATCCCCTCCATGAAACTTTCACCTAAGCCGGTTTTGCCTCCGTCGATTACCGTCTTAGCCCGATGATGTCAGGCATGATGAATGTTGTCCATTTTCTCTTGCTCGCCCACGATAGTGGACGGACGACGTGATTGAGTGAGCCTGAATTTGAGGACGAACGAAATCCCGCCTTGCGGGACGATCCCAAACATGAAACCTCCAAGCCTCCGGTTCATCGGCATCCCGACGAATTGAGAATTCACCGGGGCGCCTCAGAGGGGCACGAATCCGCCTGCGGCGGAGTTTGTGCGATAGGGAGCCGTCGAATTCTATTCGATGGCATCGAGACGGTTTGTCGGCATCCATTGCCCGGTGCATGGCTGGGCGGGAAAAATGGGGATTTAAAGGGTGCAATTATTGAAAGTCCAACAACCATTACTTACATTTCATCCAATAACAGGGACTTACTGGGCTGAAGCAGTGAACCACATATGCGGCTGTTCATGCCTGGCTATACCACTGGGCGTCTCAAGTGAAGAAGGGATCGGCAAATGAAACACGATGTAGAATTCTCTATTCCAAAGCGCGAATTGGGCAAAGCCGACATCGAATTCAGTGTAAAGCGGGGAGGCCAGAAATTCGGTACTCTCAAGGTATCCAAAGGTTCGCTCGTGTGGGTGCCACGAGATAACACTTATGGATTCAAAGTTGGCTGGGACCAGTTTGACGTTTTCATAAAAGATCATGGTACATCAGAGAAACATTGAACACTTCTATGAGTGAACGGACTGCTGATCGGGGAAGGGCATAGTCTTGCCGAGGATATTCGACAACATCGATCTCTCTCTGCTTCCTGCCCTGCAGGAGACGATAGAGGTATCTGATCGCTCCGACTTCTGCGTCGGCTACTTCAATCTCAGGGGTTGGAAAGGAATCGACAGCTTCATCGAGCGATGGTCCGGAGGCGAAGGCAACTGCTGCAGGCTCCTGGTCGGCATGCAGAGGCTGCCCAAAGACGAGCTCCGCGAATCGCTTAATCAACTCGGCAACGGGGAAGAAATCGACAACCAGAAGGCCGTCCGGCTCAAGAAGGCCCTGGCACAGGAATTCCGCGAACAGCTTACTTATGGAGTGCCCACCGCGGAGGACGAAGCTGGCCTGCGAAGGCTGGCCAGCCAAATCCGAAGCAAGAAGGTTGTTGTCAAGCTATTCCTCCGTCACGCGCTTCATGCGAAACTATATCTGCTCTTTCGTCAGGACCCGGTTAATCCGATCATAGGATACCTCGGAAGCAGCAACCTCACGGCGCCTGGACTTTCCAAACAGGGCGAGCTCAATGTGGATGTGCTGGACCATGATGCCACGGAGAAATTAGCCAGGTGGTTCAACGACCGTTGGACCGACAAATTCTGTATCGATATTTCAGAGGAGCTGGCCCAGATCATCGAGGAGAGCTGGGCAAGAGAAGACCTTATCCCTCCGTATCACATTTACGTAAAGATGGCCTACCACCTTGCCGAGGAAGCAATCGCCGGACTGAACGAAATCAAGTTGACAAAAGATTTCACAGGAAAACTCTTCGAGTTTCAGACCGCCGCCGTGAAGATCGCCGCCAGGTATGTAAGCAATAGAGGTGGAGTACTGTTAGGCGATGTCGTTGGACTCGGCAAAACCATCATGGCGACGGCTCTCGCGGCTGTTCTGGAGGAGCGGCATGGCTGGAGTACGCTGATCATTTGTCCCAAGAACCTGAAGAAGATGTGGCAGTCTCACGTAGACGAATACGGCCTGAGGGCCAAGATAATGTCCTTCAGCGTCGTGCAGAAGGAATTGAATGAAGTTCCGGGACGGTTCAGGACGGTTCTGATAGACGAGAGTCATAATCTGAGGAACTCGGAATCGAAGCGATACAGAGAGATAAGAAAATACATCGAAGAAACAGGGAGCAAGTGTATTCTTCTCTCAGCAACCCCGTATAACAAGACCTACCTCGATCTCGCGAACCAGCTTCGACTATTTGTTCCCGACGACAAGGACCTGGGGATTCGCCCAGAACAAATGATCAAGAATGAATATGGCGGAAGCGAAGAAATGTTCCGGTCGAAGCATCCGGTCTTCGTTCGTTCTCTCGGGGCTTTTGAATTCAGCGAGTACGCTCCCGATTGGCGTGAGTTGATGCGATTGTTCATGGTCCGCCGCACGCGCGGGTTCATTATGGACAACTACGCGAAAAAAGATCCTGCAAATGGGAGGAGGTACCTGGAGTTTCCCAGCGGCAAGAAATCATATTTTCCGGTCCGGATTCCCAAGACGGTCGGTTTCAAGATTGAGGATAAGGATCGGAACGACCAGTATGCCCGGCTCTACGATAACGACGTTGTCACCACAATAAATTCTCTCACGCTTCCCCGGTACGGACTCGGCAACTATCTGAAGCCTTCTCCACACAAGCCCCCCACGGCCGACGAGGCCAGGATTATCGACGGCCTCTCGCGCGCGGGCAAGAGGCTGATGGGATTTTGCCGCACGAATCTGTTCAAACGGCTTGAGAGTACCGGCTACTCGTTCCTGCTCTCCGTCGAGAGGCATATACTCCGCAACTACATCTTCCTGCACGCCATTGAAAACGGCAAGCCGCTGCCGATCGGACCGCAGGACATCGAGCTTATGGATTCGCGGGTCTCGGATGAGGATCCGGATGAAATTGCCGCTTCAATGTTCGAGGAAGAAAATGGTGACGAAGAAGAGAAGCCCGTCGACGACTTAAAGGCGGAAGATAATTTCAGGAAAAGAGCGGAAGAAGTTTACAAGCTTTATGAGACTCAATACCGGTCCCGGTTCAAGTGGCTCAAGTCGGATTTCTTCATCGAGGACCTGGCTAATGGTCTCGAGACCGACTCGGAATCGCTCGAAAAAATCCTTAAGACCGTCGGTAATTGGGATCCGTCAAGAGACAATAAGCTCAATAAGCTCGTTCGCCTGGTAAATCATGTGCATAAGTCCGATAAAGTATTGGTGTTCACGCAGTTTGCAGATACGGTTGACTATCTTGAGCGGCAATTGAAGTCAAAGGGGGTCGACTCAGTCGCCGGCGCCACCGGAGGCTCCTCCGATCCGACGACGCTCGCGTGGCGATTCAGCCCCGTCAGCAACGGCAAGGACTGGCAGTTCAAGGGCGATCAGGCATTAAGGGTTCTCGTCTCCACGGATGTGTTGAGTGAAGGACAGAACCTGCAGGACGGGTTCATCGTGGTCAATTACGATCTTCCGTGGGCTATCATCAGGCTCGTTCAGCGAGTTGGCCGCGTGGACCGCATCGGCCAGGAATCCGATAAAATCCTTTGCTATTCTTTCCTCCCTGCCGAAGGGGTTGAAAGGATCATCAGGCTTCGCGCGCGTGTCCGCCAGCGGCTCCAGGAGAACGCCGAAGTAGTCGGCACGGACGAGTCGTTCTTCGAGGACGACAGGAACGACCAGGCAATCAAAGACCTCTTTACCGAGAAGTCGGGAATTCTCGACGGCGAAGCGGATGAGGACGTTGACCTCGCTTCCTATGCCTATCAAATCTGGAAGAACGCCATCACCGCCGATCCGACACTGAAGAAGACGATTCCATCGCTGCCCGACGTCGTTCATTCGGCGAAGGCAAAAGAGTTGAAAGAGAAAGAGCCTGAAGGCGCGCTCGTCTACGTCAAGACGGCAGACGGGAACGATGCCCTGAGCTGGGTGGCAGAAGAGGGGAACATTTATATCGATTCCCAGCTGGAGATATTGAGAGCGGCGGAGTGCACGCCCGATACTCCGGCACTCCCGAGGGCAGAATATCACTACGATCTTATCCGCAAGGCAGTCGAAGTCGCGTCAAAGGAGGAGCGGGATGTCGGGGGCACTTTAGGAAGACCAACCAGCGCGAAGCACAGGACCTACGAGCGGCTCAAGGCTTACCTGGAATCTACCAAGGGTACCCTGTTCGAATCAGACCAGCTCGAAAAAGCGGTGAACGATATCTACCGTTACGCATTATCCACGTATGCTACCGACATATTGAACCGCCAGCTGAGGATGGGTATTTCGGATACCGAGCTTATGCAGCTTGTAATTAGCCTGAGGAACGAAGATAAGCTGAGCATCAGGACAGAGGAAGACGCTTCAGCTCAATCCCGGATTATTTGCTCGATGGGAATCCTGAAGAAGAAATAGAAACTAATGGCAAACCTTAACATTCAAAGAACGCGGGACCTTCTCCAGGGATTTGAGTTCCAAAAGTTGTTCATCGAAGAGCTGGGCTGGTCAAACCCGGCCGGCAAAAAGCCGCTGACGCTTGAAGCTGACAAGACAAGCTTCCATCTGAGACAGATTTCCCAGCTTGCCGGTGTCATCATCTTCGAGATCGACCTCCCCGGCGATGAAATTCCGCCGGCGAAGACCAGGGCCTCAATATGCAAAGAGGCATCGAAGCTGCACCACGAGAACCTGATTATCTTCGTAAACAAAACGCGGACGAAGAGCCTCTGGTACTGGGTCAAGCGCGAAGGGAGCAAGCGGTTTCCGCGCGAGCACTATTACCTCAAAGGCCAACCCGGCGATCTCTTTCTCTCGAAGCTCAGCTCGATGGTTGTGGATATCAGCGAGCTGGACGAATCGGGGGAAATATCCGTAGTCGAAGTTGCCAAAAGGCTGAAGCAGGCACTCGATGTAGAAAAGACTACGAAGAAATTTTTTCTGCAATACGATTCTCTGCGGCTCGAATTCGTGGAGCTCATCGAAGGAATCAAGGACGACAGAAAACGGAAGTGGTACGCCTCGGTGCTTCTGAACCGCCTGATGTTCATTTATTTCCTGCAGGAGAAGTTCTTCCTCGACAACGGGAACAAAGAGTACCTTTTGCAGAAACTTTCCGAGAGCAAGAAGCGCGGTAAGGATCTCTACTACAAAGAATTCCTGAAGACATTATTCTTTGAGGGGTTTGCGAAACCCGAGGAGGAGCGAAGCGAGAAGGCCCGGAAGCTGCTCGGGCATGTCAAGTACCTCAACGGTGGATTGTTCATCCCGCATTCAATCGAAATGGAATACCCGAAGATCGGCGTGCCGGACAGAGCCTTCGAAAATCTGTTCGAGCTGTTCCGCCGGTATTCATGGAACCTGAACGATACTCCCGGCGGACAGGACGACGAGATCAACCCCGATGTTCTAGGATATATATTTGAACAATACATCAACCAGAAAGAGTTCGGGGCTTATTACACGCGCCCCGAGATAACGGAATATCTCTCCGAGCGAACGATCTCCGGACTAATCCTGGAGAAAGTCAACGAGCGCGGGCTGGCTGGAAAGAACCGGGAATTTACCTCTCTGTCTGAAGTGCTGGTGAATTTGAACGCGCAAATATGTCAGGTCCTTCTGAAAGAGATACTCCCCGGACTGAAGATCCTCGACCCAGCCTGTGGGTCGGGAGCATTCCTTGTCGCCGCAATGAAATGGCTGATCAATATCTATTCTGCGGTGATCGGGAGGATCGAGTTTCTGAACGATCCCTTTTTGACCGGGTGGTTGAAGCAGGCGCATAAAGAACATCCATCCATCAGTTATTTCATAAAGAAGCGGATCATCACGCATAATCTCTTCGGTGTCGACATAATGGAAGAGGCCGCGGAAATAGCGAAGCTAAGGCTGTTCCTCGCTCTCGTCGCTGCTGCGCAAACCGTTGACCAGCTGGAGCCGTTGCCGAACGTTGACTTCAACATAATGACCGGAAATTCACTCGTCGGACTTATGCACGTCAACGGTTCGGATTTTGACAAGCGCCTGAGGCAGGGCGATATCTTCAAGAAGTCTTACGATGACTTGCTCAAAGAAAAGAATCATCTCATAGACATGTATCGGGATGAGGGTTCTCTTGGTGTAGAGGATTTGCGGAGGCTTCGCGACTCAATACAGGAAAAGAAGAGGGAAAGCGTCAATACGCTCGACGAGATCCTCCTCGACGAGTTCGCGGCATTAGGAGTCAAATACGAGGAGGCAACCTGGGATGACAAGAAACATGATCTCGGCAAGCCCAAGAAGAGGGGCGTTACCTCGAATGACCTGGCGGCTTTGACGCCGTTTCACTGGGGATTCGAATTCGACAGGATCTTGGGAGAACGAGGCGGCTTCGATGTAATCATCACAAACCCGCCATGGGAAATCTTAAAGCCGCAGGCCAAGGAATTCTTCGCCAATCACAGCGAGCTGGTCACGAAGAAGAAGATGGACATAAAGTCTTTCGAAAAAGAAATGGCAAGGCTCCTGAAAGACGAAGAGATAAGAGATGCCTGGCTCGACTACCTCAAGCAGTTCCCTCATGTGAGCGCGTACTTCCGCTCTTCCAGCCAGTACAAGAATCAGATTTCAGTTGTCAATGGCAAGAAGGCCGGAACGGACATCAATCTGTACAAGCTTTTTGTCGAGAAGTGTTTCCATCTTCTCAGGCCAGGCGGCGAGTGCGGCATCGTTATTCCGAGCGGTATCTATACGGACTTAGGTACGAAGCAGCTTCGGGAAATGCTCTTTGGGGAGACGAAAGTAACCGGGCTATTCTGTTTCGAGAACCGCAAAGGAATATTTGAAAATGTAGATAGCAGGTTTAAGTTTGTTGTCCTCACATTTGCGAGAGGTTTCTCGACGAAGACCTTTCCCGCGGCTTTCATGCGCCACGATGTAGAAGAGCTCGACCATTTTCCGAACGATGAGGGGATCAGAATTGATGTGGACCTTGTCAGAAGGCTATCTCCGGATTCGCTATCCGTGATGGAATTCAAAGATGACTTGGACGTTCAGATTGCGGAGAAAGCGCTCAGGTTTCCGCTCCTCGGTGAGGATATTGATGGGAAATGGAGAGTGCGGCTGACAAGGGAATTTGATATGACAAATGATAGCAGTCTCTTCAGGCGAGAGGCTGCCAGTGGACGCTTACCGCTGTATGAGGGGAAGATGATCTGGCAGTTCGACCACGAGTTTGAAAAGGCGAGGTATTGGGTTGAGGAAAAAGAGGGCAGAAAAGTGCTGCTCGGCAAGCATGAGAAAGACACGGGTCAGAAGCTGGATTACCAGAGTTTTAGATTAGGATTCAGAGATATTGCCGCAAGCACAAATGAGCGCTCTTTGGTATCAGCCATCGTGCCGCCTGCCTTCCACGGAAACAAAATCCCAACCGTGAGAACGTTCGACGACAATGGCAAAGTATTGATTGATAATAAGACTCAAGTCTTTCTTTGCGGCATCTGGAATAGTTTTATCCTCGATTGGCTTATAAGGATAAAGGTCACTACGACTCTAAACTTCTTCTATATCTATCAACTTCCTGTTCCTCGTCTTACCCTTGGCGACAGATACTTCAAAGAAATATGTGACCGTTCGGCACGCCTCATCTGCACGACGCCAGAGTTCGACGATCTGGCGAAAGAAGTCGGCTTGGGGAGTCACAAAAATGGAGTGACTGATCCAAGCGAAAGAGCCAAGCTTCGCGCAGAGCTTGACGGCATCATAGCTCATCTTTACGGACTCACCGAAGAGGAGTTTGCGTACATACTGACCACCTTCCCGATAGTCGAGCAGTCGGTGAAGGACGCTGCGCTGCAAGCCTATCGGGACCTTGCACCAAAAACCGACCAACAGGAAATCGAGGCGCTGATCAGGTCGGACGAGAGCAACAAACTTGAGTTCAAATCCACTCTTCGCTGGGACCTGAAGGAAAGCAAAGTCAACAAGGCTCTTGAAGATGTTGTGGTCAAGACTGTTGCCGGCTTCATGAACAGCGGCGGTGGAACGCTTCTCATCGGCGTGGAGGACAATAAGAACATCGTGGGTCTCCAATCGGACTACAACACTCTGGGGAGTCATAAAAGCAGAGACGGTTTCGAAAACCATCTGACCACTTTACTCCTCGGTGCTTGCGGCAAAGACCTCAGCCCGCTTCTTCATACCTCTTTCCGTACCGTTGATGGGAAGGAGATTTGTAAGGTGGTCATCGCTCCATCTTTGAGGCCGGTCTTCCTTGAGGATGGCAGAGGCAAACACTTGTACATCCGAACCGGCAATTCCACGCGCGAGCTGGACGTCAAGGAGGCGGTGGAGTATGTGAAGGGAAGATGGAAGTGAATTCCGACATCAAATACAGGATGGGGAACGAAGGAGCGGAAGATGTCTGAACCACGATTCGTTAGATTAAAGGATTAACTTGATTAGAGCAGCGATCATGGTAATCCGTGAATCATGTAAATCATGGTTCAGACAATGGGGGAAGATGTCTGAACCGCGATTCGTTAGATTAAAGGATTAACTTGATTAGAGTAGCGGTCATGGTAATCCGTGAATCATGTAAATCAGGGTTCAGACGCTGGAGGAAGATGTGTTGAGCAGGATTTATGGGATTAAGGGATGGCCATGATTAGAACAGGTGTCGCAGCCGAACGAAATGTCCATCAAGGGAATCTTGAAATCATGTAAATCATGGTTCAGACAATGGGGGCGTCATGAAATACGAAGACATTACGAAGAGAATTATCGGGTGCGCAATGAAGGTGCACTCGACCCTCGGCAACGGTTTCCAGGAAGTAATCTATCAAAGAGCCCTGGCCCTTGAGATGTCTTGCGCGGATCTTTCTTTCGAAAGAGAAAAAGAGATGGAAATATTTTACCGGGGAGAATCAATCGGAACACGAAGGGTGGATTTCTTTGTGGAAGGGTGCATCATGGTGGAACTGAAAGCAATTACAGAACTTGAGGATGTACATCTCGCTCAGGCTATGAATTACCTCGAAGCGTACAACATGGAGGTCGGGCTGCTCATAAATTTCGGGACGAGAAGCTTGCAGTTCAAAAGATTACACAATAAGAAATATGACGGCGCTCAAGCGCGCTGAAGAAGGGTATGCGATCCACGCAACGGGCGCGCGGATCGCACGCTTCTACATGTGAAAACGGCTTGAGAGAAAGGGTATGCAATGGATTTATTCTTTAACGTCGATTGGAACGAACTGAAAGGTAATTTCGGTAACCTTGTAAGGATCGCCTCTGGTTCATCGCCAATTTCTCCCAAGGAGAAGCTGGATCTCCTCAGACTTTTCTATCTTGTCGAGGCTGACCTTGCGGAGGTGAAGACGAAGTTGAAACTTAAGAACCTCAATCCCGTCATCAGGTCGGAATCGGTGATCAGCAGCCTAGCACTAACTGGTCAAGAGGAAGACCTCTTCGGTAATAAAAGGGCATCTCCAAAAAGTCATTTCCGCCCGAACGATTACCAGTATTGGCTTCTGGTCTTTCTTCTACTTCGACACAACGATATCATGTCCGGGTCGCTCACACTCTACAAGATTATCGACGACTTCGTAAGCCGGGTGAAGGATGCAAGCTTCGGCTGGCCGGATATAGAACTCACAAAGAGCGGCGCAACCAGATGCAAAACTAATCTCAGGTTTACCTTCTTTCATCTGAAGAGCATAGGGCTCGTCAATCTTTACGACCCCTCGCACAAAGACAGCTGGACTTTGACATTCCTGGGTTTCTTCGTGGCAGCTTCCATTTGTATGGAACCGTTCGACTCCAACCGCGATCCGCTCTCAAACCACATAACAAGATCCAATGAATCGAGTTATTACCATCGGATCAATTCGAAAATACTAAATAGGATACATTGGCTCACCGAGCCGGTGAACTTTCGCAAGCTGGTGGGAGCGTTAAGCGTCGAAAGTTTGGGCCTTCGTCCGCTACAGGAAGGGCCAGAAATATTCAGAGGATACTATGATTTCTTCGCTGACAGGCTTCCTAAGATCAAAGCAAAGCAGCGCAGGGAGAGGGAACTTGAGAGCTTGCTCGAGGAACTGGAGAACCGTTTCAAGCTCGATGAATATATGAAACACTTGTCCGCACGGTTCAGCGCAGAGAAGTTCTTCGGAGACTTGATAAAGGGGGTAAACTCATAGCGGGACGGTGAATCGGCAGGCGGAGAATCGCGCGACTAATCGGTGTCTCGCAAGTCTTCCAATGCCAGATTGGAATGGCAAGACCTGCAAGAATAAAACGTGACGTGTTGCCGGGTATATCAGGAGTTGCGGATTCATCAATGTAGCAGAGTATCATGCGATCCCCTATTCCAAAAAAAAGCGACTGGTGATGAGGCCTTCGGCCTCTCCCGGAGACGCTTGGCGACTCCTTCCAGACGCTGGCAGATTATAGCGGTCTTCAACTGAAATGTCAAGCCTCTCAAGGCTTTGATTTTGAGTGGATTTCGGGTTTCGACTCACACCCTTTAATCCGGTCGGAGGTGCCGAAGAACCTTCCGGGAATCTTGGCCGGTTGACAACTGTTTAATTAGTTGTTAATTTGTCAACTGTCATCAGGAGGTTAAAATCATGATAGGCGAACGCATAAAACAGCGCAGAATCGCGCTTGGTCTTTCCCTTGAAGAGCTTGCCGAAAGAACTCACAACTACGTTACCAGGCAGGCCATCCATAAATATGAACAGGGCACCTCGATGCCCGGTTCTGATGTTCTATTGCACCTTGCGGAGGCTCTCGGTGTGAAGGTGGAGTTCTTCTTCCGCGAGCACGAACATTCGGTCGAGTTGAGTGAACCCGCCTATCGGAAGCGCGGAGGTGCCTCAGCTAAGGGGCTTCAGGCCCTGCAAGCAAAGACCCGGGACGTATTGGAGAGATATCTCTTCGTGGAGTCGTTGTTCCCGTCCGAACGGTTCCGCCGGTTCAGCAGGCTGCCTGTTTCCGACAGCCATTTAAGAAGAGTGGAAGACGCAGAGAAAGCATCGCTCGCACTCCGAAAAAAGTGGAACCTTGGGATTGACCCGATTGAGAACGTCCTCGAGGTATTCGAGGACAGGGGAGTGAAAGTGATTCTGCTCGACGGGGAGGACAGCTTCGACGGGTTATCCTGCTGGGCAAACAGAAAGGTGCCCGTGGTCGTGGTGAAGAAACATCTGCCGGGAGACCGGGAACGGTTTGATCTTGCTCACGAGCTTGGGCATCTGCTGCTGGCGCTGCCAAAGAGTGTCGATCCGGAGAAGGCTGCGCACAGGTTTGCCGCATCTTTTCTCGTACCGGCCGAAGCCGTCCTCCAGGAGCTTGGGAGGAAGAGGCGCCGTATCGATCTCCTTGAGCTTTCTATGTTGAAGCAGAAGTACGGTATGAGCATGCAGGCATGGGTTTACAGGGCACTGGACCTCGCCATAATCTCAAGTGCTCAGGCATCCGTGCTCTACAAGACTTTTCGGGCAAGAGGATGGAGCGTGCAAGAGCCAGGGCCCATCGTACCGGGCGAGGAACCGAAGAAGTTTGAAAGGCTGATTCTACAGGCTGTCAGCGAAGATTTAATCTCGCCTGCTCGTGCCGCCGAACTTCTTGGGAAGCCGCTGAACGAATTCCGCAAACAAATGGGAGCCGAACTTGTGGGAGGAGAAGCAGCAGTTAGTAGTTGACACTTCCGTCTGCATCGATCTCTTCAACGGCGGAATTCTGCACGAGGTGGCCAGGCTGCCTTATCATTTCTTGCTGCCCGATGTCATACTGGCCGAGGAGCTGACGGATCCGCCTGCGGAGACATTTACCGACGCAGGCTTTATACGCTCAGGCACATCAGGCAATGAAATGTATATCCTCGAGGAACTGAGCGCGAAGTACGGGAAACCTTCAAGGAATGATCTCTTTGCATTGGCAATCGCGAAAAGCAGAGGGCTAATTCTTCTAAGTGGGGATAAGGATCTTAGGAGCGCTGCTAAGAAAGAGAAGGTTGAGGTCCATGGTACAATCTGGATTCTTGATCAGCTTGTTGCGGAAGCGATAATTACTCAAAGTGCGGCAGCGAAAGCACTCGAAGAGATGCTTAAGGCGGGAGCACGACTGCCGGACGATGAGTGCCAGGATCGACTCACAAGATGGAGGTGATAATTAAAGTTGGCGGTCTCATGAGATACGAAGTCGGAAAAACGACTTCTCAAAGCAACCCGCCTTTTCCTGCATCTTACCGACAGCTGGGTTGTGGAGAAATGTCCTGTCGGCGACCGTCGCGGCTGAGTTAAGAAAGAGATTTGTAACGCTCCACCTGTAATGGGTTTTTCATTTAACATCCGGCGGAAGAACACATAAAGGCTGTAAAGACCATGAGAAAGAAAGGGCCGTTATGCCGAAAGACAAATCTGAAAATCAAAAAGAGTTCACCTTCGGGACCTGCGACTATAGCTACACGTCTCCGGAGCTAAGGCGGATTTCTCCGACCACCTCTGTTCTGAACGTTGTTATTCCTTTTGAGGCCGCACTTAAGTTGAATCTCGCAATCGACGAGTGCGTTCGGAAAATTAACCGGTACAAGAAGAGCACAAAGGAAGGGAAGAGAGCCGCGCTGAACCTTGCCATATTTCTTAATCAAGGGCGCGTATCGGTGAACGAGACAAAGTTGAAGAAGTAGGAAAATCTGTTGGATATCCTGCCATTAGATGCGGGATTGCCATGCATGCTCCAAAAGAGATCAAACAATCAACGAAGGTCAAGGGAAAAAAGAGCGGACACGAATCAAAGCATAACAATCACTCAAGGTGAAGCGTTAAGCCTGCTAAGTGGCCGGGGAAGGTCGTCGCACTTCGACTCTCCCGTTTCGAACTTATTGGAATCGGGATCGCTAAGTGTGACGATTGCTTTTCTTAGCTGCCACCATCTATCTTCCGTCATCCTGAGCGAGGGAACGCAGCGACCGAGTCGAAGGATGAGCCAACCCTCGCGCACTTGCTCAGAGCCGAGCAAGGTCTTATAATTCAGCATCAGGGCGTGGACATACATATTGTTATGCTCCGACCGGAGCTACTACACCGGTTCGACAACGAATCTCGATCAGCGGATTGTGGACCACAACAATGGGCGTTATGGCGGTTATACGTCGTCGCGCTTGCCGGTCCAACTAGCATGGTCCCAGGAGTTCTCGGATGTGCGTGACGCGATAGCCCTTGAGCGGCAGATCAAAGGGTGGAGTCGCAAGAAGAAGGATGCCTTGATCCGAAGTGATTTCAAGTTGCTTCATGAACTTGCACGATCAACCACCGCAAAGAGCGGTGCGGGGGAAGCGCCTAAGCCGGAGGCTGCTTAAAGGTGGCCGTCGCCCTTCGACTCGCCTAACGGCAAGCAGGCTCGTCGTGGCGCGAAGCGCACCACTCCTCGCTCACCCTTCGACTCTCCGTCGCGCCTTCGGCGGACGGATCGCTCAGGGTGACGGATGCTTTCTTTTTTTAGGTTCCCGCATACCCCCACGCGTCATCCTGAGCGAACGAAGTGAGTCGAAGGATGAGCTAGAGACGCGGCCGAAAAGTCCAACGACAAAGAGCACGAAGATTTTTCACGAAGGACACGAAGGTCTCTATTCATTTATCGCTCTTTCTTTGTGCTCTTTGCGCCCTTTCTTCGTGACCTTTGTGGCTAAATAGTTTTGCAGCGGGTTTTCGGCCACGTCCCTAGGTCCATCCGAAAGGATTGTTGGGATGGCCGTCACCCGGGTATCGACTGTACCCTTTCAGTACAAAATATTCCAAGTGTACCGACCCCGTGCATCTGCAGAAGTGCTTTTTCCGTGCATTCCGATGGTTGTACTGTACTGATTCGGTGCGATTCGAGTGTGTTGACCATAAATGGTGCAAATTATCGTCAAATGAATGTAGCTTGTCTAATCGCGGACATTGTTGCCTCCCGGAACGTTGCGGACCGCGCAAAGCTGCAAAGAGATTTGAATGACCGGCTGACCGAGGTCAACACGACTTCGAAAGCAAACATCATATCCCCTTATACCATTACACTGGGCGACGAATTCCAGGCGGTCTACAAGGACTTCAGCTCGGTGTTCCGCGACATCTCCGACATCTTGTGGGCAATCTTTCCGAACAAGATCAGGTTCTCTCTCGGACGCGGCATTCTCACCACTGAAATAAACAGCAACGCTGCGACGGGCATGGACGGACCCGCATTCTACACCGCAAGAAATCAGCTCACTTCGCTGAAGCAGTACGGACAGACCATTATCGCAATAAGCGGTCAGGAGCTTGCGAGCATAAAACTCATCAACAAGTCCCTTCTCCTCTTCTCTCATGAGTTCGAGAAATGGAACCGTACCGCGGTCGGATGCTTCGTCCACCTTCTCCATGGCAAAAGCATCGGTGAGATCGAGAAGGCTGTAGGAGTTAAGCAGCGAGCCGTTTACAAAGCGATATCAAGCAAACAGATCAGGGACTACGTCGATTACTTCGAACTCCTCCCCCAGGCGATCAAAGAGAGCGAACGATGAGCGGCCCAGTCCCTATACTTCCTGCTTGTCGTTCTTCTCAGCAGGTACGTTTCGCTCCTGAAGATAAATTCGAGCAGAATCAGGAACCTGCTGCCACTGATTTTCTCAGTGGTAATGATTGCTCCTTTGGTTTCGGGTGAGAATATCTCAGGCTATGCCATACTCTTGCTCGTCGCAATGGCGGCCAACTCCTTTCTTGTCCGGGGCCGGAATAGTTCGCCACTGCGGAGAGTGATCTCGACGGCGTTCGTTTGCGTTGTTGTCCTCATAACGGTGAACTTGAACGTGTTCGACCGATACCCTTCTCAGGGTGTCATAAATGCGCTGATCTCCATGGAACACCTGATGAATTTTGTCGGGGCCGCGCAAGCGATCACGAATTTGTTCGTTGTGTCAGTCGGCTTCCTTCTGACTGCCTTCGAAGCCAACTACATGGTACTCGCTTTGCTGAAAAGCTATTCAACAGTAATCGGTGGACCGAATGATGGGGGAACGACGCTGAAGATGGGGAGACTCATAGGTGTTCTCGAAAGGATCATTCTGTACATATTGATCATAACAGGGAACCCCACCCAGCACGATAGGATTCATCATCGCGGCCAATGCGTTGGCCCGGTTCAGGGAGCTCGAAGACAAGAATTTCGCCGAGTACTTCCTGGTCGGCACGCTCGCGTCAGTTGGGGTCGCCCTGGTAGTCAGCCTCTGGATAAGAGCGATTATGGTGTAACTGACAATCATTGACTCCGGCCCATTCTCTTAGCTTCACCTTCCGCTATTGTCATCCGCCCACGTGGCAGTTGCTTTCTCCTCCGCGGTCCTCAGCACCCGAATAGATTTATATGTGCAGCTGAAATTATCTTACCACGATTGTTCCCCTTAACCTAATGTCCTTCGACGAAGCGCCTATCATTATATGAAACTCGCCCGGCTCCACAACTCTCTTCAGCTGTCCGTTAATCATCGATAGTAAATCGGGGGTAATCCTGAACTCAACTTCTTTTGTTTCACCGGCTTTGAGGTAAATTCTCTTGAAGCCTTTGAGCGCTATAACGGGCGTGGCTGCGGATGTATATAACTCATGTATATATAGCTGAGCCACTTCATCGCCGTCGACTTTGCCCGCATTCCTTATCTTGAAACGAGCGATAACAGTGTCATCAGGCGCAATCACCTTTTTGCTGAGAGTCAGGTCGCTGTAATCGAATTTCGTATAGCTCAGTCCGAACCCGAACGGGAATAACGGCTCACCCGTAAGGTTCACATAACTGTTTCCTCTTCCGGTCGGTTCATGGTTGTAGTACAGCGGCAACTGTCCCTCGAACACAGGGAATGTAATCGGGAGCCTGCCGGCAGGATCGTAGTCGCCAAATAATACGTTAGCGACCGCCTTTCCTCCGAGCTCTCCAGGATACCACACGTCGATTATGCCCCGGACTTTGTCAATCCAGTGTTCCATGGTAATGGCACTTCCGCCGACAAGGATAACCACGGTAGGCACACCCGTGGCCGCGATTTCTCTTATCATCTCTCCCTGGTGTCCCGGCAAACCCAGTTTGGCTCTGTCGCGAAACTCTCCTTCCACGATCCCTGCCGTTACGATCGCGACGTCGCTCTTCCTGGCAAGCGCAACCGCCTGGTCTATCTTTTCGCGCCAGTCATCCTTTACACCTGCATTCCATAAGAGCTCGCACCGTACATCTCCATCCGTCGTGTAGAACTGGATCCTTATGTTGTACTCTTTGCCCTTCTGGAAATCGTACGCGACCGTCGACCTGTCGAAGGATTTCTGGATCCAGTCGTTAATAACCAGGCTATCATTTATGAACAGTCTGTATCCATCGTTCCCTTCGATTCCGATATCTACTTTCCCGTTCTCCGGACCGATGATCTTTCCATCCCATTCCACGGAGTACCAATCGCGATCCAGTTTCTTCTGATCCGGCGAAAACAGCGTCCACCTGAAATCGACGGTCTTGTCTATTCTTGTGAATGCAGGCGCTCCTTCGAATCTCGGGTTGCTGAAATACCTGCCGAGCAGCCCCTTTTCAATTTGGCCCTTATAAACGCAGGATAGATTTTTCTCCGGAACGGGAACGAATGCGATGTTCTCTCTTCCGCACCCGGGAGCATATTCCACTTCCCCTTTTACTTTCTCTTTTATTCCCTGAAGTATATTGACCACATTACCCGGCGGACGGCTGTAACCGCCAAGCCTCCCTTCGACGGCATCCGTTCCGATAACTGCAATCTTCTTTAGATCCTTGCTTAACGGCAGAATATGGTTCTCATTTTTCAGGAGGACTATCGATTCTTCGGCGGCCTTCTCGGCTAATTCCCTGTGCGCCGGACTATCATTGATCTCCGCTGCCTTCTCTGGATTCACATAGGGATGATCGAACAAGCCCAGCTCGAACTTCGCCGTCAGGACTCTTCTGACGGCATTATTTATGACTGATTCTTTGATCAATCCTTCCTTGAAAGCTTTATAGAACATCGGGTATTGCGAATATGACGTCTGCAGCATAACGTCGAGTCCGGCGTCGAAAGCCTTCTCGGCAGCAACGGCATAATTGCGTGCAGTGAAATGTAAATCTGTAGCGCCCGGAACCGCCCCGGCATCGGATACGACATAGCCTTTGAAGCCCCAATCTTTTCGCAAAACTGTTGTTAAGAGCCATTTGTTCGCGGAACAAGGAACCCCGTCGAAGGAATTATAGGACGCCATTATCGACATCGCGTGCCCTTCCTGAATCGCGGCTTTGAACGGAGGGAAGTAGATTTCATCCATCAGTCTCCTGCTAAAGTTTATCGGATAACTGTCTCTCCCTCCGGCACCGAAGTTCGCGACAAAATGTTTCGGCGTGGCGACGATGCCCAGCTTCTGGAACTGGGATACGAATGCGACCGCCATTTGAGATGTGAGGAACGGATCCTCTCCGTAAGTTTCCTCGGTTCTGCCCCATCTTACATCACGCGCAATATTGATTACTGGAGAGAACACCTGCCTGATACCTCTGGACCTGACTTCAGAAGCGATCGCATGTGCGACCTGCGTCATTAGAGGGACGTCAAATGTCGCGGCCAGGCCGATGGCTTCGGGGAAGGCAGTTGCGCCGGGTCTTATCAATCCATGAAGCGCTTCGTCAAAGGGAATAATGGGAATGCCGAGCCGCGTATCGTTTATGAAATATCTTTGAACGGCATTTATTTCTTTCGCTTCCGATTCCGCGGTTCCGGAATTGCTGTAGTTAAACATTTGTCCGGCGGCATTGTTTGACCTTGCTTGTGTACCGAATTGCAGGCCGAATACTCCGTCCTTGTATTTTGTCAGCCCTCCCTTCGTGTCGGCAGGGACCATGAAGAGCTGCAGGAATTTTTCTTTCAAAGTCATGCGGGAGAGCAAATCGTTTACTCTTTCTTCTACAGGACACTTGGGGTTTTTATAAGGAGGAGTCTGGCAAAACGCGGCTGTTGATAGTAAGCCGAGAAGGATAGGAATTAGAAGTCTTTTCATGCTGTCAAACGCATCTTTCTCAGGTTGTTGAAGTATGGGGCTACTCTCATTTCTAATATAACATTGCGCTGCTGTTTCTGGGTAGGTCACTTTTGTTCCTTTCCCCATCACGCTCAGTCAACGTGATCGAGTGAAACTGAAAGTGTCACGAGTCTCCCGAAGGGATCCTGTGGAGAAGGATGGGCTGGGCTGGCTGGGGCGGCAACGGAAAGCGGAAACGCTGTGATTGAAAGAACCAAGCCCTGACGTAAGAGTGCGTTTGCTTTCGGCGGTCGCGTGCTCTCTCCCCGTCAGAGTTCCGGCCCTGCGTGACAATCGAGACCCTCCTTGAAGTAGAGTCGTGGAGGAGCCTGGATCAGGTCGCGAGCGGTACTTTTTTTGAAATGACCGGCTAAACCTGGTGGATTGCAACTTCAGCACGAATCGCCTAACATCACGCAATCAATGAACAAGATATGTTGCGGAAGTGTGGGCTTGACGCCGAGATTAAAACGGCTGACCCAAAAGGTGTCGGAGCTATGCTGACAATACCTGAGTGTGGTCGCCGGCGGCTCTTAGTTCGACTTAGAAACCCACTGCCTTGGGCAGTGGTAATGTAAGGATGGCTTTGCCAGTCGAACTCCCCCCTTATTCCCCCTCTCTTTTTCGAAAGAGAGGGGGACGGGGGGTGAGCTAGGATGCAGGCACAGACCATGATGAAGGAAATGGCGAGCATCTTTTTTCATGATGCCACCGGCTTGCCGGTGGTAGTTCACTGACGGTTTGACGAATACAACCGTAACGGATGTCATGTTCAACAACGTTGGAAGGCTCTATGCTGCCACGGAATCGGGCATCTTTTCATCCGCTGCTTATGAAACCGGTCCCAATTCCGGAGTGAAATTATTCTCCCTGCTACAGAATGTTCCCAATCCGTTCAACCCTTCGACATTAATCAAGTACAAGCTTGCCGCAGATTCTCACGTGGCTCTTCAAGTCTACGATGTACTTGGCAGACTGGTGAAGACTCTGGTAAATGAAGATCAGCGAATGGGGAATTACCTTGTCAAGTTTAATGGAACCGGATACACGAGCGGCGTTTACTTCTATCGGCTTCAAGCGGGAAGCTATTCTGTCACGAAGAAGATGCTCCTCATGAAGTGACTTGCCTCCCAAAAGAAATTGTTGACATTGAGATAGGCTATTCTTAAAATAACATTTCCTAGGTAAATGTCTAACGTTAGACAACGTTGCTCGGTCTGTCCTGAAAGTAGTTGTTGGAAAAAAGCCAAAAGATCCTCCAAGATCGTACTTTCGTTATGAGCAGCAGAACCATTTTTCATACGACCAAGTTTTCATTGAGCGGAGGAATTAAGATATGCTCCTTTCGAGACCAAGTGATGTTCTTGACCGGTCAAGGTCACGGGAATCTTTCCGCAGGAATGCTTTCAAGCGAATCATAGCACGCCTCATCGCGGTGGCAATTCTCACTCTTGCATTTACTATCCCCCTTTACGCCGCCAGTTCCAGCATTGACGGCTCTGTCCGCGACGAGAAAAGTAACGAGTCCCTTCCAGGAGCCACCGTAATACTCGTCGGTACCAGTCTGGGAGCGGCCACGAGGCTCGACGGAACCTTCTCAATTGAAAATGTGCCGGCAGGTTCGTATACGTTGAGAGTCACATATGTGGGATACCGGACCAAGGAAATGCCGGTTAAGGTGGAAGCCGGCAAATCGTTAACTGTAACCATAAAGCTGCTCGCCGTGGCTCTGAATGGCAAGGAGGTTGTGGTCACTGCCCAGGCGAGCGGACAGAACGGTGCGATCAACCAACAGCTGACTTCCAATCGCATAGAAAACGTGGTGTCCGCAGCTCGCATCCAGGAGCTGCCGGACGCGAATGCGGCAGAATCGGTTGGAAGACTTCCGGGTATCTCACTGATCAGGCAGGGCGGTCAGGCTACGCAAATCGTGATCCGCGGATTGGCGCCTCAGTATAATGAGGTTACGATAGACGGCGTGGAGATGCCTGGAAATGTTACTTCCCTTAATAGTGCCGGTACTATCGAATCGTCCAACTCGGGCAACAGCGACCTCTCTTCGGCATACTCATCGGGTGACCGCGGGGTCAACCTGAGCATGATCTCGTCGAGCATGCTGGGCGGCATCCAGGTAACAAAAGCAATTACGCCGGACATGGATGCAGCCGTACTCGGGGGAGTCGTGAACTTCACCCTTCGGGAAGCCACGACCCGGAAAGGACAGTTGCATCTTCTTGCCCAGGGTGGATACGATAATCTGAAGAGTACGTATAACGATTACAAATTCGTCGCAACGTACGAGAAACGATTCTTTGACGGCAAGTTCGGAGTGTTCGCCGAGGGCGATGCCGAGCGGCAGAACCTCTCGGCTAACGAGCTCGGCGCAAGCTACAGCTTGAATAGCCCGAAGTTGAACGTCGCAAACCCGACTTATCTGAACGGCGTGACCCTCCAGGATATTCCAAGCACGCAGAAACGGTACGATGGTACATTGACGCTGGATTACCGCTTGCCCGGAGGGAAGATAGGTCTGATGAACTTTTTCAGCTACGGCATCACGAATACTGTCAATCGCAGCGAGAGCTTTAACCTCGTCGATGGCGGAAACGACCACGTATACGGGCTTCAGGCGGACCAGCAGAATTTGACCGAAGCGACCAGCATACTCGATTTCCAGAAGCAATTCCCGGCACTGAACGTCCATCTGAAGCTCTCCAATACATTCTCCCAAACCCAGCTGCCTTACATAGATAACTGGAATTTCATACAGGGATTGCCTACCGGCTTCAGTTCATTGGGGGCCGAGAGCCTCAGTCCGAAACAAATTCCGGCCCTGGCTTACGATAGCCTGCAGATAACCGGCCTGGATCTGCTAAAGCAAGCGTCCAGCATGTTAAGACAAGACGACATAGGGGCACAGCTCGACTTCAAGACGAACATAAATTTCTCCAACCTCATCACGAGCGTGCTTAAGTTTGGAGGAGCGTTCAAATATACCAACAGGTCTTACAACTATTTACAGGGTGATGGAACGGTTTCGACAACTGCACAGAGTGTAGTAACGGGCATTGCCGAGGAGTTTCCATCAATGCGTTCCACATTAAGCACATGGGGTGCAATCCTTCCTCTCTTCGTGGACAGCAGCTACAGCTACGGCAGTAATTTCCTGGGAGGGGGATATAAAATGGGTCTTCCTATAAATCTGGCTCTCATGGAACAAGTGCTGAATATTGCAAAGAGGACCGGTACGGCTGAGACCTGGTCGCACGATGCACTTCAGTCGGGAATAAACAACTATTGGGGACAGGCATACAGAAGCGCGGGGTATGGAATGATAACGGTGCATTTTGGCCCTAACCTGACTTTCCTTCCGGGTGTCAGATACCAGGTGCTGCAGACAGACTTTGGTGCTCCGAGGGCGATTGCCCGCCTTGGTCCCGATTCGAGGTATTATTTTACACATAAGGACACAACGATGAACTTAGCCAACGGATTCTGGCTGCCAATGGTTCATTTGATCTACAGCCCGACTTCATGGTTCCAGATTCACCTGGCATATACAAACACACTCAACTATCCCGACTACACCGACATAACGCCTGAGATGGATGTCGGAAACAACAGTGTCGATTATCATAATTATCTTCTTAAACCAGCGACCTCGGCAAACTATGACGCCATATTTTCCATTTATGACAATACTCTTGGCCTTATTTCCGCGGATGCATTTTACAAGAGAATTCACAATTTTATTTTTGCGACGGGTACAACATATGTGATAAACCCGGCAGATTATCCGGGAATCCCCAGCTATACGGGCGGATATTCGTTAACGACTTCTATCAATGACCCCTATCCGGTCTATGATTACGGCTTCGAGGTCGACTGGCAGACCCACTTTTGGTACCTGCCGGATCTATTTTCCGGGCTTGTCCTGAATGTGAATTACACACATGTCTATTCCGAAGGGAAGTATCCTTATACATATCTCAACATCGTCCATCCCACCTATCCCGTCGTGATCGATACCGTAACAACAAGCTTCGCAGACCGGCTCCTGGATCAACCCAACGACATAGTCAATGTAACACTCGGGTACGATCTGGCTGGCTTCGGAGCGCGCGTCTCGATGCTTTACAACGGCAATATATTTCAGGCATACAACTTCTGGCCACAACTGCGGTCAAACACGGCCCAGTTTCTCGAGTGGGATGCTCAGGTTAAACAAAACCTGCCATGGTCCGGGCTGCAGGTTTATCTGGATCTAAACAACATTAACGGTGAACCGGAGATACAGATCAATCAAGGATCGACCTTCCCGAGTGCAGCGGATTACTACGGCATGACGGCAGACCTCGGGTTTAGATGGCAAATGTGAATTAGGCTCGATCAACTGACAAATACGAAGCGAGCACGGATCTGATCTCCGTTACGCCGGATTTCAGCTTCTACGATAGGTTCTGGCCAATGTGCGCATCCAAACATCGGAGAGCAGAGTTATGATAGAGAAGAACGAAGTGCCGGCATAGGAGTGAGCTCGCTTCTGGCTGTTGTTTGTTGCTTTGCGAACAGGCTTCCGCACATGCCGGACACAATGAGGCACTCCATTAAGCAGCGTCGGAGGAGATCCTTGATCGGGTTGGCTCCGGATTACCATCGAGAAGACTGGCGCCAATTCTGGCCAGGCTCCTTCCCGGGATGGACTTAAGTTCACCCAAATGTATGCTTCGGCGTTCTTCTGTTTAGGGAAACAAGCGGTCATACCGTGTGAGTTACAAATCGCTTTCCATAGAGTAGCGTTGGGAAAACGATGCCAGGGCATGAGACAATGTATCTATGCATCCCAAGCCAACGAGAAAATGACCAGCCATCGACATTAACTCTTATCCCGATTGAGCCTCCCTGTTCTACTCAAGAGGCACTACGGACTTCTTAACCCAAGTTCGACACTTCTCGGTGAAAAAGGCTGATTCCATGCGAGAATAGAGGGAAAAGGTGAAAAGTCGGCACTACAATTTGTACTCTTTCGTGAGCCGCTCCGGGGGGATGAGCTGTAGTTTCTGCAACATCCATGCAAGGTCTCTGTCTGGTTTTG
>JAJZVO010000123.1 GCA_021845665.1 Bacteroidota bacterium | reverse complement strand
TGTACCAGTTGTCGCGCCAGCGGCACGGCTGGGTAGCTATGTCCGGAAGGGATAAGCGCTGAAAGCATCTAAGCGCGAAACCCACCCCAAGATGAGGTCTCCCTTTTCCGCCGCAAGGCGGAAGCTTAAGACCCCTGGAAGATTACCAGGTTGATAGGCTGCAGGTGTAAGCACAGTAATGTGTTTAGCCGAGCAGTACTAATAGGTCGTGAGACTTAACCTAATCTTTTTTTGAGATTGGTGAGACGCCAGATTGAATGTTTCTTACTCGCCGCCTGTGTTTCACATGCGGTTCCCAAATTGTCCAAGTTTTTTTCCGGTAACTATATCGAGGGGGAAACACCCGTTCCCATTCCGAACACGGAAGTTAAGCCCCTCAGAGCCGATGGTACTTGATGGGTAACTGTCTGGGAGAGTAGGTCGTTGCCGGGAATTTTTCTTGAAGACCCCGCTCTTGTAGCGGGGTCTTTTGTTTTGTGCGGCATGATTTGGTCCCGCCTGTATATTGTTGGTCAGGGGCCATACCCAGGAATTGGGTAACCGTCTGGGAGTGGCGCCACGGCGCCATAGAATCCGATCGTTGCCGGTGCCAATTCAACCGAACTTAGCGCTCTTTCCTAATTTCGCTGTTGAATTGAGCATCCCGCTGTTTTTCAGCGGGAGAGTTTGTTACCCAAGCTCCCACATGGGGAAATGCCGCCCGGGTCTGCGACAAATTTGTGAGAGCCACTTCCATCGGCATCCATTAAAAATGGACGCCTCGATGAAGCAGGAAACCCCGGTAGGGGTTTTGCTGAAAATAGCCGTTCGTTTTAACGAATGGCGTGCTGAGTCGAACCGTAGCGTTACAAATTTGTCGCACACCCATGCCGCCCCGTTCATTTGAGCGGGGCTTTTTGTTTTTGTATATTCGTAAAAGATCGAAAACGACAAATCAAATGAGCACGATCATCCATGACCTGCATCTGCCTCTCGCAAGGGCAGGCGAGATAACTGCGTTGAAGGAGGCCGCTATATCTCTTTCTATATACCATGATGTGCTCAAAGTTGTCGTGTTCGGCTCGAGAGTACGCGGCGATTTTCGTGGAGACTCTGACATGGATTTGTTGGTGGTCATCTCGCAAATGGATCTTAAGCTTATGGGCGAAGTGATTCATATCCTTTCTGAATTGGAACTCAAATATGATGTTCCTATTGTTCCTACCATTTACACGAAGAAGGAGTATGATGTTAATAAGAGTATGGGAAGTCCCTTCATAACAAATGTCGAGAGAGAGGGAGTTATCCTTTATGACTCTGAGTTCTGAAGAGAAGATTCAACTATCCCGATACAGGATGGAAAAAGCGAGGAGAGCTTTATCAGATGCCAAGAATCTGGTTGGCCTGGATGCATTCGACGCATCTGTTAATCGAAGTTATTACGCGATATTGAGCGCGGACCGATCTGTGCTAATTCTGCGAGGAATCGACCCCGAAACTCACGATGGGATCAAAACGATGTTATCCAGAGAGTTCATAAAAGACGGCACTCTTCCCAAAGATCTTATGGAAACGTTCAGAAGAGTGCGGGGACGGCGTGTTAATTTTGACTATGGCGACTATTCGGAAACGGGAGAATATGAAGCTTTGGATTCGTCTACTCGCACTGAAGAATTCCTCAAAAAGACTTCCGAACTTGTTAACGAACTCGTCAAAGGTTTAGAGTGAACTTTATCAACTGAATTTTGGGAGGGCAAGAAAATGGCAGAGTCTGTATCCGAAAAGAGTACTAAGAGTCAAATCCTTGAAGCTTACAACGATGCAATGAGGAAGCTGAAAGAAACGAAACAGGAAGACAGGAAAGCGGAAAAGAAAAAAGAGGAAGAGACTGAAATAGTGAAGCAAGCCCTGGGAAATTCCGTTGATAAAATAATAAACACCCTAAGCGGCGTGAAGATCCAAGTGATGAATGAGCTTGACGATGTAGGAGAGAAGCTCTCAGATGAATTCAAGAAACTCAGTGGGATAAAGAGAGCCATAGAGATAGAAAGTAAATATCTGGAGGACGTTTACCAGATCAAGTCCAATAGCGACACGCTTTCGGCGTTGATAATGGCTCAAAAGGAAAAAAAAGTAGTCTTCGAAGGCGAGATGGAAAACAAACGGTCAGAATTTGACGAAGAGATGAATCTCAAAAAGATTCAGTGGAAGCAAGAACAGGATGCCTATGACAAGGCGAAGAAGGAAAAAGAGCTGGCGGATAAGAAGGAAAAAGAGAGAGCAGAAGAAGAGTACAAGTATAATCTTGCGTTAGAACGGAAGAAAGACGCAGATGCGTATGCTGAAAAGAAAGCAGTAATGGAAAGGGAGCTACTCCAGAAGAAAGTAGAGATGACTAAGGATCTTGATGAGAGGGAAGCGGCGATTTCTTTAAAGGAGAGGGAGTACGCCGAGTTGAAATCAAGGGTTGAGCAATTCCCCGCACAATTGGAAGGCGCGGTTAAGCAGACAGAGAAAGGTGTAACAGAGCGAATTGAGACGATGTACAAACATCAATTTGAATTGGCTCAAAGGGAGCTGGATGGTGAAAGGAAGCTGAACAAGCAGATCATTCAATCCCTTGAGAACAAGATAAAAGAGCAGTCGGAGCTTGTTCATCTGCTGACGGAAAAAGCGGATGATGCAGGCAAGCAGGTGCAGATGATTGCCGTGAAGGCCATAGAGGGAGCTTCGACTCAAAGAACGATTACATTTGAAAAAACATCTGAGCAGTCTAAAACCAAAGAGAATTCCTGAGATTTCCCTTGTGTTAACGTGGTTCTATTTGCTCGACAGCTAATTTTCGTTTGAGCTTCCTGGAGGCGGGCTGAT
The DNA here is from genome assembly GCA_021845665.1 of Bacteroidota bacterium. Taxonomy (GTDB): domain Bacteria; phylum Bacteroidota; class Ignavibacteria; order Kryptoniales; family JAKASW01; genus JAKASW01. The sequence continues at coordinate 3,303 of JAJZVO010000123.1, read as the reverse complement.
ATGTGGTTTGCGCGGCGTGTATCTCTCCATGACGGGTTCCACGAGCTAACTGACCTTGATAGAAGGCAGTTAGACTATTTCGCCGTTGTCTTCACCGCGTTGATAGGGGTAGTGAGTTTTGCAGCGATGTCACTCTCCGTCGGTGGGCAAATCGGATTTATACTCTTGTGCATCCCCGCGGCCCTTGAAATGTTGGCGGGGATATGGCTTGGGCCGGTTCGCGGAATGCTCGCTGCGGTCGTCGGTGCATATGTCGCAGCGGCATTTGCATACGGCGGATGGGGACTTGTCGCGATCGCTAATCCGATCGTTGCAGGGGGCGCAGTGAATGCGATCCTGCCGCCGCTGGTTTTCCAGCTCGTGCGCATAGATGTACATGCGGGCATGAAGATCGGCGTGCATCGCGATACTCGAATGATCTCGCTCGTTCTCCTGATTGCCTTAGTTTGCCTGAGTCTCTCGCCTGTGTTCGTTGAGATGCACTCGGTTAACTATATACATTGCTCGCCCTTGCGCTGGTGACCTAGTTAACATAGGCATCCCTTGGCTGCTATGGTCCACAGCCTTTGTCGCGTTTGGTCTGTACTTTTTGTATTCGTACAGGTCGGCCAGCGACAGGCCCCAGCTTGTCAGATGGTTTACCACAGGGTTTCTATGCGTGGTTCTCGCGCTATCAACATTGGTTTCTTTCCGTCAGTATTTCTCAATAAATGATGTCCGATTGGTTACTGATTCGCGGGACTACATATCGATAGGCTCATTCGGACCAGTGTCTGAACAATTCTGGACTTGCACTGAATATGAAATATGGACAGGTAGTCAGTATGAACGGCAGTCCTTTTCCCGACCTCCTGTCTATCCGCTCTTCATATGGTCACTTGGTCATAAATTGCACGAAGAAGCGTCATTACTGCAAAAAACACGATGGACGGCCTATACTTACGCATCAAGAAGGAATTTCGACTCCGTTGCACTTGCACAATTTCTGATCGGGCTCGGTTGCTGGTCCTTGCTTACGGTTGCTGTTTTTGCATCGACCGGAAATCGGATTGTCGGTTTGATAGGTGCAATGGTCGTTCTCATGTTTAGTCAGCTTCCTGAAATTGCTGGCGTGTATCGGGTTGTCATGACAGAGTCTCTTTCGTTCTCCCTGTTTGTGGGTATGTGCGGGGCCGCGATTTTCTTCATCAAAAGTCACAATGGAAAGTGGATAGTTCTCGCAGCCGTTCTCGCGAGTTTGTATGCGCTTTTGAGGGATGCGGAGGCTTACCTGACTTTCTTCCTGGGCATCTTAGTGCTTTTGATCGCTTTGGGCTTTGCAATAAGAAGGAAAACGAATCGCCGCATTGCCATTGTATCTATCGCGGCATCAGTGATGATGATCGCGTCATTCTTTGTTTCAAACACTACAGCAGATCTGAGCCAAAGATGGCTTTTCAATTTTTATGATGACCTATGGGTGCGCGTTCTCCCGAGTCACCAGCGGATCGGTCGAAACAAATGGTATAGTAGCATTTTCTGCAGCGCTGATTGTCCTTACGATTCCGCACTTCCTTGTCGTGTGGCACGGCGACGCCGCTGATATCGGCAGGCATTTGTCGCAGGTTGCGATTCAATTTAAGGTTGGGGTGCTGCTGCTGTTTGTCTTTTCGCTCGATACGGTCGCAGCCATTGTCTCGCGTTTCATGGCACGGTTGCGGAGTAAGATAGGGGTCCGGAGGAGCGTTGGCCGTCTATCAGTCAAATAGTAATCTTGGCGAACGTTGAATACACCCTTGAACATTAATCAATTAATCCACCATTCCATTATCCCATCATTCCGTTATTCCCCACCGGCATTCCTCGGGCTATCCGTTCTATTTCTTCTGTCAGTTCCCCCCACCTGAAATATTTGTCTTCCAGTTTGCTTTCCAGGCTTTTGTATTCTATGGAAACATTTTTTGCTTCATCGCCATTCTTGTACAGCTCAGGGTCAGCCATCAATGCTTCAATCTCTTTGCGCCTGCCTTCCATCCTGTTTATCTCCGCTTCGACCTTCTTCAACTTTTCCTTCAACGGGCGGAGCTTCCTCGAAAGCTCGTTTCGCTTCTCCGCCTCGATCCGCCTCCGTTCCTTCGCGGAAATCTCGGGGTTTTGTCCGCCGGCCTCCGATTCCCTCTGTTCCCCCGTTGCAGCGGCATTGCCATCCAGAAGTTCTTGCTTCTTCTTAGACAGGTAGTCGCTGACATTTCCGATGAAAGTCCTGACGTTGCCGTGGCTGAATTCGGCGACTTTGTTGACCAGCGTATCGAGGAATGCCCTGTCATGCGAGACGATTACAAACGTTCCCCCGTATTCTTTCAGTGCCTCCTGGAGCACCCTTTTCGAGCGCATGTCGAGGTGGTTCGTCGGCTCGTCCATTATGAGGAAGTTCGCCGGCTGAAGAAGCATCTTTGCCAGCGCCAACCGGCTCTTCTCACCGCCGGAGAGAACGGAAACTCTCTTGAATACGTCCTCTCCGCGAAAGAGGAACGCCCCGAGGATAGTGCGGAGTCTCGTTCGGATCTCGCCGGTTGCCACGCTGTCGACGACTCCGATGACATCGCTCGATAGGTCAAGCTCCTCCGCCTGGTGCTGGGCGAAATATGACTGGGTAACATTGTAGCCGGCGACGATCTCGCCTGAATTGAAATCCTCCACTCCAGCAAGCATCCTAACGAAAGTCGATTTCCCCGCGCCGTTGACCCCAACGACGGCGATCCTGTCGCCCCTCTCGATCGTATAATTTAGCCCTTTGAAGACCTCCTTGTCGCCGTAACTCTTGCGTACGTTCTTAATATCCATTACGACGCTGCCACTCGGTCTCGCAGGAGGGAAGTGAAAGTGTATCTCCTCTTCCTCATCTTCAATCTCGATGTGATCGATTTTCTCCAGCTGCTTTATGCGGCTCTGTACCTGGCGGGCCTTTGTCGCTTTGTACCGGAATCTCTCGATAAATTGTTCTGTCTGCTTGATTTGCTGCTTCTGGTTCTTGAAGGCGTTGATTTGCTGCTCGCGCCGAATTTTCCTCTCCTGCTCGTAAAAAGAGTAGTTTCCCGAGTATTCTTCCATGTTCCCGGAGTTGAGTGCCCACGTCCTCTTCGTCAGGTTGTCGAGAAATGCTCTATCGTGGGAGACGATGACGACGGCGCCGTTGTATCCCTTCAGTTTTTCCTCGAGCCACTGAAGTGATTCGATATCCAGGTGGTTGGTAGGTTCGTCGAGAAGCAGCACAGAAGGCTCCTTGAGGAGCAGTTTGGCCATCTCGATTCGCATCTGCCATCC
>JAJZVO010000055.1 GCA_021845665.1 Bacteroidota bacterium | reverse complement strand
CAGAAACTACAGCTCATCCCCCCGGAGCGGCTCACGAAAGAGTACAAATTGTAGTGCCGACTTTTCACATTTTCCCTCTATTCTCGCATGGAATCCACGTTTTCAGCCGAGAAGTGTCGAACTTGGGCTAAGAATGGTGGGAAGCATCCTGCACTCATTGTAATCCATGAATGGTGGGGACTCCGCGACTGGATCAGACAGGACGCGCGCGACCTTGCCAGGCATGGATATGTCGCGCTGGCAATCGACCTGTATCGCGGGAAGATTACCGATAACCCGCAGGAGGCTTATAAGCTTATGATGTCCGTACCCCGCGAGCGGGCAATCACCGACCTGAAAGCGGCGTTTTCTTATCTCGCACGTATGAAGGGAGTGAATCCTTCGAAGATCGGATCGATCGGCTGGTGCATGGGAGGCTCTTACTCATACATCGCCGCGACACATCTGCGCAAGCTTGCCGCGTGTGTCATAAACTATGGCAATGTAGGGACTACTAAAGAGGAAGTCGAACCGATCGATTGCCCGGTCCTCTGTAATTTTGCTGAACTTGACAGAACTTACACGATGAAAATGGGAAGAGCTTTCGAGGCGGCGATGAAGGCAGGCGGGAAGAGCATCGAGTTCCATGAGTATGCAGGCGTCAATCATGCCTTCATGAATCCCAACGACCCAGGCATATATGATAAAGCCCAGGCGAAGCTTGCCTGGAAAAGGATTTATTCGTTCCTTGACAGGCAACTAAAGCCCTGAAAGGTGATACAAGCCACTCGCGAGTGACGAATCACGACCACGCGCTCTCTGCGCTGAACCTAGTCGTGCTCCAGGCATCCTTTGGAATTTACCCCATCGTCTCCCTCTTTTCAGCCCCCTGTTATTGCTCCCTATCGCGGGGCCAAGAGGACCTCCTCTGATTGCAGAACTTGCCATAAATATGTTACATTAAGACTGCTCAATGTGAAGGTTGCTAAGGCGCATGGCGCTGTCATGGTGTGCAAACTCAGAGAGATTCGGAATCGTATGATAGGCGAATGAGACCCGCCCGACAGTGAAAAAGTCCGTAGTCCCAGCCTCAATTGTTTATCGAGATAATTCTAAGCTTCATCGGGAGTTTTAAAATGTGGTTCCTACTACTAGTTTTAGCACTCGTAATAATCTATTTGGCTTTTGAATATCGTTTGAGGCGGCCTGATCAGAACGTACTTTACGAAATAAACGGAAAGATCGGGTTGAGAAAGGGAAGGTATTATGCGCGGCATTTCAGCCTGGTGCTGCCGAGAGCTGTCCACTCATCTGAAATTAGCATCGACGCCGCTGCAAAGGGAAACCTGGATATCAAGGTACGGCTCGCACTGTCAGTCGCGTTATCGGTGGAGAACATCGAGACTCTCATTAAAGTCGGCGGATGGAACAAGACGGCGGCGGAGGCGGCTGCGGGCGGATTAGAGACGGTGGTGCAGAGTTTCGTCAGGGAGTTTACGGAGAAGTATGAGATCGAGGAACTCTCCTCCGAGAAGATTTATAATTACCTGGATGAGAAGATTCGTATAAGCAAACAGAGATTCGGTTTGGAAATCATATCTGTTGCGGTGATGTCGATCGATATTGTAGATACGAAAATCGCGGAAGCGATTCGACAGCAGGAGTCAGCCAGAATCCTGGAGCAGACTGAAGAGCTGAGTCAGAAGGGGAGGATCGCGGCTGCCAAATGGAAATTCCATGCTGATGAGGAGGTCGCTCTCCTGGAAAATCAGCTGGAGATGAAAAGATTTGAGTTGAAGAAGGCCGAAGTCGAGAAAGAGGCTGAGATTTCCAGAAAACGCACGGAGGAGGAACTGAAACGAAAAAACATGCAGCTCGAATACGAGAGGCAGGAACTGGAACTCCTCAAGGCAAACCCTGAACTCCTCATCCTGACTCCACAGGCCGCCCGCCTCGCAGAGGCAAGTCAGGCACTTCGGAACGCGAAGACGGTCGTTTCATTGTCGTCAAAAGATATGTCGCACGGTTCGGAGCTCGCGGGCGCGTTACAGAATTTTCTTCAGAACTCTCTTACTCCTGCAACCCGGAAGTCCAAAGAGAAGTAAGCTTCCACTCGTTAGACGGCAACTACCTTGGGAAATAAAGATCCATTAGAGTATTTCAGATTAAAACCGATCAGGGCGGCGAAAGTATCGGAAATAAGCGAAGCCACGGCGATGTCGCCCGTCCCGCCGGAAGAGCGTGTTAATTTTCATATAGGAAACCCTGTTCAGGATGATCGGCTCTACTCTGCCTATTTCCGTCTTGCTCTCGGTGTCGACGTCTCCGATGAACGCTTCGGGGTGGACAATCCGGATGAAATCATCGAGTACCTCGGGATGCCGCCCGAAGACAAAAGTAAGGTTGCCTTTCTTGCGAATCTTATAAAGAAGAGTGCGCCATATTCGCCTCGCGGTGGATTCCTGAAATCCAGGCCGCATCCTTTGGTACGGAGATTCAACGACTGGCTGTCGAAAGAAGAACAGGAGCCGCTTTCTTACGACTTGGGCGAAAAGACCGGGAAGCGTGAAATAATTCTTGCATCGGGCGGTAAACTTGAAGCGCTCAGAGTATTGTTCCAGTCGCTGTCGGATTTCATCGCGGCGTCACCTGTCACAATCTTCCTTTTTGGAATCGCCATTCCGCCTTTTCTCAGAGGCTTTAAAGACATTACGTTTGCACAGGCGGATGATGATGAATCGGTCATGGTACAACAACTTGTGGCGCATTTCAATTCGCATCCGCCGGCTCCGACATTTCTGATTATGGGCAGGACGGCTTCCGAGGAATCGAGGCGGCGACTCCGTCAAATCAGCCTTTCAAGTCCGCTTCTGATAATCGAAGCCAACGACGCACCGAATCATCTCTCGCTTTCACGTGAAGCGAAGATGATGGACCGGGTCATAAGGTTCATGACGCCCGGCGTCTTCAACCCTATTCTCGGGAATTTCTCGATTACCTTCATCGCAGGTAATTCCGATTTTCTCAAGGTTATCGAGACGGTACACTTCCAACTGAAGGGGACCCCTTCGTCGACCGAGATTGAATTGCTCGAATACATGCTCAGCACCCTTCCTGACGAGAAAAGGTCTCAACCCGAGATGGGGCTGGAGGCCGAATATGAAGGCATAGCCGGTGTACCCGCGCTCGAGACAGTAGGCAGAATCGTCTCACGCGCTGAGGACAAGTTGAAGGAAATCCTCGACGAGGGGAGTTATCTGATCGAGAAGTCGGTCGCAAATTTCGGAGACAAGACGGCTTCGCATCTGGCGAGGGCACTGCAACTGGCCCAACGTGGCCATGTCGACACCTTCCGCGATCTCGGCGCAACGTGTCTCGTCGATGAAATTGGACAAAATATACAAAGCGAAGAGTGGATATCTGAGCTCAGCCGCAGCTATCTGAGTGCGTTTGTGAATCACCACCCGGAATACAGGCCCGAAAACTCGTTGGTAGCCAGCGGATCGTCGAGAACTGTCCTGAGCCTTCTCGGCTTTCATTGCGGCATCGATGAAGTAATAATACCGGACCTGAGTTGGACATACGAGCATTGCTTCCCTAAGAATCTGCCGGTCTCCCTGTCGGAAGATTTCCAACTTGACGTCAACGGCATCATCCAGGCGGTGCAGATGCGCCTTGCCTCTGATCCGAACTGGGGAAAGCACGGCGCGGTAGTCTTAAACAATCCTCATAACGCGACCGGACAGATTTTCAATCAAGATGATGTTGTTCGGCTGATCAAATGGCTCGTCGGTCGTAAAGTCTTCATCATAGACGATCTGTCTTATCAGAATGTTAAGCCGTCCGAGACGCTTGACCAAGTGCCGACGATTCGTCAGACCGCGGATGACCTGGCTCGCGGAGGTTATATAACGGAAGAGGAAGCTGCGTATGTCGTGACGGTCCATTCGATGTCGAAGACGGATTCATATGCGGGTGCCCGTCTTTCTGTCGTCGAGATACGGCATAGGGATCTCTTTGAAAAATTCAAATCCGTGTTGTCGTCGCTGGAGCCAAACGTCGGGGCGATCGCACTTGCTTATCTCTTCTACAGAAACAGAGTCGAGAATGTAAACGCCTATTACCGGTTAAGGAACAGGATATTCAAGTCGCGAAGCGAAGCTCTGCAGGAGGCCGCCGGGAATCTGCCGGCCGATAGAAATCAGTTCGATATCCGGATCGATCCGCCGGTCGGGAGCATGTACCCCAAGATGGTGGTGAACAAGTTACCGGCGGGCCTTTCCCTCGATTGGTTGGCGTCGGGGCTGGCAAGGCAAGGTGTCGGGCTGGTTCCGCTCTCCACTTTCGCGCGCACGGAAAAAGGTTTCGATACCGGACGAAAATCCTTCCGCCTCACGCTAGGTGGAACGGACGGCGCGGACGTACTCGCCAGGAAGACTCGCCGCGTACTCATCGACCTCAATAGGATGATCGCGGAAGAAGCGTCCAGCTACAACCGGAAGTGTTTCAGGTATAAAGACATTAACATCCGCAGGGAGGTCAGGATAGTTGATGGCGCCGCCCGATGGAGGGAAATCGAGTCGGCTATCGGCCAGGACCTGAGGGATGTGGTGAAGGATTTTGTCGGCAGATACGACCTCGAAACGGATTACGATCTTCACAGAAAGAGGATTGAATCGGAGTTTTTCCCGTCCAGGCTCTCGGTATTCCGTAAGAGATTCGAAGACCGCGAGAAAATAATAAACGAGACCGCCAATCTCTATCTTTCGGGAGGCCCATCTGCAAGGGAATTCCTTGAGAGAGAATTTTTTAAAGACGATCTCGCCAGAAGAAAAGAAGCCTTCCGGTCCAGGCTTTTCGACCGTACGGTGCATCCAACACAGATATTTTCGATGCAGACTGAAGTGTTGTTCGATAAGTTGATCGACGCAATTTCGCACAATCGTGATCTTGGCGAGTCGTTCTACCGGAGAATCAGAACCGAACTCGTAAGAGAGTATTTCGGCTTGAACGTCCCGATCATGTCGAACGAGGAACCGGACGAGCTGATTCTCGATATGAACTCCATGATTGCCGTCGAGAATTATCTGAGCCTGCACTCGGACGAGCGTTACGAAACATTCCTTTCTTTTTGGGGGGATTGGGACGGCAGCAGCCGTCCGTCGGGACAGGGGCAGAGCCTCGTCAGCGCCGTGCTTGTTCAAAATGTTGCCCGGCAGGCGAGGATTGTCCAGGCTTTGCTCAAAGCAGATTCCGGCATCAGGATCGACGAGCATCTCGTCAAGGAAATCGAGACGCTTCGCGAAAGCAACGACAGGTTCTCCTCCCTCCTTTCCGGGATCACGCGGCTCACCGTTCAGCTTGAGAAAAGATACCGCGGAACGCTTCCCGTGAACATGAGACCAGGGAAATTGAGGAACGTCGGCATGAAGCTGCATCTCGCCAAAGATCCGCTGATGTCCCTCTGGCAGCATAACGATCGCTTGGAAAGAAAGATGCTCGACCTTCGCAAAAGGCGCAGGGACACGCTGGAGTATTATTTCTCCTTGAACAAGAGGTTGAGGAAGACCATCCATTCACTGATCCCCAGCATTGCGGAGAATCTTTCGAACAAGGAACTCCTCCTTGAAGTGAGCTCGTACAGAGACTCGCTGAGAAGGTTTGTCGTCACACCGCGCATTCACCAGAAGCTGATTACCACGCAGGATCAGTTCGCGATCGATACCACCGTTCACAACATAAACGAGATAAACGAACTTTCCGGAAAGTACGGCAATCCGGGACTGGTACTGGCCCTGCAAGTCAGCATGACAACGAAGCCCGAGGCTTTGATCTCGCTCGATCGCAAACTCAGATCGAAGCGTGAGGAGATCATAAGGGAAAGAAGCGACAGCGAGATTCCGAACGTCTGGATCGTACCGCTCTTCGAGGATATCGATTCGGTCAAGGGAATTAAGGATTATCTTAATAAAGTCTGGGATTATGCCTTCCGCAGCAGGAGAATGAATCAGGAGACGGGTGAACGTTTCTCAGAAATCGTGACGGAGATTTTCGTTGCGGGATCGGATCTCAGTCAGCAGGTGGGCCAGGCCATGGGAATGAGTCTTTATAACGAAGCCAAATTCGAATTCCTGAAATGGCTGAGTTCGCACGGTCTCAACGGCAAGATCAGAATGAAGCTCGGGAGCGGGGAACCGATGCAGCGACAGGGAGGGTATTACTCTCCCGTTTCCGGCAAACGACTGTTCTTCCAGAACGAAAACTCGCGATCGAGATTCACGGCATATCTGCAGCAGTCGACACGTCGCAGCACTTATTACGCGACTACTCCGCTGATGGGAATCTTTGCCTCCGGGGACCTCCGCACATTTCAGAGCAATCTATTCGAACGATTACGCCATCTCCCTGTGGAAGAGCTGTCTCAGCTGGTTTATCACGTCAAAAAAGCTCAGGAGTTCTACGAGGGCGAAGCTTTCAGGGCGAGCGAGCCGCTCTCGGAGACGAGACTTCAATTCAAAACACGCGGCCTGCAGGAGCTCGAGAGAATCACCATCGGAAGGCATGACAAAGTCTTTGACGAGTTCCTGGGCATCCACAGGGAGAATTTCAGACAGGTACTTTATGGCAGGGAAGAAGATGTCATCGGACTTCACATTATTTCGTACTTCGTCGGAAAGATGTCGCCTCCACTCAGGGACCGTCCGACGGCCCGCCCCGGACAGGAGATAGGACAGGGAGCCGGCGAGGAGATCATACAGCGAATTGCCGGTACGATCCCGCTATCAAAATATGGCAGTCTTCTTCGTGCGATTTCTCATAATTTATCGCAGACCGCGGTGTTAGGTATAAGCCAACTGACGACGGGACTGTTCAGGTCTCTCGATAATTTTTCGATGATGGAGTTCGCTGAAGGGGAGCCGGATACTCTCATTTCCGATCAGATACTCCCACGCCTTCCAGTGTATGAGATGCTGCAGACTTTGAGAACTTACCATGATGTCGACTTGACTTACGTGAATAAACTCGAGAAAGCCTTTCCGCCCGGGAATTCGGCATTAACTGCCCTGCGGGAAGATGTCGATCTCACGAGGAAGTATCTGCCACTGTTCCAGAAGGAGCTTCTAAGACGACACGGTCTCGATGTATCCGAGTTCTTCTCTGGCGACACATTTGTACCCCAGCTCCTGCCGACCGTCAGGCCCGACGTGGCGGTCTTGCTGCAGAGCGATTTCTTCAACACAGATATGGAGCAAATGCGTGCGGAAATTGGATCCCATGTCGATGGAGAATGGCTCAGAGAAGTAGAAACGCTGCTGAAGCTCCCGACTGAAGTGCGCTACTGGCGGGGGAAGATATGGGGGCTTCTGGAGCAGCCGGTCTACGAACGCGTCTGGAGTTTCTCTGAATTGGCGTTAGCGCTGCATTCTTTGTCTTCCGCAGAAGTGCAGAAGGAATATCTTTTCAAGCCCGGGAAGCTGAGAATCGCGCCGCACCTGGTGACACCATCATTCGACGACAGTATGAAAGAGTTCTTGTCCGCGGCTCTCGACTATTTGACGACGATCTCAGAATCGATGGTGGAGGTCCCCGTCAACATTATTCGCGCCCTCAAGGAGGTGGAGAAGATCATCAAGATCGAAGAACAGCCCCTCGATCCGAAGGAACAAGCACTCCTGAGATTCTACTTGTTGCAGATTGCCAGGTTGACGGGTGAAAACGGATAAAGGATGCATTCGCCCGATCACTCCAATCTTTCCGGCATGCAATAGCGTTTAGCGTTTGCGGACCCCGGCAGGTCCGGATCTGTTAAGTATTGCCTGTCGATCCGTAAAAATTGATCTGTCCCCGCTTTCCCCCGGGGCGTGCAAAGTTCCCCGCCGTCCTTTTCTCTGCATGACTGCGTTTCCAGTCCCCGGAAAGTTTCCCCCATGGTATAACCATCATGCCCTCGTTTAAGACATGGCGGGGCTCACGTCGAGCTCGATCGATCCTCCCGCCGCAGTTGCCGATCCCGGGATTTGTTTGGCGCTTGACAGGTACTCAACGTTGTGCTATATTCGTGAGGATGCAGTATACAGGAATGTATTTTGTGCTGCATACCTCGGCGGTCTGAATGGATCGCGGCCTGTTCTGTCTACTCGTTGATTTGCCGGAGCACAATCGTATGAGACGTGTGACCTGAAAGTGTCAGCCCCTCTCTGCTGAACCTCACTTTCATATGAATTAGTGATTCTAAATTCGCTTCTCTAAAGCACCTTGACATGGAGGTAAGCGCCAACGTTACGGCACGGTGACCCGACGGGAAAGGGAGCCCGTCGATATGGAATATTCAAATGCGGCCACGAATGCTCCCTCTCCCCCGCAATTCCCAAACGCTCTGTTATGGATGCAGTGCCTCGGCTATGGGGCATCCGTCAGCACAGCGCATTTCTCGATAACGAGGAATTTTCAAGATGAGTCAAGACTATGAGATCAGTCACAGGGGGGGCGCGGTATCCGCGACGCAGGAAACCGATTTGACGCTCGTCGAGCTTGTTCGGCAGGGTGACTCCAAAGCTTTCGACAGGCTCTTTCTGCGACACTACACGGTACTCTGTCGGCTCAGCGCCAGAATTGTAAGGGACATGGATATCGCTGAGGATATTGTCCAGGGAGTTTTCTTCCGATTATGGGTGGGGAAATCGGATCTCGGTATCGACACTTCTGTCAGAGCTTTTCTCGAAAGGTCCGTCAGGAACGCGTCCCTGGATCATCTGCGACACATGCGTTTCATCGACCCGGATCATGATCTTGCAAACGATCCTAATACCGGAGATTTTATCGTCGAAATCGAGAACCGGGCCGCCCTCAAGATTGTAGAAGAGGCGATATCGGCTTTGCCGGAAGGAAGCAGAACTATCTTTCTGCTGAGTCGCGTCGACGGATTCACTTACCAACAGATTTCCGTGAAGCTCGGCGTTTCGATTAAAACCGTCGAGACGCAAATGGGTCGCGCCCTGAAAGCGATTCGAAACAGTATACCCGAGTTCTCGGAAGCCCACCGATAAACAGTCTGTTCCGGAATGGGGGATCGTTACCCCCGCAGTATGTTTCTTTCCCCCTACGACCGATTTATTGTTCCCTTCCATTGCCAAGAATGTAGGGGTAAGTGTATCCTCAAACGTCTTCTATAGGAGCATCCATATAAGGCGGAGTGCTGGCAACACTCAATATGGAGTCCCACAGGCGCCATCCGACGATCGTCCCGAGGTGAAGAATTGAGCTTCGATGCGATTGAGATGGCGAAGCTCTGGAAAGAAGCGATTCACCGGAGATTAATGTTGGGCCCGAGTGATTAACCGATGTTCACTCATTAGAAAGGTATCGACTTGGAGAAATCCATCGACTGGGTTCTTATTGGAAAGTATATAGCGGGAGAATGTTCGGCCGATGAATTGAAAGTGGTCGAAGGAGATCCTGAGTTGAAAGGGACCGCCGAGTCGTTAGCCACATACCTCGGTGAACAGATTTCATCTCCTCCGGATCAGAGCTTCCGCACTGTTGACGAGATCGAAGCGCTTAAGAGACTTCATCAGGCTATCTCGTTCAGGGAATCCGCTCTCGTGGGGAAAGGCGCGACATCGCGGCGTCTGGATACGAACGCTGCGGCCGTTCTCTCAAATTCGAATCCAGAACGTCGAACCGGCCGCGGCAGAGTATTCAACCTTGGAAATATCGCAAGGACTGCCGCTGTCGTTCTCGCGCTTGTGGGATCTGTCTATATCGCACTCAACGCGAAATCGCTTTTCGGCAAGAGGCACACTTCTCCCGCTTCGAGTATGGAATATTCGACGGGAAGGGGGGAACATAAGACGCTTTTGCTCGCCGACGGTACGAGAATCACGCTGAATTCAGTTTCGTCGATTCGTGTCGCTAAGGATTATGGGAAACGGTCGCGTATCGTCGAACTCAAGGGCGAGGCGTTTTTCGACGTCGTACATCTGAAAACTCCCTTCATCGTTCGAACGGACTGCGGCATTGTCCAGGACATCGGAACGGAGTTCGTTGTTAGGGCATGGCCGGGGGAAAAAGAAACTGAAGTTACGGTGACGAAAGGGGAGATCATCCTGAGAGCAGGCGACTCTCTTAATAGCATGGGAGTGCCCGTCGTGGCGGGGCAGAAATCCGTGTCCGGTAGAAATGGGATTGTTGTTGAGCCGGCTCGCGCGGATCTCAAGCAGACTCTCGCCTGGCTCGACGGGAACATGATTTTTGACAAAACCCTGTTCAGACATGTACTCGAAAAACTGGGACGTGATTACCCGTACACTTTCGGGGTGACCGACTCTTCGCTCCTCGGGGAAAGAGTCACCGCTTCGTTAACACGACAACCATTGGCTGCAATCTTGAAAGCTATTTCCGTTTCACTAGGCATAGGATATGTGAGGAGCGGAGACACGATCCGCTTTGAGCGGGATGCGACAATTCCTGCTCATCAACAGAGCAAAGTACAAAGGAACTAATCATGAAAAGACTTTGTGTAATTTCGTCAGTCCTGCTTTTCCTATTCCAGGTTGCAGGGTTTGCTCAACAGGGCAATCAGTTGGCCGATGAGATCAACCTCTCCCGGCGAATATCGCTGACGCTGAATGGCGCGACGCTCAAGCAGGCCTTAAGCGAAATTACCAGGAAGACCTCCGCCGTTTTCTTCTATGACCCTAACAAACTTCCGACCGACAAACTGATTTTCGCCCAGGTCGATTCTGAACCATTGCGCGACGCGCTGTCGAGCATCTTCGACCAGGTCGATGTCAAATGGGTCGTTGTCAATCGTAACCTGATAGCCCTCGCGCCAAAGAACACGGATCCCCCCGAAGGCTCGGGAAGGATATCGGGTTCAGTCAGGGATGCGGCAACAGGAAGTCCTCTTCCCGGTGCGAATGTTTTATTGAAGGGTACCAGCCTGGGGGCCTCGACGAGCCTTAACGGGAATTTCCAAATTTCGAACATCCCGGTCGGCGTATATACTATCCGCGTCACTTATATCGGATACAGGACGCGGCGGCTTGAGGTCCAGGTACGTCCCGGCGTGAAGACTGTCGAAGATATCAAGCTCGTTCCGGTTGGTGTCAAGGGAAAGACGGTAGTGGTTACCGCCCAGGCAACCGGCCAAAATGAGGCGATCAACCAGCAGCTCGCTTCCCATAACATAGTAAATGTCGTTTCCGCAGCCCGAATACAGCAGTTGCCGGACGCGAACGCGGCAGAATCGATCGGCAGGCTTCCAGGCGTATTCCTCGTGAGAGGATATGGTGAGGGATCCATGGTTGCAATCCGGGGACTCCAGCCGAAGTACAATCGAATCGAGATCGATGGCGTGTCGATGCCGGCTAATCAAACGGGAAACCGTGCTGTCGATATGAGTATGATATCATCAGACATGCTCAGCGGGATCGAGCTCTACAAGACTGTGACGCCCGACATGAATGCTGCTGTCCTCGGAGGCACTGTCAACTTCCAGATCAGAGAGGCGCAGCCGACGCCGAATGGCGCGCCGAAAATCGAACTCCTGGCACAGGGCGGGTACGACCATCTGCAGAACAGTCTCGGTGACTATAAATTCTCCGGGACGATCGAAAAAAGATTCTTCCACAACAGGTTTGGCATACTCGCCCAAGCTCTCGTTCAGAGACTGAATCTCACCGGAGATACTTACGGCGCGTCATTCAATCTGCAGAAGCCTACCAACTACTCGAATCCCGGACAGATGATTGCGACAAGCCTGAACCTCCAGTATCAGCCGACAACGAAAAAGCTTTATGACGGTACGCTTGTGCTCGATTACCATTGGGGAAACGGGAAAGTGGACCTGATGAACTTCCTGAGCAGCGGCGTCCAGCAAACGGAAACTTACAGCCAGAGTTATGGGATCACCAGCTCGACGATAGGTTACGGAGCCAGGTATTATCCCCAGACGCTGAACGTCATTGCGAACGTTCTGGATTTCAAGCAGAGGCTCCTCTCTTTCGATGTCAATGTAAAGCTCGCACACCTGTACACCGATAACGTTGAGCCGGGCTACTGGAGCATCGGGTTCTCACAATACCAGGCGGGACTTGGAAACATCCCCCTGACAGCTAATCCCACTTCAATTGCACAGGAGGCCGGTCAGCACGTAGATCTCAACAACGCTTTCATGGGCGGCCTCAGCACAGCCAGCAGTTTCACATACCAACGGAATTTGAGAGGTGGGATCGACATCAAGAGGGACTTCAATATATCCAACTTCATAACCGGCTCGCTGCAGTTCGGCGGCAGCTACAAGGTCACCTACAGAGCCTACAACTATTCTGACGGAGGCGGAAGCATATACGGAGGAGGAATTAACGCTGCAAGATCACATGTCATTGCAGCATTCCCCTGGATGGCCCAAACGCCCTGGAACCTTAACCCGAACGGCACCGACCGATTCCCGATCGGCATGTTCCTTGAACCCGGCCTTACCTTCGGCGATTTCCTCAACGGCCAGTACAAAATGTACGGCTCGCCGACGAACATAGGTCTCCTTTCCCAGGTGTTGAACACGGTGATAAGTTACCAGAAGACACAGCCGTGGATTAGCGGCACCGTATATGCGCCCGATGAATACGGCAACATTGCCAGCAATTATTCGGGCAACGAGTATGAAAATGCCGCCTATGTGATGACGACGCTCAACATCGGTCCGCAATTGACTCTGATACCCGGCGTAAGGTATCAGGGGCTGGAGACGGCGTACAAAGGGACCGTGATACTTGCGGCTTATCAGAACAATACCTACCCGTCGCCGTTTCCACATACCGACACGACTGTCTCACTATATCATGGATACTGGCTCCCGGACGTCAACCTGAGTTATAAACCGCTTTCATGGTTGAATCTCAGACTTGCATACACTAACACGCTTACATATCCGGATTTCAGTGCAATCGCACCGAGGATCGATGTTTTCATTAGCACGGTCGACTGGAACAACTTCTTATTGAAGCCCGCGCATTCAGAGAATTTCGATTTTGCCCTGTCGGCTTACGACAACACAGTCGGTCTCTTCACGGTTGATCCGTTCTACAAGCGAATTACAGATCTCATATTCCCGACCGGAGCAGTCTCAATCACCAACCCGGCAGACTACCCGGGATTGCCAAATTACACACAGGGATATATGCTCAACGGAACCAACGTCAACAATCCTCGCCCGGTGAATCTGTGGGGAGTCGAAGTGGATTGGCAAACGCATTTCTGGTATCTGCCGGGGCCGTTGACGGGGCTGGTGTTCAGCATCAACTACACACACATTTTTTCTAAAGTTCAATACCCGTTCATCATTACGAGGATCACCGGCTATCCTCCCACTCAAGCCTTCATAGATACATTCTACACTGACAAATTAATCGATCAGCCGAGTGACATTGTCAATCTGACCATCGGCTACGACTATGAAGGTTTCTCTGCCCGTGTTTCAATGATTAATCAAAGAAGTGTATACAGCGGGACAAACTTCTGGCCTCAGCTCCGGAGCTACACGGCGGCGTACGTCAGATGGGATCTTCTAGTCAGCCAGAAGCTTCCCTGGCCTGGTCTCGAGGCCTACTTCCAGGCAAACAACCTGAACGGAGAACCGGATATATCGTTGGTCCAGGGGACAGGATTCCCGACCAGCGAGCAGTCATACGGAATGACGGCTAATCTCGGATTGCGCTGGACGTTATAGGAAATGCCACCATATGAAGATGATCGCCATTCCTCGCGGTTCATCACAGTTGTGGATGAGTTTCAGAAAATAAAAAACCAAACGAGAGGAGAAATGTCATGAAGGCAACACTTACTGCAATGGCGTTGTTCGCTCTGGCGACTGTGTTCGCGGTTCCATCCCGATCGTTCGCCCAGGCGTCTGACACATTGCGTCTCTACGCGAACCCCATTAGCGGACCCACTTTCGATCAGGTGATTATGGGTGATACTACGGCAACCGGGCAGAGGAAAGACCCGAATCGCGTCTACCTTCTGCAGCAGACCGGCTCTGTCGACACCGTATATTATTATGACAACTCGATGATCACTAATTTCAACGTCACTATTATCGGCAAGAGGAATCCGATCACGGGTATGCCTCCCGTGATTTGCCCGAATGTTCTCCCGGACGGCAGTGCTCCGGGAAATCTTATGGCGCCGAGAGGAACGGGAAATGTAATAATCCTGAAGGATCTCTACATCCTTGGGGAAACATTTAATGGACAGCATTTCCTTGGAAACATAATCAATGAGAGCGGAGATAGTACGACAATAATCTACGACCACGATGTGATCGACAATTGTGCTCCAAATCTCGCATACATGCAAGGGAAGTGGTGCAACTTCTACATGAAGAACTGCGAATTCAGAAATGCTTCAAACCAATTCTGGCAGTCAGGTGGATGTGTCTGGGGTTACGGCGCCGCGCCTCTTGACACCGTTTCAATCGTAAACAATACGTTCTTCGGCATGGGACGGCACGTCATCGGCGGCCCAGGCTACGTGAAATATTTCAACTATAATCACAATACGAATTTCTTAGGTACCGGCGGGCTGTTCATTATGACGGCAGGACTGGCCGATGCCAATTTTACAAACAACATATTCTACGGCGTGGAAGCGCACGGAGCGGATTCCGCATATGTTTTAAGAGGCCTGGCCAATTACGCCCATCAACCTTTTGGAGTTATAATGGTCGATTCCATGGGAGCAATCGGACCGCAGTACGGCATAACAGAAGCTCAGAGGCATATTACTGTCGAAAACAATGCCTATTGCTGGCCGAAGCAACTCTACACTTTCTGGAATTCCGTCAACGATACTGCTCCGGGTTTGCTATTTCCTCCAGAATGGATGAATCCGCAAACAGATTCAATGTTTAATAACAAAACTGCATGGCCGTATCTTATCCAGGCAAACAACGATAGCGTGGATCCAGGATTTAGTTCCACAATGGTTAACTCAATGACGGACAGCCTTGTCAAGTTTATCGGGCTCATAGGTTATCCTCCCGGAAACGCCGGCACGTTTAGATGGTGGTATCTACCGACTAATCCTAATCCTGCTTACGTCTTCAATCAGTTTCCAAAAAATTGGGGCGGCTGGAGTACAGGTTATCCGGTCCCTGAGAATCTGGCCTATTCGAACACTGCGCTCCAATCCGCGGGCACGGATGGATTCGCACTCGGCGATCTTAATTGGTATCCGTCGCAGCTGCGCGCGTTCGACAGCCTCGCCACGCCGGTTCTGACTCGCCCGAAAGTCGCGACAAAGTTCGCGCTCAGCCAAAACTATCCGAACCCCTTCAATCCGACGACCGAGATTAGAGTTACCCTGCAGCACGCCGGGTCGATGAGTTTGAAGGTCTATGATGTACTGGGCCAGCTTGTCGATGTTGTGGCCGAAGGATACAGACCCGCCGGCGAATATCTGTTCAACGTGAACATGGACAGGTTCGCGAGCGGCGTGTACTTCTACACGCTTCGCCAGGGCGCCAGCTCGATTACAAAGAAGATGGTCCTTCTTAAATAGTTGCGTATTCTCCCTAATAGGTGGATGGGGCTGGCCGATTCCTTTAAGTCGGCAGCCCCACTGCTTTCTGCAGAAGATGGTACAGTAACGTCGTTTGGTGTCGGGGTTTCAAAAGTGAGTTTGTGTGTTTGTTTCTGCGATGGAATCTGAGTGAATGAAAGACTTAGTGTAGTGTATAAACGCTTATTCATCCTGCTGTCATTGACGGGCCTTCTTGCTCCCGCCGCATTTGCTCAACCGCATGTCCGCATCCTCGTCGAAACCAGGGCACGCGGTACCTACATACCCGCCGATTTCATCGGATTGAGTTTCGGCACGGCAACGGAAAAGGCCGGGAATCGTGGCATGCACGGACACATGTTCAAGCCTACTAATACGGAACTCATCACGTTGTTCAGGGAGATGGGCATCAGGAATCTCAGAATGGGCGGAGTAAGTGTAGACAATGAAAAGCATATTCCGACAAGAAAAGATATCGACTTGCTTTTCGGATTCGCGAAGGCGGCCGGGGTAAAAGTCATTTACTCAGTTCGGCTTTTGAAAGGGAATCCATATCAGGATGCCTCCATAGCGAGGTATGTGTGGAAACATTATGGAGACTACCTGGATTGCTTCACCATCGGGAACGAGCCGGATTGGCATTATTACCATATCCATCATTCACAAATTCATGAATCTTCCCCGGGGGTGCTCGGATCTGCTTACCCGTCTTACTTTGCAAGCTGGAAAAGGTTCGCAACGATAATCGCGGATTCCGTGCCGGGAGCCAGATTTGCCGGACCCGATGCCGGCTCGAATTATCCCATTCCCGGTTCGAAGAATACTTCTTACGGGGGGAGGTCATGGACTCTTAATTTTGCTGTCGATGCATCGGAGTGGAAAATTCCAAATTTCGGGTCACTGGCTTTCGTGACTCAACACAATTATACGGGTGAGAATGCCAAAACGCAGAGGCTCACTCCGTCCGAGATGGTCAGGAGGATGCTGTCGCCGGTTTGGGATGATTCATATTATCCCGCCCTATACAATGCCATCGGTACTCCGGTATTGCCGAATGGATTAAGGTATCGCTTGACGGAATCGAACAGCTTCAGCGGCGGCGTGAAGAACGGAAGCGATTGCTTTGCGACCGCTCTCTACTCGCTGGACTATTTGTACTGGTGGGCAGAGCATCATTGTCTCGGCGTCAATTTCCACACTACCCAGTGGCTGTATAACGGCACAATACGCCTCGACTCGTCGGGAAATTACCAGGTGCGGCCGATGGGTTATGGGATCAAGGCCTTCGATATCGGAGGGCACGGCGACATCATGCCGGTAATAGTTTCGAATCCGCAGAAAGTCAACATTACAACTTATGCCGTCAAACAAAGCAATAGGCTCTGCGTCACATTGATTAACAAAGAATACGGCAGAGATGCACGGAAAGTGAACGCTGAGATTGAAACTCCGGGTTACACCGGGCCGGCGAGGCTGATGTTCCTCGAATCCAAAGGCGACGATGCGTTTGCCACTTCCGGCATTACGCTCGGAGGGGCAACAATAAAAAACAGTGGGCCCTGGAAAGGGAGATGGACCCAGGTAAGAGGAGCAGGAACTGACTCTTACAATGTGCAGATTCCTCCTTCGACCGCCGCTATCCTGGAAATCTTGTCAGGACCTGTCGGCAAATGAGAAACCTGACCTCCCGGAAGATTTCCGGGGCAGAAAACTCTCAGAGAAGAAGTTTCAAAGCAAGTGTCCTCGACTCCATCAAGGTCGATATTATCTCGCAGAATTTTAAGCCCGGGCAATTAGTCCACGAAGACGAGTTGGCAAGCAAATACGGAATTAGCCGCACGCCTATCCGAGAGATACTTCGAATGTTGGAACGCGAAGATCTTGTCAAGTTAGTTCCGAAAGTGGGCATCATCATTTCAGAATTAACAGCTAAAGACATTGAAGAAGTGCTGGAAATAAGAACCTCGCTGGAACCTTCAGCCGCTAGAGCGGCCGCAGTCAAAGCGACAGAGGAGCAACTTCGCGTTTTTAAGGAGATAGATGACCAGCTGACTCTCGCGGTTGAGAAGCAGGACAGCGTTATCTCTTTTGAAGCGGACAGGCGGCTCCATGATTTTGTCCTGTTAGCGGCAGGGAACGAACGATCCAGAAAAATCATAAGCAGCCTGATGGGACAGATCTACCGGATTAGATTTATCTCCCGGCACAAACCCGGGAGGATCGAGACGACTGTGGCTGAGCATAGGGAGATCGTTTCGGCAATCTTAAATAGGCGACCCGACGAAGCCGAACAAGCAATGCGTTCGCACCTTGCTAACACCCGGAAGCTACTTCTTCCGTCAACCGAGATGGAAGCAAAGTTTGACACACTTGTGAGAAAGTCCGTGGAATTGAACCCGATGTCGGGTGGCGATTCCACTAAGTTGATTTGAAATCAATTCCTTCCCTATAACAGTTGAGTCGCAAAGGTAATTTCATGAATAAATTCGTGTTGCTGGCATCTCTCGCTGCACTAACATCAACTTCATATGGTCAGGCACTGTACAACGGCTTGAACGTAGGGCTCAGCAATCTGTATCGTCTCTCTGATGCCGTGACACGCTCGATAGGACCCGAGAACCCAACAGGTGGGAAGGGAAGAGGCGGAATGGCGACAATCGGGGAAGGGACAGCCTCAAAGCCCGCGAGTGATCTGGGCCAGGGATGGAAGGTCAATCCGTTCATAAGAATCGGTCGTGATTCCACATATGTGTTAGCCGATATCAAAGGGCCGGGCGAAATCCAGCATATATGGATGACTCCGACTCGAAATTGGAAACTCGACATTCTCAAGATCTACTGGGACGGCGAGAAGCACCCGTCTGTGGAAGTGCCTGTCGGCGATTTCTTCGCCTGCGGATGGGGAAAATATTGTCAGATAAATTCGCTCCCCATCTGCGTGAACCCGAGATCGGGGTTGAATAGTTATTGGAAGATGCCGTTCCGAAAAGAGTGCAAGATCACGATGACGAATCTGAATCCCACGAGAATGGTCCTATACTACGAGGTGGATTACACGTTGACAAAGGTTCCGAAAAACATCGGATACTTCTGTGCTCAGTTCAGGACGGTCAATGCCGTTCCATACAAACATGTTTACACCATAGTCGACAGCATACGGGGCAAAGGTCAGTATGTCGGGACCTACCTCGCCTGGTCGCCGCATTCCGACGGCTGGTGGGGGGAGGGAGAAATAAAGTTCTACATAGACGGAGACGTCAAGTTCCCGACAATTTGCGGCACAGGAACCGAAGACTATTTTGGCGGGTCCTACGGCTTCGACCATGACGGTCATCTCCAGGAATTCTCGACGCCATACTCTGGAATGCCGCAGGTGATTGCTCCGAACGGTGTAAACACCTGGGTATACAAGATAGGCATGTACAGATGGCACATCATGGACCCTATCAGGTTCGACAAGAGTCTCAGAGTGACGATTCAGGACTTGGGATGGCAAGAGGGACACAAATATCAGACGCGGCAGGATGATATCTCTTCTGTCGCATACTGGTATCAGACCGAGCCGCATCATCCATTCCCGAAGTTTCCATCTAAGCACGAGCTGATTGAGAATTAAGAACCATCAAGTTATGGAGAAGAACATGTTGAAAAAAGGGCGCGGGATGGCATGGCGTTTTTGTCTTGCACTTATCACGATTGTACCGGCTACCGTATCCGCGAAAGTGATGGATGAACCGACTTCCGGAAAGACTGATTACAAAATTCAAGATCTCGTGAGATATGTGAATCCGTTCTGCGGTACCGCAAGAGACGGCAACTGTTATCCCGGCGCCACGGCTCCGTTCGGGATGGTTCAGTGGAGCCCCGATGTCGGTAAGAGACCGGTGTACAGCGGGTACAATTACAAGTATTCGACTGTATATGATTTCAGCATGAATCAATTGAGCGGTGCCGGGTGTGTTTATGCGGGAGATTTCGGCTTCATGCCTCTCCTTTCGGGCGGATTGAGCTCTGCCCCGGGAAATAGGTATGCTTTCTCAACTTCTTTTTCTCACGCAAACGAATCTGCGAAACCGGGGTATTACAGCGTGAAGCTGGATAATGGTATCCGCGTCCAATTGACCGCGACAACCAGGAGCGGGTTCGGACGTTTCACTTACCCCGGCAATGGTCCCGGTACGATTACAGTTAATGCGGCCAGTGACCAAAATGCAGTCTCTTTGGCTTTTGTGCGCATCGATCCGTCGACCCGCTCCATCTCGGGTGCGGAAGTGAGCGGACATTTCTGCCGAAAGCGCGATGAGACCACCATATACTTTTACGCTGTGTTCAGCCGCCCTTTTTCAAAATTTGGTACATGGAGTGACCACACGTTGTACCGCGGCTCAAAGCAAGGAGACGGCAAGGCCTCGGGCGCTTATGTCACGTTTGATTTGTCGGGAAATCGTACAGTTCTTGTCAAGGCGGCAATTTCTTATGTAAGTATTGCCGACGCAAAGGAAAATGTGGATGTCGAGAGCCCCGTCTCCAGGTTCTCTTCGAAAGAGTTTTGCAGTGCGGTTACGCGTGAGCAGGCGGTGTGGAACGGATGGCTTAACAGGATTCAGGTAACCGGCGGTACTCCGGCCGAGATGAAGACTTTCTATTCCATGCTCTATCATACGCTTCTGGGACCCACGGTGTGCTCGGATGTGAATGGTAAGTACATCGGATATGATCAGAAGATCCATGAGACGCACAACGGCAGGGTTCAGTACGCCGATTTCTCGGGATGGGACATTTATAGAAGCGAATGTCAGCTCCTGGGGATGATTGCTCCGAAGCATGCGAGCGACATGGCACAGTCTCTCTTAAAGGACTATGAACAGGGCGGCGCCTTCCCACGGTGGGGAATTCCCAATATGGACAGCGGGGAAATGATGGGCGACCCGGCGGCGCCAATGATCGCTGATTTTTACGCATTCGGTGCGAGAGATTTCAATGTGAAGGCCGCGACCGACCCGAAAGTAGCTGCTCAGTATTCCCAGACTCATGAGCGCGATGCCCTGGGCGATTATCTCAAACTTGGTTATGTGCCTGAACATCAGAACGGCAGTTATGGAAACGTTTCGATGACGCTGGAATACAACACGGACGATTTTGCCGTGTCACGTCTTGCAAAGGCATTGGGCGACAATAATGATAGTCAGTTGCTCTTGAAGCATGCTCAGTACTGGGAAAATCTGTACAACCCGGAGACCGGGTATATCCAGATGCGCCGCAGAGACGGGAAATGGGCCCCCGGCTTCTCTGACAACGTAGGCCGTTATAACGGAGACCTGGCGTATGTCGAGGGAACAGGCGCGCAGTACCTCTGGATGGTGCCCTTCAACCTGAAGGGGCTTGCTGACAAGATGGGAGGCCTGAAAATCGCCGCCGCCCGGCTCGATACATTTTTCACGAAACTGAATGCAGGGACCAGGTCGCGTTATGCCTATCTGGGAAATGAACCGTGTCTTGAAACGCCCTGGGAATATGATTTCTTCGGAGAGCCTTACAAGACACAGCAGATCGTCCGTGAGGCGATGACACGGCTCTACTCCTGGAAGCCGCTCGGATATCCGGGCAACGACGATCTCGGCGAAATGTCTTCATGGTACATATTCAGCGCGCTTGGTATGTACCCGGAACTACCGGGATCGAATATCCTCGTCATAGGAAGCCCTCTTTTCCAGAAAGCCGTAATTCATCTCCCAAGCGGAAACGTTACCATCATCGGCAACGGCGCGGCCAAAGACGCGCCATATGTGCAGAAGCTTGAAGTAAACGGGAAGAGTTGGAGCAAGCCGTGGATCAGGTTCACCGATCTCTCACACGGCAGTACGATAAAATATGAACTTGGATCCAAGCCGAACAAAAACTGGGGGATTGCCCCGCAGGATGCTCCACCCTCTTATCAATAGACATTAAGCATCGAAAGGAAGGCGTCAATGCAAAGACTTCCCTATTCGCATCTATTACGAAAAATTCTCACCGCGATTGTGGTTCTCCTTCCTGCCACCGCGGTCTCAATGGCGCGTCCCGCCGGATCGCAGACGGACCAGGAACGCTATCCCGGCATTGATAAGATCGAGCACGTCATCTGGATAATCCAGGAGAATCACTCCTTCGACAATTACTTCGGCACATTCCCTGGTGCAAATGGGATTCCGCCTGAGACAGCTCTTCCCAAAAGGCCGGGCGGGAAACCATGTGTTAAGCCGTTTCATATGCCGCAGGGCGAACCCCTCGTCGATCTCGAGCACAGCTGGGAGTCCGCACACGCATGCTACGACAACGGGACGATGGACGGTTTTGTCTGGGCAGAAGGTACTCCGTATACGATGGGCTATTATGACTCAACCGATATACCCAACTACTGGGAGTACGCGCACGCTTATACTTTGTGTGACCGCTACTAATACTCTGAGATGAGCGGCAGTTCGCCGAATCATGTGTACACTGTAGCGGCACAATCGAAGGAACTCAATAATATCGGATCCCTGAAATATCTTGAAAAGGTGATGGACGACCACGACGGTTTCAATTTTGCGTCTATCGTAAACAGGTTTACAGGGAAGGGGATTAGCTGGAAATACTACGTCGAGACACGGTCGCTTCCACCGAATGCCGCGATAATAAACGCGCATCTTTCCGATCTGGCGTATCCGAATCCAAAAACTTTCACGCTTTGGAATCCGATGCCTGGCTTCAAGTATATTCGCGACAATCCGAAGCTGATGGATCACCTCGTGGCCGAGACGGAGTTCTACAGTGATCTGAAAGATGGCAAGCTCCCCCAGGTCTCATGGCTCATTCCGGATTTTCAGGATAGCGAGCACCCACCCGAGCCGATTCAGCAGGGAATGTGGTATGTCACCCGGCTCATCAACGCTGTCATGCGCAGCCCGTACTGGAAAAACACTGCGATATTTCTCTGCTGGGATGATTACGGTGGATTTTATGACCACGTCGTTCCTCCGGAAGTCGACGCATACGGATACGGACCGCGCGTTCCGATGATAGTAATTTCTCCCTATGCCAAACAGCACTATATCTCGCATTATACTTACGATCTCACTTCAGTCCTGAAATTCATCGAGGACAGATGGCATCTAAAGAATCTTACTGCGCGCGACGGACGTGCCAATGGCATGGAGGATTGTTTCGACTTTAATGCACCACCTGCAGCTCCTCTCGTCATCCAGGTGCCGCCAGGGCTAAAATCAAAACTGGATCCGGTACACTACACTTACCCGCCGACCGTGACACTTCCTCACGAGGAACCGCTCGGACCGAGAGGATCGCAGGCCTTGCCTTACATTCCTCCGAAGAAAGTCAGGAAGTAGAAAGGCCGGCAGCTTCTTGCTCAGAAAGTTCTCAAGAGTCTTCGTATTTGTTTTCCTATTCATTACGCCGTTGCCGGCCATGGCGGGCCAACGAAAGACTTCGGACCCGGTCTCAGGAATACCTCCTCCCGTCATCCCTTATTGTGTTGGAGTGAACATACACTTCGTCACCGGACACGCTCGTGATCTCGACATGATCGAGGCAGCGGGCTTCAAGTTCATTCGGACGGATTTTCATTGGGCGAGGACGGAGAGGAGGAAAGGCGTGTACGACTGGACTCCATACGATAGTTTGACCTCCAACCTTGGGCGTCGTGGATTAAGGGCTCTCTATATTCTCGATTACAACAACCGACTTTACTCAGGTCCACGAAAGAATTGGGGTCCCGTCAGTCAGTCTAACATCACTGCTTATTCCAAGTGGGCCGCCGCGGCAGTAAAGCATTTCGAAGGTCAACATATTGTCTGGGAAATTTGGAATGAGCCGAACAACAGGGCCTTTTGGAAACCGCATCCTGATGTGAACCATTACATCGCCCTGGCTCTTTCAGCATGCAAGGCTATTCGAAAATCAGATCCGGGCGCTACGATCATCGCGCCCGGTGCCGTGCGCTTTCAGTGGAGTTTTCTGAAGCCGATTCTCAAATCAGGGATCCTTCGATACATTGACGGTTTCAGCGTCCATCCCTATCGCGGCAGTCTCCCGCCTGAAACAGTTGGCCCGCAGTTTCGACGGCTCCAGGAGCTCATCGCTCGATACGAACCCCGGGGAAAGAACATCCCGGTCATCAGTAGCGAATGGGGATATACGACCTATTCGAAAGGCGTTTCATATCGAACTCAGGCCGATTACCTAGTCAGGCAGCAGTTGTTTAATCTCTATTGCGGCGTGCATCTTTCTATCTGGTACGATTGGAAGAACGACGGTCCGTACATAAACGTAAAGGGAGAAAACAGGGGTGTGGTTACTTATGATCTGAAATACAAGCCGTCGTATTCCGCAGTCCGTACCATGACACACGAGCTGTCAGGCTTCCATATCACGCGGCGTCACGATACTGAAGACAGTGCGGATTTTGTTTTGATACTTAAGAACGC
Source organism: Bacteroidota bacterium (assembly GCA_021845665.1). Classification (GTDB taxonomy): domain Bacteria; phylum Bacteroidota; class Ignavibacteria; order Kryptoniales; family JAKASW01; genus JAKASW01. The sequence continues at coordinate 6,208 of JAJZVO010000055.1, read as the reverse complement.
GAAAGGGTCAACGCGGATCGCTGCCTGGACAACAGGTCGCGCTCACACCGTCAGCATTCCCGTCTCATTGTTTTCTCTGGCTCATAAGCCTGTCGACGTAAAATGTGCCGGTGAAGAGGGGCACTCGGTGAGGCTCAAAGTAAGAGACGGGGAAGTGAGTTGCAGGTTGAGCGGGGCACCGGAATATTTGATCCCATAATTAGAAGTTGCGATGACTCATCCTCATTGCCTAGGAGGCTAATCAATATGTTGAAGAGAATTGTTTCCTCATTGTTTCTCTTTATAATTGTGTCGAACACCTTGTTGCTTGCACAGACTCAACCTTCCAATCTTCCTCCTTTGGTGTTTCCAGATGGGGTCGGCGTTAATATTCACTTCGTCAACGGCGCGTCGATGTGGTCAGACAGGGCGAATATTGAAGATCCCTCATACGGACCCATAGATCGGTATATGCTCGACATGATAGCAGCGGGAGGGTTCAAGTTCATCAGGATGGACATGTACTGGCAGGACGTCGAGACGACAAAAGGTGTTTACGATTGGGCGCCGTACGATACGCTCGTATCGGAGCTGGACCATCGAGGCATCAAGGCCCTTTTCATTCTAGATTACAACGATACCCTTTACGCCAATGGTACATTCTCGGCTGTGGTGGATTCGGCTGACATCGCTGCGTATTCGGATTTCGCCGCCGCGACCGTCAAGCATTTTGCGGGACACCATTTTGTTTGGGAAATATGGAACGAGCCGAACAATACCATCAACTGGGAGCCAAGTCATAATGCGGTTCAATACGCGGCTATGGTGGCCGCTGCCAGCAAGGCGATGCGCAAGGCCGATCCCACTGCGACGATAATCGCTCCTGCGATGGCGGGGATACAGTTGAACGTTCTCGACACATTGTTCCAGGCCGGGATACTTAACTACGTAAATGGAGTGAGTCTGCACCCTTATCGGGACAACCCGCCCCCGCCCAGGATTCCCGAAACTGTAGGACCGGATTTCGCGAACGTAAGGGCGCTCATTGCCCAGTACGAGCCTGCCGGCGATACGATCCCTATCGTCAGCAGTGAATGGGGATACTCGACATGCTCACCGTCATTAGGAGGAGTGTCTCGACAGACACAGGCGGACTATTTTGCCCGCATGCAGCTTTTCAATCTGTATTCAGGAGTTCCACTTTCGATCTGGTATGACTGGAAGAACGACGGTGTGATAGATAAAATCGGGCGGCACCGCGGAGTCGTCGATTATTACCTTAACCCGAAGCCGGCTTATATCACCGCGACCGTCCTGGCACGCGAGCTGACAGGCTATCGGGTGGTCGACCGATACAACGATGGCGACACTTCGGATGTAATCCTCGTTATGGAAAATGCCGGAGATTCGGTCAAGGTGGCTGCCTGGGCAACCGGTGCGGCTCATCAGTTGAACTTTCCGCTGACTTCTCTGTCTTTTCCCGATACCGCCAAAACCATTTACTGGGTAAATACAAATTCCGACAGCGGAACTATTCCTATCAGCTCAGGCGGCTTTACGGACGAGCTAAGCGGGACCCCAAAGATTTACAGCGTGTCACACCAGGTCTCGGGCGTGCCTGTGCCGACGGTGCCGATCCCTGTTTCTCCCGATACGTCCGCAAGCAAGGTCGCCGAAGACGCGCTGGTCACCTGGAATCCGTCCGCGTCCTATTTCCAGATTACATACCGTGTCCAGATGGCAACCGATTCATCGGAAAACGGAGACGGGAGTTTCCAGACGCAGAACGTCGTGGTCGATACTGTGGTAGCGGACACTTCTCTGCAGCTGTCTCGACCTCTCGATCCGAATACGACGTATTACTGGCATGTCAGCGCGATAAACGCCGGCGGATTGAGCAGCTTCACTCCGACTCGTTCGTTTAAGACCGGCGGGGCGGTGACATTCCCAGCAACACCATCGGCCGTTTCGCCTGCGTCGCTTTCAACAGGAGTGACATTGAATACCGACTTCTCATGGCATCCTTCCCAATACGCGGAAAGCTATCAGCTTCAGGTCGCCGACAATTACCAGGTTTATACGAGCGGAGATTCCGTTGGGATGTTTCTGCCGCAGAATGTCATTTTCGATACTGTCGTCACCGACACATCAATAAGATTCGTTGTCAACCTTGATTCGAACATGACATACTATTGGCACGTCCGGGCGATAAATAGTTTGGGCCTGAGTCAGTACTCCACGACGTCGAAGTTCTCGACGGGTACTGAGCTCACTTCGGTGGAAGGTTTGACAAACGGTCCAAGAACGTTCGCGCTATCCCAGAACTATCCCAATCCTTTCAATCCGACAACCATGATAAGCTATTCCGTTCCAAGGCGGTCATTGGTCGATATCGAGGTCTATGATGCGCTTGGAAGCAAAGTTGCAACGCTGGTTGATTCAGAGAAGAGTCCCGGCAGATACTCCATCGAGTTCAACGGATCAGAACTTGCAAGCGGCGTGTACTTCATTACGATGAGAGCGGGCTCTTATATGAATACGCGCAAGATGATGATGATAAAGTGACCTCTTAGTTCTCCATACCTTCACGTGAATCTTCGATCTGTTTTGTTCATACCTGCTCCGCTAATAAAAACACGACTCGCATGCCTTATTGTCCTTGTAGTGTTTTCATGCAATGCGGCATTCGGCGAGACTGTCTGGCTCGACAGGCTTGACCTTTCCAATATGTCGTGTGGGTGGGAGTATTATCCCTGCGCGGGCAAGACCGTCGAAGGAACTCCATTGTCCCTTGGCGGTAAGGTCTATTCGAGGGGCGTTGGAACAAGTCCGACAAGCGCGATTCTAATGAACGTCGACCGTTGCGGAAGTAGGTTCACGGCAACCGTCGGAGTCGACGACAGATCTCTGGCGAAAAGTGAAGCCCGTTTTTTCGTACTCGGTGATGGAAGAATCATCTGGCAAAGCGGCGCTATGAAGAAAGGTGATGCTCCGAAAAATGTCGACGTCAGTCTCAGGGGGATCAAGCAGGTCGGTCTTCTCGTTACAGGTCATATAGGCAAAGGAAATCTTGCCGACTGGTGCGATGCGAAAGTAAAGATGTCTACTCCCCTCCCCGATTCCGTAATAGTACCGGGACGCGATTACTACATTTTCACTCCCAAAGCTCCGAATTATCCGATGATAAACAGCGCGAAAGTGTTCGGCGTCCGGCCGGGAGACCTTTTCCTTTTCACAATCGGCGCCAGCGGCGCAAGGCCGATGAGGTTCCAGGCGCGACACCTGCCCGATGGACTTACCCTAAATCCAAAGACCGGACGAATAACGGGAGTCCTTCGCAAATCAGGAGATTACAGGGTGACATTGATCGCCGAAAACAAATTTGGGAAAGCGGAGCAGAAGTTCCGCATAGAAGCGGGCGATAAGATATGTCTTACTCCGCCAATGGGATGGAACAGCTGGAATGCGTGGGGACTTTCCGTAGATTCGCGGAAGATACGCGCGGCGGCGGACGCGATTGTGAAAGAGGGGCTGATAGACTACGGCTGGTCGTATATTGTGATCGACGGCGGATGGACAGTCAAGCCGAACAGCAAGAACCCTCTCCTCGGCGGCCGTCCGTACAACTCCGAAGGAATGATAAATCCCAACAGGAAATTCAGACACATGATGAGGCTGAGCAGTTTCATACATGCTAATGGATTGAAATTGGGCCTTCACACATCTCCAGGCCCGTTTACGTGCAGCGGCCTGACTGCATCCTACGGTCACGAACGCGAGAACGCCGAAAGGTTCGAGAAATGGGGAGTCGATTTCATAAAATATGATTGGTGTACGTACACAAGAGAACTTAAAGACAGCAGTCTGGAGTCGCTTGAGAAGCCTTTTCTCCTCATGCATCGAATACTCGGCAGAATTAGACGCGACATCGTCTTAAGCATCAATCCGGGACCGATCGGGAGAAAGAGAAAGCCGTGGACCTGGGGAAGGGAAGTCGGAGCAAATATGTGCCGAACCACGGGTGACATAAACGATACATGGAGAAGCGTGTCGCGTATCGGGTTCAGCCAGCACTACGCGAATTATGCAGGACCCGGATACTGGAACGACCCGGATATGCTTGTCATCGGGCGGCTCGGTTGGGGGATGAAGCTCCATCCGTCGAAGCTTACACCGGATGAACAGTACTCGCAAATGAGTCTGTGGTGTCTCCTTTCGGCACCCTTGATGCTCGGATGCGATCTGACGCATCTCGATCCTTTCACTCTGAACTTGATCAGCAACAACGAAGTCATTGCCATCGATCAGGACGCGCTGGGGAAAGAGGCGCGGTGCGTTTACGACAAAGATGGCAAACAAATTTGGGCAAAGGGTCTGCAGGATGGCGCCGAAGCGGTCGGCCTGTTCTATGTGGGTAAACGTCCAAAGAAGCCGTCCGATTTCTTCAGATGGGAAGGGGAGAAACAAGAGATAAGTATTCGTTTCCGCGGTTCAATGTCCGGTATAAGGGGGAAATTCAAGGTGAGAGACGTCTGGAGGCAAAAGAACTTGGGAACTTTCAATCACGGGTTCATTGCTGATGTCCCGTACCATGGTGTCGAGCTTATTGAGGTAACGCCTGTCCGTTGAACTCTGACGTGAGTTAGGTTATACGTATGTTCTGAAGCCCGGCTGAAATTCTGATCCGTATTCTTTGAGCCCGCATCGGTCCTTCCTCGACTGATGCGGGCTCTTTTCGTACGCGGATGAGAATGGGAAACGAACACGGCAAATAAGATTGACCTGATCGACGCTCGGGGAGAAGCTTGTTCGGATATGCCATGTTATTGCAAGAAGCGACTACGAGGATGCGATTCCCACAATCTCATTTTTCACGGCTCGTCCCTCCAAGGATTTCTTGTCGGACGCACTCTGCTATTGGATCTAAAAATGTACCAGCCCTGGCGGTTTGTGGCATCGGCTATAGACGCGGCCGAAAAGTCAAACCACAAAGAGCACGATGATTGTTCACGAAGGACACGAAGCGCTCTATTCATTTATCGCTCTTTCTTTGTGCTCTTTGCGCCATTTCTTCGCGACCTTTGTGGTTAAATAGTTTTGCAGCGGGTTTTCGGTCACGTCCCTAGGTCGCGGTCACGCTCTCCGGCGGGCAGGACGATGAGCGTATGCCGGCGTGCAAACCTGAGTAACGGTAGCCTTTATTCATAGACTGGTGCAAGAGGGCTGGATTACGCACTCTCCCTCCGGCATTCCGGAGGCGCGTTTTCTTGACAATCTGCAGAATTTTGAGCTCCGGCCCGACTTCGTCACAGCCTTGGGCAGTGGGGTTCTCCAATCCTTTGGGATTTCCATCCGGCGCATCGTGATCCTGCCCGATCATTCTGACCCTCAATACACTTGACATAGCATCCAGCGCCGGTTATTTTACGGCTGAATGGTAGCGCTAACAGGCGCCGGCGGTAACAAACGAATCGTTATCAAATGAAGCGGAGCACGTGACGATTGATAGGTTCATCGCATAACGGGTGTGATCGCCGCTGAGGCAAATAAGCAATCCATCTTTTCATAGACAGTTAGGTGAATAATGAGAGCTTGTCTGTTTTTGTCCGAAGTTCGTAGAGTGTGTAGCCCGGCTGTGTTCTTTGCGGCGCTTGTCATTCCGGTTGTCGGCGTTGCACAAACGGCGACTCGAGTCGCTCCTCATCCGTTGATAGTAAATGCCGTTGGGGCAGTTCCGCCGCCCTCGCCGGCCGCTTTCACGGAGGGCTCTCACATAGCACCCGACGGCAGGTCACTAACTTTGAACAACAGATATCTCATGCTCGATGGGAAGCCGTGGCTGCCGGTTATGGGTGAGTTCCACTATTCCCGCGTTCCGCAGAAGCTATGGAACCAGGAGCTTCTGAAGATGAAAGCAGCGGGTGTGAACATAGTCTCGACTTATGTAATCTGGATCCATCAGGAGGAGATTGAGGGCAAGTTCGATTGGTCAGGCCGCAGGAACCTGCGCCGTTTCATCGAACTATGTGCCAATAACCGATTATATGTCCAGCTTCGGATCGGACCGTGGGTTCATGCCGAAGTGAGGAACGGCGGATTTCCAAACTGGATCATGAAAAAGGTTCCGAAGGATGATCTCCGTAAAGATGTACCAGAATTCATGAAATACGTCAAGACTTTTTACGATCAAATCGGCCTACAGGTCGAAGGGCTTTTGTGGAAAAATGGT
>JAJZVO010000054.1 GCA_021845665.1 Bacteroidota bacterium | reverse complement strand
TCAACGACTTTCCTCCTTCTTGGACCTCTTCGCTGCTAACTCCTCCATCGATGTCTATATATCTCTCTTCTCACATTCCCCCTCACATCCATCTCCTCTACCACCGTAACTGAGCGGTTACATATTGGGTACTTTGGCTATTGTAAGTCGGTTTAACGAGTGTTAAATTTAGTCTTGTTGAAATGGGGTTGTAGCTCAGTTTGGTTAGAGCGCCTGCCTGTCACGCAGGAGGTCGCGAGTTCGAGCCTCGTCAACCCCGCATCAAAATCCCGCAAATCGATTTGAATTGCGGGATTTTTTGTTTCACCAGAAATTTGTCCTTACCGCCGGGAGACTTTTCCCCGTTATATGCCCGTTACGTGGCTGTAACTTGAGTGATTTACGGATTAAACGAGGTCCTGTCACCCTTCCTGACTTACAGCGCTGGCAGCTTAAGGTCAAACTACTCAACGACGAACCCATTTCACAAATTGAATTCTCGCATATTGACGACTCTTAAGAACCGATTCGGACCATCGGGAATCAGAAAATCCATTGACTTGGCCCTGCCTGTCTGAGAGGATGGTGCGGTGCGTTCATGGCATCAATAATCATGAAGCTTGTTGAATTATTGTCGAATCTTTTGTATCTGATTGCGAATCCGCACGGTCGGTGCTCCTTGGCACTACTTCAAAACCAACCTTACGTCCTATCCTCCGGTCATAAGATCAATCAGTGAAAAACCCGAAGCAAAGGATTAATTTTGCGAGCACAGACAAATTTGTTGGACAATTCGTTTGGAACCAAAGGCACAGTTATGACCGCCATCAGCGGCGGCAACGGCTCTGACGACGAGGCTAACGCAATAGCTATTCAGCCCGATGGTAAAATTGTGTTGGTCGGGAAATCTGAAGACGCTTCAAACCACTATGCCTTCGCTCTCGCAAGGTATAATACCGATGGGAGTTTTGACAACACATTTGGAACCAATGGGACAGTCAGGACTCCTTTTTTAGAAGGGGGCATCGACGATGAAGCAATATGCGTTGTATTGCAATCTGACGGAAAGATCGTTGTTGCTGGCTTTTCGGAGGATGGGTCAAGTAATTATGCATTTGCCATTGCGAGATACGATACGGACGGCACCCTTGACAACAGTTTCGGGTCAGGCGGGGAGGTACGCACGCAGATTGTCGGTGGCAATGGAAAACATGATCTATCGTTTGATGTCGTGATTCAACCTAACGGAAAGATCATCGTCGCTGGCTTATCAACAGCTACCACCGGTGTTGCGATTGCACTTGTCCGGTATAACTCTGATGGTACACTCGATGCGAATTTTGGCTCAGATGGAACGGTAAGAACTCCGGTGCGCTATTTTGACCACGCAAGCTATGTAAGAATTGAACCCAACAGTGAAATCACCGTTGGCGGGATTGGCGTGGACTATCAATTCAGTGAATCAAGTTACACATGGAGTTGGCCGAATTATGGAGATGTGTTCGAAGTGATCAAATACAATTCTGACGGGACAATAGACAATTCATTCGGGACGAACGGGATCGTGAGAGATACTGTCGAGTCAATAGCCGACTCTCCATATTGGAACCCGAGCTTATGGTCGGTCGTAGCACAGCCAGATGGTAAATTCATGGGGATCGGATATTCCAATGGTGGCTCACAGTACATTGCGACGAATCCCTCGACGCATCAGTTCCTCATTTCTCGTTTCGACACCGCAGGAATACCAGACCTCACCTTCGGTCTGAACGGCGTTTCTGTCGCCGCTGTCAAAGGAGGCACTGGAAACGACTATGGTCACGCAGCAGTTGTGCAATCAGATGGGAAGATCGTCGTTGTTGGTCCCTCTGACTACAGCTCCAGCCTTTCCAAATTTGCACTGGCACGATTCAATTCCGATGGAAGCGTAGACTCCACCTTTGGGATAAAAGGTTCATACACCAATTCTGTAAATGGCGGTGCTGGAAATGACGAAGCCAGCTGCGCTGCTGTCCAGTCAGATGGGAAAATAGTTTTAGCAGGGAGAGCAGAGACTGGTTCTGGTGGATGGGCCTTTGCGCTGGCGCGGTACCTTGGAACGGCTACAGCTATTCAGAAGGGTGATAATCCCGTGCCAAAAAACTATTTACTTTCTCAAAATTATCCCAATCCGTTCAATCCTACAACCACGATCCGCTTTGACCTTAAAACTAGTTCTACCGTCAGATTTTCCATCTTTAACGTCCTTGGCCAGCGAGTTCAGGAGTTTGACTTGGGCCGGTTGGGCGCAGGCAGTTACAGCCAGACTGTCGATATGTCCCGCTTCGCGAGCGGAGTTTATTTCTACAGGCTTGAAGCCACGGCGTCGGATGGCGAAAGGTTTGTCGAGATGAAGAAGATGGTATTGATCAAATAGTACCACATGATTCATGGAGCAACTACAACCTGACGAACTTGAAGACACATTACACTATTGCCTCCGATTCATCATAGATCATCGCAATGATACCCCTGGTTCTTCCCGGTCCAGGGCGTTACAGAGGAGATCAAAGACATCAACTTCCACACCAGGCTCGCCATCGAACATCGTTAAAACCCTGAACGCTTTACACTCGCTTCGCAGGAAGCACCACGAACTAACTGTTTTAATCGTCGGCCACGCCAACAAGCAAGGCAAGGTCGCAGGCCCTCTGACCCTGCAGCATCTGGTGGATACAGTGGTGCTGCTTGAAATCGACAAATCGAATTCTCGAATCCTCACCACGCTCAAGAACCGATTCGGTCCATCTGGAATTAGAACCTCTTTTGAGTTGCAGGCTTTAGTCCAATGACGGTATTTACAACAGATATTTCTCATACCAACTGAAGCCTAAGCAGTCCTTCATTCGAACATGTTTTGAGATATTATGAAGCGGCTCGAATTTCAAACTCAAGAGATTCTAAATCATCATGACCTAATCGCACTCTATCCTCAAATGCACGCCTCAAAATGCGCTCGACTTCCTTGCCTGCTTCTTCCTGAATAGCTTCTCGAGTTTTTTTTTAACCCCCTCCAACTCCTCCTCACTCTCCACTACTGCCACCAACCTCCTTTCACATATCTCATTGTTCACCGCAATCAGTCTCTGTGACAACTCTCTCTGAACCGCCGGTAGTTCTCCACTTCCTTCTCCACCTTCGCGAATTCAGGACCCAACTTGTAATTCTTGATCCTCGTCTTCCCCTCACGAAGCACTGAAAACGAATAGATCGGACCATGTCCCCGATGGCCCTCCTTATGGCACTCGCATCCCTTATAACTGCACTTCTGATAGCGCACACTAATCGTCCCACTGCGCATATCCCCGAGCGTTCCGATCTCCGATAAGATCTTCTCTCTTTCTCCCTCTAATTCCGCTAATCTCATCTCTCCCTCCTGTATTATGACGGGAGGCATATACCTGATTCTCCCCTAGTTCACGAATATCACCCTTTTTTGTCGCACACCTATGGAGTTCCGTCAGATGCATTTGACGCCGATGCTTTGATGAAGCTTGAAGGTGACAATCTGGTCAGGGTAGAGATCACACGGAATCTAGCCGGCCTCGCACGCGACATGCTGGAGGATTGGGCACTTGAACTATATATCGAGGACCTCCGTCAATCGACGTCGGGCCTGGTCAAAGACTTTCTCGATGCAATCGGCCCTGAGCCTGCAATGGTTCGTGCGTTTCGCATGTGGCTCCAGAGCAAATTGAGAAGTGGCGATGATGTTACAGGCCTAATAACGGCAGTACTGAGTGATGCGACGATCCAGCGGACTTGGCGAGACGAAACCGTTTCCGCCGTACTCCAGGGTAATGAGCCACAGAGATTCCTTTCGAAATTGAGCGCGCACCTTCTTCAAAACGGCGGCGAGCTTCTTAAGCGGTTTTGCTTCATCCTCCGGATTGCGTGCAAGGCGCCAGATGAGGAAATGCTGAGACAGTGGTTAGGTGTCGCAGCATTGGCCCTAAAAAGGTAGCGTTCTTCCTTCTGTTTTGATTTCACCTAAAGTGTCCAGATTGGTTCTGATTTGTTTGACTTCAGTGCTATTCAGACCTCTAATTATCCTTCCACCGAAAATTGCTGCGGTGACAGCATGAACCCGTGGACTCGCTATGGACTTTTAAAAAAATATTATAAACCACTTGATACTAAATAAAAAGCCTATTATACTCTCTGTGGTTAGAATGAAGCACCGTCCGACTTCAGTTCCAGGCTGTTCGTGGAATGAGGGTCGTACATCGTGAAATGATTTAGAAATCTCTTCTTCATTTTGTGTTGGCAGGCTCTCGTCGTAAGGTAATTTGCCCGATGGCATCCAGCAGCCATCTCCGTTATGCTGAGAAATTACGGATCTGTCAGTATACCGGGAGTCCAGACGCAGTGACAGGAGCGATGAGCACCCAGTGAGTGAAATGCGTTTTCGATTTACTTACAAATTCCGAGGTGGAGCCGTGCTATTTCGAAAGAACCATGAATTCTGTTGGATTTGGGATGACGGGCATTCTCGCAATGGTAATGGAAAGACAGGTTGGATGCCGTGACACACTTCTTATTTAAATACGCGGGTAAGATTATCCTCTATCCCGGATTTGTCTTCGCAGGAAATTGCGAGCCCAGTTGTGGTCGTGCGCTAGTGAAGGCTTCAAAGGAGTGTTATGAGGAGGAGTCAGGAATAACCGCAGAGTATGGAATGGGATTTGGAGGAATAGCACTCATCCTTCGGCATGTGAAACCATTTTGTGGGAAGTGCTTAGCTCGGCTTGTTCATTGCAGGGGCCTTTGGATCGCCCCAGTCGCCATTGTCCGTCCTGCCAGGCATAGACGGCCTTCTTCCGATATTGCTTTTTCGTCATTTCGTCCAAACTCTCATACGTTTCGTTAAGTTGATACGGCCTTAATAGGGAATCTCCACGTATGACGTCGAGAAGATTCTGAAGATGAAAGAATAGGAGAACAGAAATAAATGAAACAAGCGGCTCTTTCCATCGGCAGAGCATTCGTTTTTCTTCTTCTGATTGCCGGGTCTCTCTATTGTCAAACCACTTCAGGCGGCGAAAGCTCCCCGCCAAATCTCTTGCTGCGAAACTACAGACCTAGGAGTATTTACAAAATTCCCTATGTTGATGTTGAAAGAGCCAAAGTTTTGGCGATCGACATGTATTCCCAGCCTCAAGCGAAATCAAAGGATCAGCTGAGTGAGTGGGTGGATAATATGAATTTGTGTGGTATTGAGAAGACGATTGTTCTTACAGACGCGTTTGGCCACAGGTTTGATTCACTAAAGACCTTTTACTCTAAATATCCCGGAAGGTTTGTGCTCTTCTGCGGTATTGATTTATCGGGTTACGACAAGCCTGGCTTCGCAGAAAAGTCTGTGAGTGAACTTAAGCGTTGCTATGCTGAAGGCGCCAAGGGGGTTGGAGAGTTGGTGGACAAAAGCCGAGGTTTTGTTCACGCTATCCCGCCGGCGTACTGGGTGCATATAGATGATCCGAAACTCGGTCCCTTGCTTGACGAGTGCGGGAAGCTGGGGATGCCGGTAAGTATCAGCATCGGCAAACCACAGTGGTGTTATGAGTCCATGGATTCAACCAACGACGGCTTGATGGGGGCTTATTATCGCCGATTCTCTATGGGTTGGGACTTTAACCTGAGTCAGGAACTAGCACATCTCGCAAGAGCGGTCGCAGAACATCCGAAAACGATTTTCATTGCGGCACATCTTGCGAATCAGATGACCCATCTGGAGAAGCTTGGAAAGTTGTTCGACAAGTACCATAATCTTTATGCTGATATATCCCTTAGCTATGCGGATCTGGCAACTATTCCCGGATACGCCAGGAACTTCTTGGAGAAGTATAGCAAACGGATCCTTTACGCGACCGGCATGGACGAGGGATCTCATATGTACCATGTTACATTCACGATTCTGCAAACGAAGGATGAACATTTCTATGCAGTGAACTTGCTCAAAACCATTTGGCCGCTTTATGGATTAGGGTTGAACGATAAGACTCTGAAGAGAATATACAGAGAAAACGCGTTGAAAATCCTGGTAGGAAGGTCTGGAAAGTGATCCCTTAACCTCTTTTCGAAATACCGAGATGGATTCATATTCTATTGTGGACTCGATTTCACAGGCTATGACAACAGTGGTTCCGGATATGGCGCGGTCAATATGAAAGTGTCAGAATTCTTTATGAGGGCTTTTACGGCTTGAAGATACACTATACGATTCATGAAATATCGATAGGGTGGGAAGAACCGTTTGGGATGTCAGAAACTCCTTCTCGTTGTTTGGTCGAGAAAGAAGATTTAGAAAATGAACGATCCACGGACTATAAAAGACATGATTTCCATTCTATTGAACCACCGAAACAAATAGCCGGCCACAATTTCAGAGTTGGCTTGATTGATTGTGACAGGAGTCCCTTGGGTGCAACAATCATTGGGTCAGACTGCCCGGAAAGATATTTTGCGGGTTAACAATTTCGGGAAACACATTATGCAAACGTCGAAAACCAACAAACAAAATAAGGTAAGCGCTAAGAACGAAATCAGACGCAGGCTCGTCCTCCGGGCATTACTGGATTTCGGGCCACTCTCTCTAACAGACCTAGCCAAAAAGACAGGGATGACTCTACCTGTGGTGTCTATCATTGCTTCATCACTCAAGAAAAGCAAGCTGCTGGTAGAGGGTGCCAATGGGACAGGGAGTCAGGTGGGGCGGCCCCCATCGATTGTCATGTTAAACGCGGGCGCAGGTTTTATCGTTGGAGTCGACATTGGCCGCCTGTCCACGAATTTCGTTGTACTCGATCTTGGAACCAACATAGTGGCAGAGGCTAGAAGAAAGTCCATCACACTAGGGAACGACATTAGAGTCCTTGACGATTTGGAAAAAGAGATACGAAATGTTCTGAATGAGGCAAAGGCGAGCTGGGATAAAGTACTCGGGGTGGGAATCTCTCTGCCCGGAATGGTGAGAGGGAAACAGGGGCTGGGCGAAACGTATTTCAATTTCGGTGAGAAACCTGTGACGGAACTTTTGTCTAAGCGACTCAGAAAGCCTGTCCATCTGGAGCATGACCTTGAAGCCATGGCGTTTGGTGAACGATGGTTCGGCGCTGCCAAAGATGTGGAGAACGCGATTTGCGTCAACGTCGGCTGGGGTTTGGGTGTTGGTATCATAATTGACGGGAAAGTATACTTTGGTCAAGATGGATATGCAGGTGAGTTCGGGCATATTCAGATTGTCAAGAGCGGCGAACTCTGTTATTGCGGAAAGAGAGGATGTCTTGAGACTGTGGCATCTGGCAAGGCGGTGACTAGGATAGCGAAGGAAAAGATTGCTGCCGGCGCAAAGTCAATGATAACTCAAGAGTTTGGGGTAAAGGTGGACGAGATTGATGCTGAGACCGTGCTTAAAGCTGCTTCACGGGGGGACGAATTTTCGATTGAAATCCTTGACGAAGCCGCCAAGTACCTGGGGTCCGGAATTGCGGTGCTGATAAACCTTCTTAATCCGGCCATGGTGATTTTTGGAGGCGGAGTGTTTACCGCAGCTCCTTATTTGTCGGAGACCGCGCGTGTAAGCGCGCTTAAGCACTCGTTAGTCCCGTTGAGCCGAGATGTCCAATTCGTGACATCCTCTCTCGGAAGTAAGGCCGGCGCGTTGGGTGCGGCTGCGTATCTTGCCGAGGACCTGTTTGATGTCGAGAGGCTGAATCCATCGGCCTATGTATGACGGCGAACTTCATCTGGTTGATAACCAGGCAATCTATCCTTTGCTACCGATCGCGATGTCGAAGTGAGGTGTTCCTGAACACACACTTTCATCACGCCGTCGTCGGTTTTCACGCGCAAAGCTCATTCTGAAAAACAAATTTAGATAGCACTTTAAAGAGAGCAGAACTCCAAAGCGACGGAAAGAAGCACGAATACAGAATGACGGAAACTAATATGGTTTGGGAAGATTCTTATTCGGTCGAAGGTTTCCGGAAATCGGACGAGGCCGAAATAGCAAGAACCGAAATAAGAGATTGTGAGAAAATTAATTGGTGACAGGATGAAAAATACAATTGGAATTGTGCTCGTTTTGATTGCAACCGTCGTATCTGCCAACGCCCAGGTCGGTGGCTGGATGAAAGTTGTAGAAAACACTCAGGTGGCCGTCAGGTACTACTCTCCTTTAAAGTCAGGCTCCTTCGAGATGCTTCACGAAAAACGGAGCGATGCTAACCATTACAGAATCGTCAAGCAATACGGCGACAGCCGGATGAACGTGAAGCTGACTTTCGAGAAGTACAAGTCTCACATCGAGCTGTTCGGGGAAGCGGTTAACCTCGGCAACCGGAATCTATGTTTTACTTTGAAAGTCATCTTCCCGCTGAAACGGGCGAGAAACGTAACGTGGAGCTATGAGCTCGACAGCACCGTGGCCGTCAGACCGGGCAAGCGAATATACTGCAACTATGTCAAGACACAGAGTGTGGTGCCGAATCACGGCAGCTTCAATGCGGAAAGTGACGACAACGGCGGTTACGGCGACAACCTGGGAACGGGCGAGATGTCTTATTATCCGCTGGCGGCACTGTCGACCAGGAGTATCGGTTACGGCTGGGGAGTCAGCATGGGAATCCCGCTTGTATTTCGATTGGCGTATGAGCCTGCGTCCGGCATGATTTCTGAGTTCGACCTCGCGACCTCGCCCAAGACATACAACTTTCCCAATAGGGCGTTCTTCAAGCTCTTTCTGTTTCAGTATAATCCGGCCTGGCACATGCGTGCCGCCTTCAAGGAATATTACAAGCTTGAGCCAAAATACTTCGAAAGAAGGGTGACCCGTGAAGGCATATGGCTTCCCTTCACGCCGCTGTACGAAATAAATGGATGGAAGGATTTTGGATTCGCATTTCATGAGACGGACTGGAGCACGAGGGATCGCGGTCTGACTCCTCCGCGTTCTACGATCTCAGCGGACAGCCTTGCTCATGTCTTCAGCTTTCAATACACCGACCCATGGGAGATAGAACTGCCGATAACGAAACGCGACAGTACATACGCACAGGTCACGGGCCAGGACATCATTCATGGGGAAATGGCGAAATATTTATGGAACTGCGCGGCTCGCGACAAGGACGGAAGGCTGATAGCGCGAAGACTTAAGACTCCGTGGAACAACACCGGCTGGGCCGTTAGTCTGAATGTAAACGCGGATCCCGATATCAAGGGATTCAATACTTACGACTTTGTCTACAGGAGACAAATCTATCCCGCCTTGAGGAGGGGGGCCGACGGTGTGTACTTCGACTGCCTCGAGTGGTACTGGCAGTACGATCTTGACTACGACACGACTCACTTTTCTTACGCGAACTACCCGTTGACCTTTTCCTCATCGCTTAACGATCCGAGACCGGCGTTGTGGAGCTACGCGGAAGATTACAAGATGATCCGTAAGATCGCTGATGAAATGCACATTCAGGGGAAATACGTCATGGGGAACGGATACGGCTGGATTCCATTCGAAGCGGGTCAGCTTGATCTCTTCGGCTCGGAACTGAACTGGGATTCGAAGGTCGCGACGGGCATGAAACGGCTGCAGTTCTACCGCGCCCTGTCCGATCAGAAGCCTGTCGTGTTCCTGTTGAACGGCGGTATGGACAATAAGGGGTTCACGGATCCTCCATACAAGAGCTACGACAATTACTTCGAGAAGATGCTTTTCTTCGGATTCTTTCCGTCGTTTTTCAGCGTGAATTCCTCCGACAATGTATACTGGACGGATTCGGCGAAATACGATGAAGGCAGGCCCTTCTTCAAGGAGTTCATTCCGCTCATAAAGAGAATTTCGAAGGCGGGCTGGCAGCCTATTACATACGCCAGGCTGAGCAACAAGGCGTTGAGTATCGAAAGGTTCGGCAGCAGCAAAAGCAGCACTATTTATTTCACAGTGTACAATCCAACAGATATAGAGTCTCAAACTACCGTGACGATAGATGCGAGGGAACTTAACATCAAACGGCTTTCCGGTGTGAGAGGTCTCGTGAAAGAAAGTGCGCTTAGATACAGCAAGCGCGGAAATTCAATCGAAATTCAAATCGGCGTATCAGGTAAATCGACCCGCCTTATTGAGTTGATAAAGTGATAGATCAAGGAATCTCGCGAGTTCGGGATCGAAGTTGATAACGACATCACCGGCAGATACGCGAGCTTTATGCATCCGTCCGCGAAGCTTGCCGCGATAAGAGCTATGGCTGAAAAAGCTCATGCTGCGGGCAATCACGCGTTTGTCTACATCGCGGCATTTGAATGTATAACAACTCGCGCCAACCGCGTGAAGCACACGTTGTACGGAGACCACCCCGATTGGATCCAAAGAGATTTCAAGGGACAGCCGCCGGTATTCGGGCATGGAATAGCTTTAACCGCCAGATCCTGAGGAGGAATGCAAAAGGTACGCCGCACTTATAGAAGAAGCGCCAATTGATCTTGTGTGTTTAGGTTTCGGTGAAAACGGACATATTGCATTTAACGATCCGGCTGCTGCAGACTTTAACGACCCTCGAACCGTTAAAATCGTTGATTTAGACGAGGTTTGCAGGCAACAGCAGGTGCACGACGGCTGCTTCGCATCGGTGGAGCGGGTCCCGAGACGGGCTATGACTGCGACCGTCCCTCCTATGCTGTCGGCCGATTTTCTTTGATTTCGGTGATAAGCACTCGAAGTTAATTGTCAATTTTGCTTAGTAACTTGCTGTCGTTTCCACGCGCTCATGTGCTGTAAGACTTTTCTATGGAAGTGCTTCAAGCTTATCTGATAATTTGAATTAATCGAGTGATTCTGGCCTCCGTACCGGTTTTGGCTCAGGGGCGAGACGCTTAAAGAGTCTACTGGGGGTGAACGCCGAAAATTACCTAACTGAAAGGCAGGCCGTATAATCCGCCCATTTTCCACATTGAAGCTTCCGCTGGCGGTTAGGATTGCTCTCCTGCAGAAAGAAGGTGGCAACAACCGTCCAACGTTTGCAATTGGTTATTTTCCGTGGGGGTAGGGTTGGATATTAAAAAAAAGTTTTTAGCAATACCTTGACAATAATTGAAGGATATTATATAATTAATCTCAAGTCCGAGTGAACGGTTAGTTGTGAACTAAAAGGAGCTCCTGTCACGAACGCGAAGTACCAATACGCAGCCCGGTCCTACCAAATAATTCTTTCAATAGTTCGAGGTTCGCATACTCAGGAAATCTCGAAATCCGCTGGCGAGCCCGACGCCTTCCCTCCTAATCTCTTATCCTCTTATCTGAATGTTTTGCATCCATCCCGGCCGACGAGTGCTTGGAGCAAATCTATCAACTCCCTCTTTTGGTTTCAAAATCTTAGGAGATACCTATGCGCATGATTACTTCCTTTTTAGGAGGAGTATTAATGATCCTGCTCTCTCTGACAACTGTTGCCCTGGGCGCCGACTCAAGTATAAAAGGACGCATCACTGATGCAGAAACCGGTGAGCCGCTATATGGTGCGACCGTGTTCCTCGTGGGTACAAGTCTCGGAGCGGTGACTGGATCACACGGTCGCTACCTGATCCCGAGCGTCCCGCCCGGAACTTATGAGATGCGCACTACTTATATCGGCTACAGAAAAGTGGTAGAACGAATAACCGTCGCTTCAGGCGCGCAGTTGGAGCGGGATGTGAAACTAGTGGCTGTTGGCGTTCATAAAAAGGGAGTCGTGGTGACGGCCCTCGCCAGCGGTCAAAATCAGGTTATCAACGAAGAGCTTGCATCAAACCAAATTATGAATGCTGTTTCAGCAAAAAGAATACAGCAGCTACCGGATCAAAATGCCGCCGAATCGGTAGGTAGACTTCCCGGCATATCTGTCTTGCGCAGTGGAGGGCAGGGGACGGAACTGGTCATTCGCGGGATGGCGCCTCAATACAACGAGGTACAGATTGACGGAATTCAAATGGCATCATCAAATCCGACCGACCGAAGCATTGACCTGAGCGGGATTTCGTCAAACATGCTTGGAGGCATAAAGGTATTTAAGACCGTGACTCCCAACATGAATGCTGACGTAATGGGCGGTACGGTGGACTTCAGCTTGCGCGAAGCACAAACAGGCCACTCCGGGGTCCCGACGATACACCTCCTTGCTCAAGGCGGCTACAAAAGCCTTTCTGATGCTTACAATAAATTCAACAACTACAAATATGTGGGGACGGCCGAGGAGAGGTTTTTCAATGACCGATTCGGGATTCTTGCTCAGATCGATATTGAGCGTCAAAATCTCACTTCGAACGAATTGGGTGCCTCGTATAACCACCTCGGCAATAGTTTAACTCAATACATCACTACTGGGCTGACTCTAAGCGACATACCGAGGGATATCCGACGACGTAATGCAGCTCTGGTGATGGATTATCAGCTCCATAATGGAAGCATTAAGTTCACGAATTTCCTGAGTTCTTCTCTGACTAGCGACATCACCAGACAGCAAACTTACGACGTGACGGATAACGAACTTGTTTACTCGCTTTCCAACACTGGCGGCACCGGCTTGGATTTAATTAACGGATTGGAATACAAGCAATCTTTCTCTGCGTTTCATGTCGATGCCAAAGTGTCGCAAGCGTATTCGCAGAGCGGCGGTCCCTACTGGTCCGTGGGTTTCAGTCAGCTGTCAAGTGCCGGCCTGTCGCCGTTCGACAACCAGGCCAATGTCAACCCCGTACAGGTTCCCAAGGCTGCAACACCTGACTTGGCAAACACATTGCTGCAGTCTTTGTATGCAGACAACTCGTTCTCCAAGTCACACGTCTGGTCGGGCTCTCTCGATCTCGCCCAAGATGTCCCCTTTTCGAAATTGGTTAATGCAAAGCTAGAAGTCGGTGGTATGTACAGGTATAGTAATCGCTACTACGCTGTAAACGTAGCCGACGGCGGTGGTCTTCAGTATGCTGGGTCAGGAGTGGTCAACGATCTGATTATTAACATGTTCAATCTGCCGGCATCAGCCAGGTATCATATCCCCATAGGCGACTTCACCGACCCCAGCTACAACTACGGAAAATTCCTCGGCGGGGCCTATCAAATGACCGAGCCGCTCAATTACGGAGTCATTTCCAGAATGATGGGAATGTTACAGGACAGCATTCAATATATTGCAAATAATAACGGTACCCAGGCGTTCAGCCATGATAATCTCAATTCGACAACAAACAACTACGTGGGAAACGAGAACGAGTGGGCGTCGTACGCGATGGCGGTCATTAACGTGGGATCGGACTTGACTATACTACCGGGAGTCCGCTATCAGGATCTTCGAACCACCTACACTGGCGCGCGTGGCATAGAAAGCCGCAACGCGTTCTTGGTCTATAACCATTACGATACAACCGCTGTCCAAAATCACGGCTACCTGCTCCCCGACGTATCTCTAAGATATAAGCCGCTTTCTTGGTTCGATGTGAGGCTGTCGTATACCCACACTCTGGCATATCCCTCCTTCAGTTACATTATACCAAGAATTGACGTAGGCGTGGGTGCGATTTCCTGGAACAATTACAAACTACTTCCGTCCCGCTCCACCAATTACGATATTGATTTCTCGGTTTACAATAACAATATCATCGGCGGCCTTATTACAGTCGGAGGTTTCTGGAAGAATATTCGCGATCTGGCCTATCCTTGGACTTTCTTCGTCTCTGGGACACAGGCGCTTCAGTATTATCCACAAAGTCTTCTCAGCTCGACAACCCCGCCGTCCGGGACCTACCAGATCAACACTACTATCAATGACTCGGACGTTATTCATGACTATGGTATCGAACTGGACTGGGAGACGCATTTCTGGTACTTGCCAGGAGTATTATCGGGTTTGGTTCTTGATGTCAATTACTCGCATATATTCTCTAAAGCGCAGTACCCGTATTCGATTGTCCAATCGAACGGACGTTCGATAGATTACGTCGACACTTCTTTCACAGACCGACTCCTATACCAGCCGGACAACATCTTCAACTTATCTCTCGGGTTTAACTATCAAGCGTTCATGGTCAGGGTGGCATGGCTGTACCAGGATAATATCTTCACGGGTCCCAATTTCTGGCCGCAGCTTCGAAGTTACACCGCTGCTTACAGCACATGGGACGTCGAGTTCCAGCAGGGTCTGCCGTGGCCTGGATTTCAGGTGTATGGGGACATATACAATCTCAACGGCGCCAATTCCGTGAGTATTATTCAGGGAGGCGGAGTACCTGAGTCGCAATCTGACTATGGCGCGACCGCTGACCTGGGTCTCCGCTACCAATTCTAGGTGACCGTTGGAAACAGATAGAAATCTGGCGTGCACTCTGCAAGGCCGGGTCCAAGAGCAACCAATCATGAAGGAGATACATTGTGAAGACCAAACTTACCACCTCAATGCTGGCTCTTCTTTTTCTGGTACCTACGGCTTGGGCTCAAATAACCATCGACGGTAATTTCAGCGACTGGAATGGGGTATCCCCATATGTAACCAACAGTACAGCGAACACAACATGGGGACCGAACGGCACGTTCACCGCAGGTTACTACGTTGCGGGGGCGGACTCGCTTTACTTGCTGACGCATGTTGCCGGTACGTTCCATCCGGTAGACTACAGTAATTACTACATAATCTACATAGATGCGGACACGAGCACGGCAACCGGCTTGACTGAGGGCTGGTGGAGCATGGGCGCTGACTATCGTATCGTGATAGACAGTTCAACTCAGTATGTGCAGAAATTCATGGGAAGTAATCAGAGCACCGATACTTGGGGATGGAATGGGACGGTTAACGGTTTCCAAACGATCGATTGCGCATTCGCCGACAGCTCTTGTGAATTGGCCGTCGCTTACACTGACATTGGGGCAAAACCCGGTTCTGCAATCTATATTCAGTGGAGAGCGGAGCCAGGCACGAATGCGATGCCAGCCTTTAGTGCCGTCCGTACACCTGCAATTCTTGGAGCCCCGGGTCCTTCCGTGGCCGCTGATACGACAGTTGTTAATGATTCCCTGAAGGTGTTAGTTCCAGCGTATTTTGATCCCTCAGTATCGAACTACTGGAGTCGCCTCGATGCTATGGCGAGAAAGATGCCGGGGCGTCTCTACGCGATCGCAAATCCGAACAGTGGGCCTGGCACGAACTATGACCCTTCATATGGCGCGGCGATTGACAGCATGCAAGCGGCCGGCGGAAAAATAATAGGCTATGTTCACACGAGCTATGGACAGAGAGCCCTAAGCAGCGTTGAGGCAGATGTCGACTCGTGGTATTCTTTCTATCCAACCCTAAATGGGATTTTTATTGACGAACAGGCAAATACCAGCGGGGAAGAATCATATTACAGTCAGCTTTATGACTACATCAAGAAAAAGGATTCCACTGCGCTGGTCGTAACCAATCCTGGCGCGAATACAATATCGAGCTATCTATTTGACAACGGGAACAGAATAGCGGATGTGATATGTGTTTTTGAGAACGGTACTGGTTTCGGGACTTGGAATCCCGCATCATGGTATACGAACTATAACCGCGACAATTTCTATGTTATTCCCTATAATACTTCTGCAGCTGATTTCCCCAGCGTCGTTGATAGAGCTGACTCGCTTAACATGGGGTGGATCTACGTTACGAACGATAATCTTCCCAACCCATATGACACGTTGCCTCCGTATTTCGAAGCACTTTGCAATTACCTACTAACCGGGGTAGATACTTCGACAAGTACGGCTACTGGGACAGGCAGCGGAGGTACAGGTACTGGCACCGGCAGCGGTGCAGGGAATGTCGATTGGCAAAATGTCACGCCGCTCAACGCTCCTCCGAACCCTGCGCCGTCGAAGTCGTCATACGCGGACGGCCAGATTGAGGATATGTGGGTAACGAACGACACAAGCAATCTTTACGTGAGATTCGAAGTCGCGGGTACCATTAACACCACCGGTTATTTCTACCACATCTTCTTTGATACCGACAACGACACCATAGGGCATCCTACCGGCTACGTGTATGACAGCGCTTCGGTCGGTGCCGAATTCATGGTCGAGAATGGGCTGTTCTATAAGTACACCGGAACTGGCGGCTCGAACTGGTCCTGGGCTTCGGTGAACGGGGCGCAGGTAGCCGACAGTGCTGGATTCAGCGCGATGTCCATTCCGCTAAGTGCACTTTTCCCGAACGGATCTGGAAAAACACTCGGGTTGATATTCGAGGTAAATCAAGCTGGGTCTCCCTACGCGACGGTTTGCACCGCGCCAGATAGCTTCCAGACAGAAAGGTATCTGTACTTGATGAAGAATAGCCTCACTGCCGTCAAAATCTCGCACTACGCAGGGCCGAGCAAATTTACCTTGCTGCAGAACTACCCAAATCCTTTTAATCCGACAACAAATATAGAGTACAGTCTGTCTGTAGGGAGCTTTGTGAAGATTGTAGTCTACAATGTCCTTGGCGAGGTGGTTTCTAACCTGGTTAATAACTATGAGAGCCCGGGCATGCACACTGTCGAATTCAACGGCGCCGATTTACCAAGTGGAGTGTACTTTTACCGTTTGCGGACAAACAATCTTGTCCAGGTCCGGAAAATGGTTCTGCTCAAGTGAGTACCGGCCGCGAGGATTAATGAGAGCAGGTGAAAACATAATGAGATCGGCTGGAATCCGCCAAACGGTTTGCCGTCTTCGATTGAATTGGCGCGAGATTCACGTGCCGAGCAGTTTTATGGCAGGAATGATTGGATGGAGAGCATCCGACACAGAGTGTCCTGGTTTCGAAAGATCTTCAAATTATGTAAAAACTTTTGGCGAGCGGAGTGGTAGACACTGAAATTTCCATACAAGACAAAAAATTACAATCCAACACTATGACGCTTCGTGCCGACGACGTAATTGGTTTCGTCCGATCGGAGATGGATCATGGTTGACAGGGATTGGATACCAAACCATTAAGGAGAAAAAATGAAAGACAAAATTACGATGAGCCTGACGGCTTTGTTCGCTGCGGCTCTTCTCATCGTCGGAGTTCATAGAGCGTTCGCTCAAAGCGGGGACACGCTCACCGTCTACGCGAGCGGCCCTAGCCTTGACGAGGTGATTGGCAGCGATACGACCGCCTCGGGGACACAGGCGCACTCAGTTTACAAATTGGTCTCATTGGACACGACATACATCTGGCTCGGGCCAATCACCGTGAAATCCAACTTTGAAGTTATCGGAGTGCTAGGTTCAAACGGCCGTCCCCCATGCATTCAGGCCGGAATTCTAAAAGACGGTTCGTTGCCCTACTATCTATTCGTGGTGAACGGCCCCCACACTACGGCCACGTTTAAGAACTTATACATCACCGGCTTAGCCACCAACAATACAATGAACATCCTGAACGTCAACGGCATCGGTTCGTTCATTCAGGTGTCGGCTGATTCTGTAAACTTATATGTCGATAACGTGATTTTTGAAGATATGCCCGATGAGTGTATAGGTTACACCGGCAACTGGGACAGCTTTTTCATTACGAATTGCAAATTCCGAAACCTGATCTCTGCGACCCAGTGGTATTCCGGTGAAGCACTTCGAAACACAGATAATAGTGCCATAACGGATACCATCATGATGCACGATAATACTTTTATCGCAACAAACGGTTACGATTGCGCTCCCGTCACGGTGAGTTTCGTGAAATATCTGGACTTTTCTCACAACACTGATATAATGACTTTTCAAAATCCATTCTGGATTTTCAACGTCACCACCGCTAAAATCGACAATAACATGTTTTACGGGACGTGGTTTGGCGGCATCACACAGTATGAATATTTGAATTATTACGATGAACTGAGGTCGCTCGCCATCCCTTCAGTCATCGACCTGGATACCCTGGGGGGCGATATTCCAAAAGTATTTGACCCGCAGGATTCATCGAGCTCAAACTTGTTATGGCTTGCTGAGGCAAAGCGAAAGATCGAAGTCATGAATAACAATTTCTACGAGCCCGATACTGTTATTGGATTTTGGAAGGCTTATGATGACACGGCGCACGGGGCCGATTCCCTCTATGCTACAACATGGATGAATGCACGCACAACCCACATGTTCAACGATCCTACTCAGTGGCCGGGCTTGGTAGCAAAGGGAAATACATTTGTTAATCCAGGCTATGGACCCTCGATTGACCAAATGTTGTATCCCAATCAAGGCGACGGAGTGGGAGGCTTCCAGTACTTTATGGATATAAGAACGAATACAGCCTCCACAGATATTTATGGATACAAACTGCAAAGTGTAAGTGGCTCGAACTGGATTCCCGAATGGCCGTTGCCGGAATTGAAAGATATGCAATACACGAGCACCTCACTGCTATCCGGTGGTACCGATGGGAAACCTGTAGGCGACGACGGCTGGTTCAACGGCGGCTATACCGCGGTTCAGCAGGTCGCACCGCAGGTGCCGTCTAACTTTACCCTGTCCGAGGCCTATCCGAATCCATTCAACCCGTCAGCGCACATTGAGTATACGGTGCCCAAGAGCAGCTTTGTGACATTGCAAGTCTACAATGTGCTCGGCCAACTGGTCGCCACTTTGGCTTCTGGCCAGGAACAGGCGGGCAAGTATATTGTGACTTTCAATGGCGACAGATTTGCCAGCGGTGTTTATTTCTATCGACTGTCGGCAGGAAGTGTCAACATCACCAAAAAGATGATGATGATTAAGTGAGACTGAAGGATATTTAGAACCTACTTTGCGGATGGCAGGATGCTACGTAAGGCGGATTTTTCCGGAGCATCCTGTCACCGCGATTATCTTCTGGGAAGAACAGATTTGCGATCGGAGGAGGCGTTATGAATAAGCTGATGAACGAGAATGTGGGGCGGTTGGCTCTGCTTATCGTGGCTATCTCATCGGTTATAATGTTTTCTGGAGCCGTTTGTATTCCATCGGTGCTTGAACAATCATCAACGGACCCACTGCTCCACAAAACTACACTTTCTGCTCGGGAGGATGGCAGCGTTTCTGCTATCACAATTCGAGCTAACAACGTCGCACTCAAGATATTCAAAAATCTAACCTTCATGATATTTTCACCGTTCATGCCAGAATCTTATGCCAGTGCAGTTCTTCCGAGACGTGGAAATTTGTCAGTGATCAGCGTCGAGAACTCAACGAAGCCAGAAGATTTTCAGATAATGCCCGGTACAGTAGAAAGAGCGACTAAACTTACAGAATATGGCGAAAGTGAGGTCGTCTCTTTCTCCGCGTTATCGAGAAGCGGCAACCTCACAGAAGAATTCAGGTTCATATTGCCGCGCCACTTGGCGAACGCCATCATATGCAAGTCGTCTCTGAAGAATGAAAGCAACAGGCCCGTGAAGGTCGAGACGTACAGTCTACTTGCCGCTTCCCTCAATGCCAGGAGGTTTGGAGCCGACAGCTCCTACAAGTTTTGGAGCTTTCAGGGGGGCAGTTATGAGGAAAGGTACGATTGGATATTTCCGATTACAGCTGCGTATCAGCGAACGAATTACCAGGGGATGAATGCGCCGGACTACGGCGGAGGAATACCGGTTGTCGATCTCTGGACAAGAAGTATGGGGCTCGCCTTTTCCGTCATCAACACAGAGCCGCAATTTATTTATCTCCCGGTCAGAGTACAGAAGTCTGGCGATGTCTCATTCTCCATCGTCGACTCAAACCGAACTGACCTGAAGCCGGGCGGGTCGATTGACCTGATAAAATATGCGATAATCGTCCATCACGGCGATTTCTTCAACGGCTTAAGAACGTACTCCGAGCTTATGCAGGACGAGGGCTTCCGCTTTCCGAAAGCGCCGGCCGACGCATTTGAACCGGAGTGGTGCGCATGGGGATACGGAAGGGATTTCAGTAAGAAAGAAATTTTAGAGAGTCTGCCGCTGGTTAAGAAACTTGGATTCGGTTGGGTTACTATCGACGATGGCTGGCAAAACGATATTGGCGATTGGGAACCGAATCCTGCCAGGTTCCCAGGAGGAGAGAATGGCTTCGAGGCTTTCATAGATTCTATACATTCTTACGGGCTGAAGGTCCGTCTTTGGTGGTCTCCGTTTGCCGCTCAAGATTCCAGCTACAGCGCAACACATTATCCGAAAAGGATGCAGGAATACGGGTTCAACATACAGAGCAAACTCGCGCTCGAGCATCCCAACTGGTTTATTCTAGACAAGGATGGTAACAGGGCCAGGGTATCTTGGTGGAATTCCTACCTGCTCTGTCCGGCACTTCCTGCAGTAAGGCATTACTTCGAAGGCTTCGTGCGGAAAGCGATTCTGAAATGGAAGATCGACGGCTTTAAGCTCGATGGCCAGGATCAGAACATGGTGCCGGAGTGCTTCAACAAGGCGCATCACCACAAGAGTCCGTTTGCCTCCGTCCGGGCGGTGCCTCTCTTTTTCAAGGATATTTACGATGAGGCGACGTCATTGAGGAAGGGTTTCTTGGTTCAACTATGTCCGTGCGGCACCAACTTCTCAATTTATAATCTGCCTTATGTGAATCAGACGGTCGCATCCGATCCGCTGGACTCCTGGCAGGTCAGGTTGAAGGGCAAAACTTTCAGAGCATTGTACGGCAGCAACACGGAGGCGTACAGCGGCGATCACGTCGAGTTGACCAACCGGACTTGGGATCCGGCGCTGCAGAAGTTCGTTCCGCACGGCAACGTCGATTTCGCTTCGACTCTCGCCGTGGGCGGCGTTCCGGCTTCCAAGTTCACGATATCCGGCGTAAGGCAGCCGGACACTACCCTCGCTCTCCTAGCGAAGCAGCGGAGATATTACGAGAAGTGGATGAGCATATACCGAAGGGAAAAGCTCAGCCAGGGGCAATATCTGAATCTATATGATATCGCCTACTACAAACCGGAAACTCATGTGATAGAGAGGGGAGGTAACTTCTACTATTTCTTCTTCGCGAAGGGCCATTTCTCTGGCAAGGTTACATTGAGAGGTTTGACGGCGAAGCAGTACAAAGCCTCGAATGTCTATACAGGTAAGATTCTTGCCATGATTAACTCGAACAATCCCACTTTGGACATAAGCTTTGACCATTACATGGTCGTCAAGCTCGCCAGGGTTGTCGAGTTGAAAAAGGAAAAAGGATGACAAGAGATTGTCCTGCACTACTGATATGGGAATCAGCGGCACCATGCATTTGATAGATCTAATCTTTCCGAGACTGGCGAAAGGCCGATCTCGCGCAAGTCACGCCAAATATGTCTGAGGTTCTAATAATTGTCCGCAACTCTGCGGTCCAGGATCATGAGACTAGAAGCAGTCAGGGGAACATGCGGATAAAGCAGCGAAGAGATAGAATAAACAAATCTAGGATATAGGAAAGGTACATGAGTTTCGGAAATATCAGGTTGAGGAGGATCTGGAGTGCATGCGTATGTCTCCTTCTATCTATGACGGCGGCGACCTATGCGCAGACCAGGGTTATCTATAAGCCATCGAACAAGAATTTCCCGAATCCAGAGAGAGGCTTCTTCACGCCTTTTCCGAGGCCGAGAGACGGTTCCTTGACTCCCCTTCCGCCTGCTGAGCGAGACAGCCTCTCGCTTTCAGGAATGGAAGCCATTCGGTCGAAAGGCGAGTCTGTCGTGGAACTTGACTTCAATTTGCACAAGTTCAGGCATAGCAAAATAAGCAAAGCTGAGCTCGCGACCATACAACATGACTTCGATCTTGTAAGAGAAGGTGGAATGAAGTGTCTGATCCGATTTGCGTACAGTGAAGCCATTGGTCAGCCGGACGCTCCTCTCAAGATAGTTCTTGAGCAGATTGCGCAACTGAAGCCGATATTGCAGGCCAATTACGATGTGATCGCAGTAATGCAGGCCGGGTTCATCGGCGCCTGGGGCGAATGGCATTCCTCAACCAACGGGCTGGACAATGTCGTAGACAGGAGAAAAATACTGTTTGCCGAGCTTGACGCACTTCCGAAGGTGAGAATGATTCAGGTTAGAACGCCTCATTTTAAAAGGGAAATATTCGACAGGAGAACACCTGTCACGAGGTCAGAAGCGTTCAACGAATCAAAATACTCAAGGGTTGGTGAACACAACGATTGCTTTCTCGCGAACTGGAACGACTACGGTACTTACGTGGACACTACCCGTGGGCACAATTACATCGCTCGCGACTGCCTGTACGTTCCGATGGGAGGGGAGACCTGCCATGTGAGCAAGTATTGTGAGTGCGGCAATGCGATCTACCAGATGGACAGGCTTCATTGGTCGCTCCTTAACTGGACTTGGAACCCTGCTGTGTACAAGCTATGGCAGAAAGATGGCTGTTTGAGTGAGGTGAAAAGACGGCTGGGGTACAGGTTCGAGCTGTTAAGCGGAGTCTACAGCGACTCTCTGAAGCGGGGCAACGCATTTCAATATTCTATAAAATTAACGAACCTGGGCTTCGCGCCTCTTTTCAATCCAAGGGACGTTGAAATAATTCTTCAGAACGATGCGAACGGACGGAGATATGTGGCGGACTTGCCGATCGATCCAAGATTCTGGGAACCTGGAGACACTTTGACGGTGGCAGGCAAAATCGGCATTGCTCACGACATTCCGAACGGCACCTATTCAGTCTATTTGAATCTTCCTGACCCGGTTCCGAGACTGCATTTCCGGCCTGACTATTCGATCAGGCTTGCCAACCGGAATGTTTGGGAGCCCAGGATGGGATATAACAATCTCGATACCAGGCTCGTGATCAATTCAGAAACAGGCGGCGCAACGTATAATGGCAAGGTGAGATTCCGACCACTCCGGCTTCCTACTTCGGCACGGGAAAGGAAAGCAGACTGAATTGGATCCTCAGGTTGAGATCAGAGGGTGCAGATCGAGAAAGGAATTGCAGGAAGTTGTGGAGCTATGCGATGAGGCTTTCGACGATACTGCAAGAGAGTATTTCGAAAGGCACATGTTCAAGGACGGGACGATTTCTCAGGAAGACACAAGGGTTCTCGTGAGGGGCGGTTCGATAGTCAGCTCCGTTCAGGTGTTCCCGCGGACAATTTATATGGGTGAAAAGAAGGTGCGCATGGGTGGAATCGGCAATGTCGCCACACTTCCCTCGGAAAGAAAGAAGGGATACTCCGAACAGGTCATGCGTGATGCGATGGAATTCATGAGGCAAAAAGGCTTCCTGGTTTCACTCCTGACTACTACGATTAACGATTACTACAAGAGGTTTGGGTTTCAAACGCTGAACAGGCGGCTGGTAAAGACGGATGTGATCCCCCGTCAGGATCAATCACATATAGAAGTCTTTGACTTCAGCCGCGACGCGGCGCAGGTGATGCGATTGTACGACAGCGACAACGCCAAAAACACTGGGCCAATTGTAAGAGATGCCGACTACTGGCGTTCACAGATTGACTTTTGCGGGGAAGACCCAAAGCTTTTCCTCGTTTGGCGGGATGGGGAGGAAATCCTCGGATATGTCAGGGGACGCAAAGAAACCGGGAGCACGAAAATCCTTGAATATGCCTTCGCGAACGGGCGAGAGGAAATCCCACGTGCACTGTTCGCTGACCTTGCTTACAGGGCGGGGCAACCAAAGCTCGATGTGTTCGTCTCCAGAACCGAGAACAAACGTCTGTCTTTGCTGCAGTCGAGGCAATCCGAGGTTGACACCTATTTCATGGCTGCCTTTTTCGGCGACGGAATCGACGACCGGACAAGAGAAGGAATACTGACCCATAATGATTTTACGTTCTGGCTTACGGATTATTTCTAAGACGGAATGTGAGCGATTTAGATTTTATTGAGGAAGAATATGCTTAAAAGAGTATCGTTGATTCTTTTGCTGTTTGCGCCGTCTCTACTCGCCCAGAATCAAGCTTATCTGAAGAGACGAGGAGATGAAGTGTTACTTGGGAACAGTTGCATAGAAAGGGTGATAAACGTCTCCCCGCATAATGTCGGGACCACTGAAATTGTAAACAAGATGTCCGGCACTATCTATAAGGTTAAGGATGATGTTTTTGCCGTGCAGATCGTCTTCTCAGGGCTGGGACCCGCGCCGCTTGAAACCCAGAACGGAGAGAACGAAGTCATCATGACAGCGAAGGATTTTAACTATGAAGGATTCAGGACGAGCGACCTTGAAGGCGGCGGAAAAGAGCTGACTCTGAATTTCAATTTCAAATGGGAGGATACCGACTTCAACCTTGAGGTCCACTACGAGGTGTTCGCTGCCCGCTTTTCGATGAGGAAGTGGATCGAGTTCTCGGACTCGTCTTACGGAATGCAGTTTCTCAATCGCGTCTATGTCGAGTCCTTGACTTTCAAGCGCGCGGACTTTTCCCACGGACAATTCGGACAGCCGGTCTTCAACAACGATATCTTCATGGGAGTAGAATATCCGACCGTGGTGAACCAAATAAAGGGAAATTCTGTCCGAATAGGATATGTGGTAGGACGGGAAATTAAGAATAAGCCTTTCATAAGTCACACTGCGATACTCGGTTCTTCAAGCTCGAAGACGAAACTGGCCCTGGCGTTCATGAAGTATGTCGACGGGATCGCGGTTAACCGGATACATCCATTCCTCCTATATAATACCTGGTACGATATGCGAACTCCAGCCATGGCCGACGGGCCCGCGGGAGTCGAGAACGAGACGAATGTTCTTAAGACCATAGACTCGTTCAAGAAAGACCTGTACGACAAATACGGAATCGGGCTGAACGGGTTCGTCCTTGATGGTGATGCCGGATGGAACAATGCCAACAGCATTTGGGCGATAGATTCCGCGAGATTTCCGGACGGTTTCACTCGCATCGTCCAGTCACTCGACAGCATGCATACCCACTTGGGGCTATGGGCCTCCCCATTCGGAGGGTACCCGCCGATTCGCGATTCAGTTGTTGCGTGGGCGAAGAAGCATGGCTACGAAACGACGGGGGACTTTCTCTGTCTTTCCGGCCCAAAATATAAAGCCAAGTTCATGCAAAGGATGGATGAGTATACACGGCGATATAAAATAGGATACTTCAAATGGGACGGCCTTTTGTTGTCGAGCAACCAACCGAACCAGGGTTATCTTCCGGGGATTTATTCCGGCGGGGAAAACACCGCTGCTCTTCTTCAGATCGCAAAATCGGTTAGGAAGATTAATCCCGATATTTTCTTGAATATGACAACCGGAACGTGGCTCTCCCCCTGGTGGCTGAAGTATGCCAACTGCATCTGGATGCAGGGCAGCGATTACGGGTACTTACAGAGTTTGCCTTCTATAGACGACCGTGACAAGGCTATCACGTACAAAGACGCCGTGCTTTGGAACGACTTCAGAAAACAAAACCTCTTGTTCCCCATGTGGGCTCTGATGACGCATGGCATCATAAGGGGGAGGTACAACCTCCTGGGCGGGGTGAAGGAATCGTTAGCGTCTTTCAGCAACGAAGTCATGATGTACTTCGGAAGAGGCGTAATGATGTGGGAGCTGTATGTGACTCCGGATCTTTTATCTTCTGGTGAGTGGAATGCGATCGCATCGGCGGTGAAATGGGCGAAGGCGAACCAGCACGTGCTCGAACACACACAGATGATTCTCGGCGATCCTGCCAGAAGACAGGTGTACGGCTACATCCATATGACCGAGAACAAAGGCATCCTTCTTCTCAGAAACCCGGGACCCGACGATAAGAAAGTTAAATTCTTGCTGACACCGAAACTCGGTGAGTTCAGCCCCGGAACGGAATATTACATCAATGTGATATATCCTTACAATTTCATTTTCCCGAAACCCGTAAGAATGCGAGAGGCTCTGTCGTTCAATCTGAACGGCTACGAAGTCCTGACTGCCGAGCTGATACCGCAAAAGGATATGGACAAGACCCTTCCTGTCGGTGTGAGGTACTCCGTCGAAGGAGGACACCTGATGGTCTTCGGTTCGCACGGTGAAAGGGTAAATGTCAAATCTGTGGGGAGGAAACTGTTGGGTGTTGTGCAATTCGGGCGGGCAATTAAGAGGCTTAGCTGTAAAGTGGTGCCAGGCACGACTTCGATTTCTAACGAATTCCAAAAGCGTTTGAATATAAATGTACCGGGCAATTACAGGGAAGCGAAGTTTGCGCTCCTGCTTCAATTCTCGAAGAGACTCGAGAAAAGCGAGAGCCCTGATTTTACGGTGACGATCAATGGTGCGAGAAAGGCCACTAAAGTGGTACAGGGAAACGGCGCCTGGTTTTGGGCTATCACTGAGTTGCATGAAGGCAAGAATTCTGTCGACTGTGTAATTCGGTTCAAGGGCAGACCAAGCGGGAAGGTGAGTCTTTGGCTGATTGACAGGGAAGATTTGGTTGGAAAAATAATCGAAGGGGTTACAATTCGTGAGCACAGGCTTCTGCCCGCGAAACCCTATCCAGCTTCATTGCGGGCGGATATGACTCGGATCTCCCAATATGATATTCATTAGGAACTAAGGTCTTATTTGAAACAACTACGCGGTCCTTACTGCGCAGAGAGTCTTTGTCGATGATTCTGAAATCGCCAACGGTAGAACAGATTTCCTTATCTGGAAGAAAAGATAGGGTGTGGCGGCCAACATTAAGAGATAGCGCGATTGGGTCAGAACACTTCATCGACGGGATTCTACGAACTAAAAGGAAACAGAAAGCGGTGAATCGTGAAAAAACAAATATCAGAATTAAAAACCTCTACGCCTGGAAGAATTTGCCTTTTTGGAGAACATCAGGACTACTTGAACCTGCCGATCATTGCTTCGGCAATAAACTTGAGAATCTCAGTGAAAGGGCACAAGCGTAGCGACTCAAAAGTAATAATACATTTACCCGACATCGGCAGCGAAGAGTCTTTTTCAATTGCGGAACCAATAGTCTACGGAAAACAACGAGACTACTTGAAGAGTGCCATCAGCGTGTTGAAAAGGCATGGCCTGACATTTTCGAACGGTATCGACTGTGTCGTCCACGGAGAAATTCCGATAAATGCAGGCACATCCAGCTCTTCCGCCCTGGTCGTGACATGGATCAATTTTCTCGGAAGAATGAGTGACCAGACTAAAGAGTTGTCCCCCGAGGACATCGCCAAGTACGCCTATGAAGCCGAAGTGCTGGAATTCTCTGAGCCGGGCGGCATGATGGACCAGTATACGACGGCAGTAGGGGGGACTATCTTCCTCGATTCCTATCCCGAGATTCAGGTTGAAAGACTGCGCCCGCGGCTCGGCACGCTGGTACTCGGAAACTCTAATGAACCCAAGGACACAGTGTCTATCCTGTCGAGAGTGAAGAACCAAATGCAGAGAGTCGTCAAAGATCTGCAAAAGTCTTACCCTGATTTTTCATTGCGGACAATAACTCAATCGGAAATAGATGATTATTCCAAGTCTTTAAGTAGAGACCAGGTTCAGCTTCTCCGTGGTACCGTAAGAAACAGGGACATAACAAGACAGGCATTAAACGCACTCAATGACACGACCGACCATGAGTTGATAGGTAAGCTGCTTAATGATCACCAGGAAGTACTGAGAGACATACTGAAGATTTCGACTCCGAAGATAGATCGTATGATCCAAGCTTCTTTGGACGCCGGTGCGTTCGGAGGCAAAATTAACGGATCCGGCGGTGGCGGGTGCATGTTCGCTTACGCTCCTAATCAAGCCGAGAAGGTGAAGAAAGCGATAGAAAAAGAAGGTGGACAAGCCTTTGTAGTATCGATAGACGAAGGCACTCGCCAAGACTTTGCGGAGGAGGACTGATGGCAGGCGGGAAATTGGTGATCCTTGCCGGGGGTATCTCCTCTAGAATGAAAAAAGCGGCAAATTCGCAGTTACAGTTGGAACAGTCGCTCATCAACGATGCGGACTTCAAGGCGAAGTCCATGATCGGAGTCGGAAAAGACCATAGACCTTTTTTGGATTACCTCCTTTTCAACGCAAGGGAGGTCGGCTATACCGACGTGCTCATTGTCATCGGAGAAAAGGATGATAGCGTACGCGGCTATTATGGGGAAAAGATGTTCGGAAACGAATTCCACGGATTGAAGATTTCATATGCGGTGCAGAATATCCCTCCGGGGAGAGAAAAACCGATCGGAACTGCGGATGCTCTTTTCCAGGCGTTAAATGCTGTGAAGGATTGGCGCGGCCATAAATTCACCGTATGCAACAGCGACAACCTATATTCAAAGAAGGCGCTCAAGTTAATGCTAGAACACACTTATAAAAATGCGATGATTGACTATGACCGTAACGCCTTGGAGTTCGAGAGGAGTCGCATCTCGAAATTTGCAGTTACGTTGAAAGACGATCAGGGGTATCTGACCGGTATCTTGGAGAAGCCGTCAGACGATCAGATCAAAGGATCTCAGGGAGCGGATGGGTTTGTTGGCGTTAGTATGAACATCTTTGGATTGCAGTATGATATGATCTTACCGTACCTCGAAAATGTCCCTTTCAATGCCGTGAGGAATGAGAAGGAGCTGCCTGAAGCAATAACGATGATGATCAAGGAACATCCAAAGTCTCTATTCGCTTTTCCTCTTTCGGAACATGTGCCGGACCTCACTGCCAAGAGCGACATCCTTCCAGTGAAACGGTATTTGGAGACTCACTTTGCGCACGCCTCATTTTGACACAATGGGAAATGTCAACGGAAGGAATTCAGTTGGATATGCTTTAATTGCAAGGCACCGCTTTGGCAATCAACCGCAGGGCAGATGGGTAAGCGCCTCTACGAGCCATTCTGCGCCAGGCGTGAGCAAACACCTCGAGTATGAATAAGCAAGTTAGGAATTTCGGCGACTGCGTTGGATTTCGTAGTGTTCCTCGTGACGGATCATTTCAACGTGATTCCGCCGAAATAGTTAGTTCAATCATAAATGAAAGTTCTAATTATCTATGTCTAGAATAAAAGTTGTAGTGACGGGCGGTGCCGGTTTCATCGGGTCCCACATTGTCGAATACTGGTCCAGGAACGGCGCCGAGGTCCACGTAATTGACAATCTTAGGACCGGAAAGAGCGGGAATATAGAGGGCTTTGAAAATGTGCATTTACATAACGTAAGCATAACGGATAGAAACGCTGTTTTTGAGATTATGGAAGGTGCGAAATATCTCCATCACCTCGCGGCGCTGGTCTCGGTCCCAGAATCGTTAGTGAAACCCTTTGAATGCGTACAAATTAATGTAATCGGTCTCCTGAACATCCTTGATGCGGCGGCCAAACACAAAGTCGTGAAAGTAGTCCACAGTAGCAGTGCCGCAATTTACGGTGATAATCCTGAATCCCCAAAAAGAGTCAATATGCTCCCCATGCCTAAGACTCCTTATGGCATAACTAAGCTCGATGGCGAATATTATTTGCACTCCTACCGGGAGAACTTTGGAGTCAATACGGTCTCGCTGAGATATTTCAACGTTTTCGGACCGAGGCAAGATCCTGCAAGTCAATATGCTGCGGCTGTGCCAATTTTCATAAAGAGGGCTATCGAAGGAAAAACTATCACAATTTATGGTGACGGAGATCAGACAAGAGATTTCGTGTATGTGAAAGATGTTGTCAACGCTAATATCCTGGCCGCTACCAAGCTGGAAGCGACCGGAGTGTTTAATGTGGCGCTCGGTCACCCAACTTCAATCAACGAACTGGCAAACGAGATTATACGAGCGACCGGGAGCAAGAGTAGCATAACCCATACAAGTGAAAGACCTGGTGATATCAAGGACAGTCTGGCCTCAATCTCTGAAACCATAAACTCACTTGGCTTCAAACCCCAGTTTTCTTTGAGAGAAGGTCTGAAAGAAACCGTAGAATCGTTTTCTTTGGTTCGTTAATGAAAGTATTATTCCAGAAAGGAAATCCAGGCCATTGTCTCCGACAGTAGTTTATGCTAAGAGCGTAGCAAAAATCGGGCTTACCATGGCTGTTAAGCATGTATGATTCGCCTGTCTGGATGCGGAATTGCCTATCATCGGCTCCAAACAGGAGTCTTAATTGCGAACGAGTACGACGGGTGATACTTTGCAGACCATCTCGAAGTAATTATACAGAGTTGTTCCTACTGTACTGCAGTTCTTTTATAGGTCATCTCAACGACTTCATCAATCAGTAAGTTGAAATTGTTTTGGCTGTTGATCCATCAAGACGAATTGTAAAAGTCCCGTTTAATGAAAAGGCATAAAAGTGAAATCAGAAAACTTCAAATCATCACCCAAAGGATATTTCGTGTCGATCAGCATAATTGGCCTTCTGTTTTTCATATTTGGTTTTGTGACGTGGCTTAACGGTTCTTTGATCCCGTTTTTGAAAATAGCCTGCGAGCTGAACTCGGCGGAAGCTT
>JAJZVO010000053.1 GCA_021845665.1 Bacteroidota bacterium | reverse complement strand
TGTTGCGCCGGGAGTCTATTTCTACCGGCTTCAGGCGGATGGACAATCGGTGACGAGGAAAATGCTGTTCGGGTTCGGAGCGGCGAACGCACCCGTCTCTTTGAGCGGAATGCTCCCGTCCGCCGCGTCCCCGACAAGCTTCGTGAAGGAAGTCGGCGCTTTCGGGGAAGATTTCACCGTGGTAATAACAAACTCTGACAGCACTGATCCGTTAATAGTCCCCGCGGACTTCAGTTCCATCAGGGTGAACAGCGACACTACCCTTGGATTCACTACGGTAGCATTGAAGCAGGCGACAGTATACTCCGACAGCACGCAGCAGCTCATAGAGGGGTTCGGATCTGCAAACACCGTGAATTGGGACGCTGGTAACCTAACGCCGGCCGAAGTCGCGACAGTGTACGACACCGCTGCCGGCGACCTCGGATTCTCGATAATGCGACTGCGTATTGCACCCGATTCCATGGACTTCAGCGCGAGCATTCCATCCGCTAAGCAGGCTCAATCCTACGGCACAAAAATAATCGCCAGCCCGTGGACGCCTCCGTACTGGATGAAAACCAACGACAGCATGGCCGGAGGGTACCTGGATACCAACGAGTATGCCGCCTATGCGGCGCACTTGAAGGCGTTCGCCGATACTATGGCTGCCGGCGGTGTGAATATCTACGCGATCTCCGTACAGAACGAACCGGATGCCGTTGTAACATACGAATCATGCTTCTGGACGCCGTCGGATATTCTCAGGTTCATGAAATACTATGCACCAGAGGTCGGTGTCCCTGTCTTCATGCCGGAGTCCGAGAACTTCAACACAGCCTACTCCGACCCGACTCTGGAGGATTCCGTCGCCTGCGCCCACACCGCGTTCGTGGGTGGACATCTTTACGGCCCAAATCTTACCACCAACTTAAGCCCGTTTGTCTATTCACTTGCGCTAAGCAAGGGGAAACAGGTGTGGATGACGGAGATACTGAATGAAAACACATCGTGGTCTGGCGATCTGAGTACCGGCAAACAGATCAACGATTGCATGTTCGACGATATGAGCGCATATGTGTACTGGTGGACCCTGGTTTACTACGGTCCGCTGGACCAAAGTGGCCAGATTACCAAGAGAGGTTACGTCATCTCTCAGTATGCCAGGTTCGTGCGACCGGGTTACTACAGGGTCTACGCGACGGAGAATCCTCAGCCGAACGTGTATCTTACGGCGTACACCGGGAACGGAAAGACTGTCATCGTGGTGGTCAATATGAATTCATATCCTACTCTGCAACCGTTTAGCCTGATGAATTCCAGCGTCGCTTCATTCACGCCGTACGTCACCAGTAGTACTGAAAACCGCCTCCAAGGGAATATAGTGGGGGTCTCAAACGGCTCCTTCACGGCGGCACTTGAAGCATCGAGCATTACAACGTATGTGTCGAACTGAAACGTTTGGTATCACTGGAAAGAACAATCCTATGCTTGTCCGGGAAGCCCTTTCCGTTAACACCGCTGCAAATGAAAACGGCTTTGCTCAATTGGGATTCGGCAAAATCGCTGTCGGTTTTCCACCGTAGGCTGGGAAATGTCCTTCTGTCGTATATTACTGAAACGTCCCTTCAATAAAGCTGTATGAGGTACGCAATCTTGCTTATGTATGGATCGAACAAACCGCCACAACGGTACGCATCGTGTATTATCCTTATTCTGGCGCTCACATTGGCACTCGCGGGCGAGTCTTTTTCCCAGAACGTGGCCGCGCCTTACGAGATCGGAACCTGGGAAGGTTTCAAGTCGGCAGCAATCAGCTTCACCTTCGACGACAATCTCCCCAACCAGCTAAGTATTGCAGTTCCGATGTTCGCAAAGTTCGGCTACGGTGTAACTTTGTTTACGGTCACGAGTCCCGGGTGGGCCTGGCCGGCGAACTGGAGCGGATTACAGGAGGCGGCAAATGAGGGTGAGGAAATTGGGAGCCACACCATCGACCATCCTAATTTCAGCCAGATTTCTGACTCCGCCCAGGAAGCCGAGTGCATGCTTTCCAAAGATACCATCGATGCGCGAATCAAAGGTCAGAAGTGTATATCGATCGCTTATCCCTATTGCGTCGCGGGGAACGAAGCGATAGATGCCGCAAGTTACATCGCCGCCCGGGGATGCTCCGGCCAGATCGTCGGCAAGACTCCGGCCGATTTCATGAACATCAGCTCTTTTGTCTGCGGCGTGCAGGGCCTGAACACTGCCGGTGCCATGGAATCCCAGGCCAATAATGCTGCCGCCTCGAACGGCTGGTGTGCGTATCTCATACACGGCATCAACAACGATGAGCCCGGCGCGTACTCGCCAATTGCACAGGACACAATACTTGCCACTCTCGAGTACCTGAGAGCACACGCCGGTGAATTCTGGGTGGCCCCGTTCGGCACTGTGGCAAGATATATCAGGGAAAGAAATGCTGCATCGGTATCCGAGCTCTCGAATGAAAACGACAGCATCGTCGTCCGGTTGACCGATAACCTCGACAGCTCATACTACGACGTTCCTCTTACTATTCGCCGCCCGCTTCCCGGGGGATGGGATTCGGTGAGTGTTGTACAGTTCGACAGCGTGGTATCCTCGAGAATCGTTTCCGTAGACACGATCAAATACGTCGAGTTCGATGCGATCCCAGATTCGGGAAACATTTCTATCGTTAACGAGACTCCGACAGGCATCGGGCTGCAAGGGCCATCCTCCGGGCCCGAAACGTTTGGTCTCTTACAGAATTATCCGAATCCATTCAATCCGACCACAAATATCAGATTCCGGATTGAGGAGGCCGGATTCGTAACTCTTAAGGTGTATGACGTTCTGGGAAGAAGCGTCGCAACGCTTGTCGATAAACTGGAACGTCCCGGAGGCTATGAAGTCCGGTTCGACGGATCACGACTGGCAAGCGGCGTTTACTTTTACCGCCTCCGGGAAGGGAACGACCTCCTGCAGAAAAAGTTAGTCCTCGTCAAGTAAGCGCCAATCTTGTATCAGGCAACACCCGGCCCGTGCCCTCGTCAGAGTTGCGCCGATGTGCCGGTCTTAAAGGAGTCGCGCTATTCTATGAAAGGCTTTAGATGCGGTTCGCCTGCTTTCTCCGCCTCCGGCAAGCTCGACGCGTTGCGCATATTGGTGAATCATAGGCGCATTGTGGCTTTCTTTTATCCTGCCGAATAATTAAAAGTTAGTCTGTGCAGTGTCCGCAGAGGCCGGCCAGGAAGTAGCTTCGATTGAAATCGGCGCCTGCAAAAACAATTTCCGGTAATTCGGGTTCAACTTGCCGGGATGCGATGTTGGTACTCCTCCGGTTCATCGGATAGCCACTTCTGGGACAGCCGCATTGTGCAAAGTATCCATACGGGATCATTGTGCCGAAACCTTAAAGACGATCTTTCTGTACCACGTTATCTGAGAGAGATTACAGAGGCTCTCCATTGCCGGGCTTGCCGGTGACTTTGTGATCGACTTCCGAGAGTTGAGCAGCGTCCTCTATTGATTCCCTTTACAAGAGAGTTTGAATTGAACCGCCTGGATAACGAAGGAACGTTGAGTCCTTCACTTTAAGAGCTTACTTTGTGTCACTTGGCGGACTTCACGGACAAATAAGAGCTATCTTAAACAACGATAATTGCAATTTCGTCACTACCGGCAGTTGTTTGTCTTTAACAGCAGCCCTGCGGCAAATTGCAAAGCCAGTTGAAACCCCGACACCGGTTTCGACTTCCGTTCTTCCTATAATGAAAGGATGTGCCATGAAACGTTTATTAGTCCTCACGGTCATCATATTTGCTATGGCGCCCGTGCTCTGTGCGCATACCAAAGAAAGTACCGCCGTTCTCGACGCCGCAAAAATCAGGTACAAGATCGACAAGAATATCTACGGCCAGTTCAGCGAAGACCTTGGTCATGGCATCTACGGCGGCATCTGGGTCGGAACGAAATCGAAGATCCCGAACATCGACGGGATAAGGAAAGATGTCGTCGACGCTTTGCGCAGACTCCATGTCGGAGTACTCCGGTGGCCCGGCGGATGTTTCGCAGACGAATATCACTGGAAGGATGGAATAGGTCCGCGCGCACTTCGTCCGAAGACCACCAACACCAGCTGGGGCGGCGTCACCGACGACAATGCGTTCGGCACTGCCGAGTTTCTCCAGTTCTGCAAACTCATCGGATGCCAGCCATACTTCACCGGCAACCTCGGGAGCGGCAGCGTCCGTGAACTGGCGCAGTGGGTCGAGTACTGCAACTCGGGTGGCATCAATTCGATGTCGGAACTAAGGGCGAAGTACGGCCATCCCGAACCGTGGGATGTGAAATACTGGGGGCTCGGCAACGAAAGCTGGGGATGCGGCGGTAACATGACGCCCGAATACTATTCCGACCTCGTCCGCCGGTACTCCACCTTCATGAAAGATTACGGGAAGAGAAGACTGTTCAAGATTGCCGTCGGTCCCGGCGGAAACGATTATAATTGGACCAACACGGTGATGAAGGACGCCAGGCAAAGCTTCGACGGATTGTCTCTCCACTATTATTCCTTCGCCAATGAAAAACCTGCAACCGATTTCACCCAGAAGGGCTGGTTCAATATCCTTAAGAGCACGCTCTACATGAACACTCTCATCGACAAGAACGATTCCATAATGAATATCTACGATCCCGGTAAGCGAATCGCCCTGGTAGTCGATGAATATGGAACATGGTACGCCGTCCAGCCCGGGACCAACCCTGCCTTCCTTTACCAGCAGAACACGATGAGGGACGCAGTAGCCGCTGCCTGCAACCTGAATATCTTCAACGACCATTGCGACCGCGTAAAGATGGCATGCATCGCACAAACGGTGAACGTGCTGCAGTCGATGATCCTTACCAGCGGCCCGAAGATGGTATTGACGCCGACCTACTGGGTATTCGACATGTACAAGGTCAATGAGAACGCCATGATGATCCCCATCAAATTGAACTCGGCGCAGTATGTCTTCGACGGGGATTCGATCCCGGCAGTGAACGCTTCGGCTTCGCTCGACAGTACAAGGACCGTTCACGTTTCGCTCTGCAACGTCGATCCCAATTCGCCGGAGGTGGTTACGTTCCGGCTTGACAGCTTCAAAGGAGATAAGATTTCCGGAAAAGTGCTGACGGCAGATAAGATGAACGCACACAATACTTTCGATAACCCGAACGAGGTCGTCCCGAAAGATTTTACCGGCTATAAGCTGGAGAGCGACAGCGTCATGACTGTCACGATGCCACCGATGTCGGTGGTTGTCCTCGCGCTCAAAGGTACCGTCGAGCCGCCACCCCCGCTGAAGGTTGAGAATCCGGTGGAAGGACTCAACTACCAATATTACCAGGGGACATGGGGACAGCTTCCGAACTTCGCTCTCCTCTCGCCTGAAAGGAAGGGGACAATCGAAGACTTCACGATTCCCAAAAAGAACTCCGGCCAGGACTTCGGAGTTCAGTACGAAGGCTACATAAAGCTTCCTAAGACAGGACTGTATACCTTCTCGATCGGGTCCGACGACGGATCGAGCCTCTACATCGATGGACAGCTTGTGGTTTCGAACGACGGGCAGCATGCGGTGGTGTTTCAGTCGGGAACCGATTACCTCGGAGCAGGGTTCCACAAGATTAAAGTCGAGTACTTCCAGGCAGGCGGCGGGATGGCATTAAGCACAAGCATTCAAGGACCTGGTTTGGCGAAGCAGGTAATTCCGAAATTCATGCTTTACCATGCGGGGAAATGAAGGCAATCATCGAGAAGGAATGCGATCCTTTGTGAGAAATTGGATGGAGGAATGTTTAATTTGCCAGAAGGAAGATGGTATATCTCGTCGATATGTCCGGCAGAAAAATTCGGTTCACCGATGAGCGCGCAAAGCATGTAGGATCTGACCATCCTGAGATGGATGGCCAGATGAGCAAGATAACCGAGACATTATCAGGTCCGGATTACGTCGTGAGGTCACGGACAGACCCAGACGTGAAACTGTTCTACTAATACTATGTGGAAACACCCGTTGGGGGAAAGTACTTATGTGTCGTGGTCAAGACCAGCGGCGGTGACTCGTTTGTATTAACTTCGTATTTTACAGATACAGTTAACTTTCTGTAGAGCTAAAGAAACGCGTTGCGTGAGTCCATGCTTGGTCAATTCCAATTGCTATGAGGCAGTTATCCAGCTGGAAGTTAATGGCTCGGAATTGTCACGCCTCCACGGTAAGAGACGTCGCCGGAGACCCATACGCAGTCGATCCTCTCAATTTTCTAAGAGCGGCTCTTGTAGTTTTCTGCGTTTCATTGATTCTCCCCGGCCACCTGCACGCCCAGGACTTCGGCAAATGGGCTGAGACTCCTCCGATGGGATGGAACAGCTGGGACTGTTTCGGCTCCACGGTAAACGAACGGGAAGTCAGGGCGAATGCGGCATACATGTCCGCCCATCTGAAAAAATACGGGTGGAAATATATAGTCGTTGATATCCGCTGGTACGTCGAGAATCCGGGTTCGAACGGTTACAACGAAAAAGATCCGATCATCGACATGGACAAGTATGGCAGGCTAATGCCCGCCGTCAATCGGTTCCCATCTTCCGCGGATGGCAAGGGTTTCAAACCCCTGGCCGATTATATCCATAGCCTCGGACTGAAATTCGGCATCCACATAATGCGAGGCATCCCGAAGCTCGCGGTCGAGGGAAACACCCCGATACTCGGTACCACGGAAACGGCGAGAGATATTTACAGCAAGAAAGGCCTGTGCAACTGGCTGAACGACATGTATACGGTGGATGCGTCCAAACCGGGTGCGCAGCAGTATTACAATTCGCTCTTCAAATTGTATGCGTCCTGGGGCGTCGATCTCGTGAAGGTGGACGATATATCCAATCCGTATCATAAGCGTGAAATCGAAATGATCCGCAAAGCAATCGATGCATGCGGGCGGCCTATCGTTTTAAGCTTGTCGCCGGGCCCAACACCATTGGCAGACGCCGAGAATGTCAGCACGCACGCCAACATGTGGCGGATCATGAACGATTTCTGGGACAACTGGCCGCAGCTGTACCATCACTTCTCGCTTTTTGAAAAGTGGATACCGTATATGAGCCCGGGGCACTGGCCCGACGGAGATATCCTTCCACTCGGAAGAATAGCGATACGCGGCCAGTACGGCGACGGCCGGATGACCAGGCTCACCAGGAACGAGCAGTTTACGCTGATGTCGCTCTTCCTGATCTGCCGGTCGCCGCTCATGTTCGGCGGGAATCTTCCCGACAACGACAAGTTCACGCTCGGCCTCATCACGAACCGTGAGGCGCTGGCGGTTCTGCAGAAGAGCAGAAACAACAGACCCCTCTTCGACAACGGGAAGGAAATCGCATGGACTGCCGACGAGGCGAACAGCAATAGCAAATACGTGGCGCTCTTCTATGCTTCCGCCCAGGAGCCGATAGTTGAGAGCAAAGCATTATGGAACAGCAGGCTAATTTCATGGAGGCCCAGACAGCAGAGCACGGAAGTCAAAGTGAATATAGCCGGGGCGAAAAAACTCTATCTGGTAGTTACGGAGGGAGAAAAAGGAAACGATTGGGATCATGCCGACTGGATTGATCCTACACTCACAGGCCCGAAAGGAACATTGCATCTTACATCGATCAAATGGGTCAGCGCGACCGCCGGCTGGGGAAGCGCGACGATAGACCGCAGCGTGATGGGCAACAAGCTCACCGTCGATGACAAGGCTTACGCCGACGGCATCGGAACTCATGCGAATTCGATAATCGAGTACGACATTCCGCCGGGCTACGATACGTTTTCCGCGATTGCCGGGATCGACCAAGAGGCCGTTACGCACACTGAAGGTGCAACGGTGAGGTTTCACGTCTTCACTCAATATCCCGGTGCATCAGTCCCGCCCGACTCCGTGAAAATATCTTTCCAGCTGGATCAGATCGGACTCAAAGGACCCTGCGAGGTTCGCGACCTGTGGGCGAAGAGAAACATCGGAGTGTGCAGGCATGAGATTTCGGTGTATGTGAGTAAGCATGGGGCGCGGCTGCTGGAGGTAAGTGAGGAAAAAGATGTCGGCTCCGGGGTCCGGAGTGAAACATCTATCGGTTCCAGTTATTCAAAAAGCAGCCGCGCGCAAACTGGACTCGGCGTCAGGCACGGAAAGACGCGAG
This sequence comes from Bacteroidota bacterium, assembly GCA_021845665.1. GTDB lineage: Bacteria > Bacteroidota > Ignavibacteria > Kryptoniales > JAKASW01 > JAKASW01. The sequence continues at coordinate 22,451 of JAJZVO010000053.1, read as the reverse complement.
GTGCTGATGACGAGTGTGCGAGTCAACCGGTGCCGAAGGACATGAGCTCGGTTGAAGGTCGCCTTCACCTTTGCCGTTGCACATGCAGAAGGCGACCTTCTGCATGTCGATAGCGCCCGAACTAGTCATCGCGAGGAGAACATTCCGCGAAAGCGGAATGGGCGACGCGGCGATCCCCTTCCATGTAGACTTCAGCTTAAGACATACCGGTCAACAGGAACGATCCCCGTCTGGCTTAACAGGCGTCCCACATTGAAGCAGTCCCCTGAACCTAATGGATGTTCTCTCCGGAATGAGATCCGCCCGATGCCTTGACTTTCTGAGGGGGGCATATAATCCAGACATCATCGGCAGCGCCGGAGGGCATTCGGATGATTAGGCGAAGCCACGGAGCGATGACGCATACGGAGCGTTGGTTCCAAAGGGAGGAGAGAGGAGCGCGAAAGATGAAAAAGAGTTCGGAAGAGAAATACAAATAAACGGGAGAGTACCACCGTATTCCTTAGCTTACCGATAACGAAGTAGGCGACCGGTCCAGAGACATTTGAGCACTGTCTGAAAGGCGCCATTTAAACAGTTCCGCAAGCTTGCGGTTCATTGAAAAGGGAGGATACGGAGATGAGATACAGAAGGACTCTGGTTACAATTCTAGCACTAACGTTTGCGACTGCAGTACGTAGCGAGGCGCAGTTCTATCAGGATCTTAGTTACCCGCTATCCGCGGAGGCGAATGCCATGGGAGGCGCGGGAGCAGCTCTCGTGTCTGATGACCCTCTTGCGTCAACTCTTAACCCCGCTCAGCTCGGGTTCTCAAGTTTAAGCGGCGGCCTGCATGTAGGAGTCGTTCCCAGCCTTGCTTCCCCGAACTACTACTCTCCCCTTTATGGAGGGTTTTGGAATTTGACCGGCCTTTCAAGAGCCGTTGCAATTGATTTCGGACTCCCTCTGAATCGCGTATGGAATCAATTGCCTTCCGACATCAGCATCGGAGTTGGATATGTCAATGCTCAATACGCGTTTGACTACTTCGGTTTATATCCGGTACAGCCTACGCGGGGTGATTATGTAAACGGCATCTCTATCGGCGTTGGTTTGAAGTATCTTGTCAAGCTTGGAATTGGTTATGCTATAAACCCGGTGAGTTTAAGTATTAATCCGTGGCCCTCCCCTAACGGATCTGTAACTGCGTCGGCAACTGCTCAAACTATAGGTGCAATTCTACAAATCCCAGTCCTAGACCTCATGTCTAAAGCCACCCGCAGTCCTGTGCTCACTTCGGTTGGTCTGAGACCCGTATTTAATTTGACTTTCGGGTACTCAGCAAGAAATCTGGGAAGTCATTCATACTCTGGTGGAGCGGGTCTGCCGGAGGAGGCGGACCTCGCTTGGAATATCCAGTTGGGCTTGGAGACCCGTGTAGGCAATCACGAATGGAAGTGGATCGCATTCAACATGATAAGAGAAGCCGATGCATCCCTCCTCTCTCTGGATTCCACGCTCACTGTCAATCCTAGCAATACTCTTGATTCTGTATATAATCATTATTACGGAACGATGAAGGGCATCGGTGGATTTCATATTTACGAAAACCTAATCGCCGGCAAACCGACATCGCTCGACCATGCCATAATTGACAGACCAGTTGGCGATATCGGCGTTCTGAAAGGGGCACAGATAGAGTTCGGACAGTTCATTTACCTGAGAGAGGGCTCAGTTACGGAAGCTGGACTGCCCACATATACGACATATGGTTGGGGAGCTAAACTCGACGGACTTGTCAAGACACTTCTTTTCATACACTGCCTTAGTCCGGGTAATGAAATCGCGAAGTTGTTGCTCGATCATTTCAATCTGGAGTTCGATTACAGCAAGGCTAATGGTGGCCCGTTCCAGGGAGAGCCTTTTGAAACTCTAAATCTTGTCCTAAGATGACGATTCCTTTAGTACTCGATCACGGGGGGACGATCATGTGAGAAGAGGCTTAGCATTTCCTCAAAGGTCATCGCGCGAACGACTATATCATCGGACCGGATTAGCGAATCCTGAAAAGTGCAATAGGTGACGGAGAAAAAACCAAAGCTGCATTAGAAAGGAGGTTGGGACCGAGAAGAAGGCAAGCCTGGGGGAAAATCCGGGTATGGGGACATTGCATGTTCCGCCGAACGGACAAACGGCTATCGAAAAAAGGACTTAAAGAAAGGATATGAAAAATGAGCTCTCTAAAGAACGGTCTTTTGGCGCTGTGCATTTTCATGGTCATTCCTGCAGAAGGGTACGCACAATCTTTCAATAATGTCCCGGTCGATGTTGGTTCCGGTGACCAGAGCGAGACATCTATCGCAATTTGCCTGAGTAAGTTTCTCATGTCCGGGTGCGGACTGACTCCCCGAAAGAGAATCTCGATGGATACCTTGACTTTCTGAGGGGGGGGCATATAATCCAGACACCACTGGCAGCGCCGGAGCAAATTCGGATGAGAAGGCGAAACCTCAGAGCGATGACGTAAACGGAGCGTTGGTTCCGAGGGAAGAAAGAGGAGAGCAAAAGATGAAAAAAAGGTCGGAAGAGAAATCCAAATACACGGAAAGGTATCACCGTATTCCTTAGTTTACCGATGTCGAACTGGGTGACCGGTACAAAAACATTTGAGCAATGTTTGGACGGTTCCTTGTGAACAGTGCTTCAAGACTGCGATTCATTGGAATGGGAGGATACGAGATGAGGTACCGAAGAACAATATGGTTGACTTCAGCGTTACTGCTAGCCTCGGTAGTGGAAGCGAAGGCACAGTACTACGGTCCGACGGCAGCCAATTTCCTGAACTATCCAGCAACACCACAAGCCCTGGCTATGGGTGAAGCGGGCGTGTCCATCGTAGCAAATAGCGCGATGTCCGTTAGCGCGAATCCTGGCTTACTCGGCATGCAAAGCCTGGACAACAGCCTCAATATTGGAACCAGTCTGGTCCATTATATTGATTCCAATTTGCCTTATGGCGTTACCGCGGTTCACAATTACTCTTTTCTTGTTTCCGCGGTTACTTATGGAACTCGGCTGAACTCGATCTGGCACGACTTGCCATTCAAGGCTGGGGTGGGAGTAGGATACTCATATGAGGAATCGACTCTTCCATTTGCTCCGGAACAACCCTCGGTGTCCGGATACATAACCGACTACGCCAACTCGTTCACAGTCGGGTTGGGAGTCGACTACTTTCTGAGAGTAGGCCTTGGATATTCCATGGAACTAATCAAGAACAAGAATCCGTTTTCCGCTTTTACGCCAAACATCGATCAGCCGGCCGAAAACTTCGGCGCAGTCCTTCAAATACCCGTGCTTCATCTGCTTTACGGAACCCGTCAGCGACCGCTTCTCATCGGCAAAAACATATACCCGAGCCTTGATGTTACAGCGGGTTACGCATTACGAAACGTCGGCGGATATGTAATCAAAACACCCAATTACCAGTTGCCACTCGCTCGCCAGGCAAGCCTTGGATGGAACTGGAAGTTTTCTCTCAGGTCGAGAATGAGGGGGTACGACTGGAAGTGGTTTTCCTTCACATGGGCTAGAGAAGCAACCAGCGAGCCATTCAATCTGGATTCCGTTTCTGCGGGGATTGGACCTAACGGTGTGGCCAATTATGATTATCTCTTATCATATCGCAACGGCCTAGGTGCATTCGGTTCGTGGAATAACCTTGTTCTTGGAATCCCCACCACGACGGCGACTTCAATCAAAGGCTGGCAAATTGGAGTAGGTGGATTCTTTTACTTGCGAGGTGGATCCATCACTTACTCTGGAGGTCCAGCACTCGTAACCTCAGGATGGGGAGCCAGACTAGACGGCCTTGTGAAGCTGGTCGTGCTTCTTCATGGTCTAAATCCCAATGCCTCTTTCACTCATTTTGTTCTTGATCACTTGGACCTGCGATTCGACTACTACGGGTCTGAATCAGGTCTATTTCCGGGTCAGCCTTTCGAGAGCCTGGATCTTGTAGTGAGGTAGTGGTTTCATTTAGGGCTTTCATTTATCAGCGAATCAAGTGAGGCGGTGTGTTAAAGAAACGAAAGCGTCTAGCCAGTTGATGAATACGGAATGTCTACCTGAATTAGAATAAAAGAGGAGGATGACTTAAAGCCAAATCGCAAGTGGGGTTGAGACGGGTACGGGTGGGAGCTAGTCTTCCTTCGAACGGGCGCGATCCTTCTTCATAACCAAAATACGGAAAGGCTAAATAGCATGAAGCAACTAAAGAACCACTTAATTGCATTTTCCACACTTATTTTAATCGCCTCGGCGGTACACGCGCAGACTTTCAGCAACGTTGTTGTGGACGGCAGTTCCGGCGACAGAAGCGAAACCTCAATTGCGGTGGACCCAAATAATCCGCAACTTCTCATGGCAACATGGAACGAATTCGCTTCAGGTACTGTCGCGAAACCCGGATGGGCGTTTTCAACTGATGGAGGAACCAATTGGGCCGAGGGGACGATAGCCACAAGCGATAATGGCGGATTTGATCCCTCCTGTGCAGTTGGCAGTAATGGTAATGAATACTACTCATACGTCGACTGGTCCGGGACCGGAAACTACGGCCCAGTTGACGTATCCGTCTCGACCAATCACGGTCAGAGTTGGAGCACCTACCGGGCAAGCGCTTACTCCGCAGACCATGATAAGCCATACTTGACAGTTGACAACACGTCCGGTACAGACAGTGGAAACGTGTACGTCGTTTATCGATCCACTTATCTTTACGATAATAATAGCGCATACACTTACTTAAACTGCGCAACCTTGCCCAAAGGAGATGTAAACTCGACCTGGTCCCACAGCACTGTAGCTAAAGTGGATGTAGCAACTAACAACTCGGGCAATTACATGAATTTTGCTGATCCAGCAGTTGGTCCTAACGGGACCGTCTATGTTGCGTATTACGTTGGCACCATTGGTGTCCATGGCACGCCTACTAACGGCGTTGCGGAAATCTGCGTGGCTAAGTCTAGCAACGGTGGTTCTAACTTTACGTTAGTGAAGAGTTTTTCGATAAATGGGGCCTATCAGGATGCGCTCGGCTACATTAGAGTATCTTCGATCCCAACGATGGTGGTTGATCCGACCAACGGTAACGTCTATTTGGCTTTCGTGGAGATTAACAACGGTCGTCATATCTATTTTACTCGCTCCGCCGACGGAGGCAGTAGCTGGAGCACCCCGATGATCGTGACCCAGAATACGACTGGCGATCAGGTCTTCCCGTGGCTTACGGTCAACGCTACCGGCATAATTTCTCTTGTATATTATGAGGTCGACAACGGTTCCGTTGACGTTTACTCTGCTCAATCATTTGATAGCGGCCAGTCGTTCGTCGGTCAAAATGGTACGGGTGAGGACGTAAAGTTAACTTCCGCAAGTGGGAACACCAACTTTAACGGAAGTGATGGCGGATACTCAGACTATCTTGGAGTTGCATCGGATGGCCTCGGTGACGTGCACGCACTTTGGACGCAGTTTACCTCAACTGCCAGTCAGGAGATTGAATGTGTGAACTATAGCCAGAAACCGGAGGTCATTACGACAGGGCCCAATTACATCGATGCCGGCGGATCAGGAGCGTACTATCTCATAAATGGGAGTCAGACAAACCAGCTTGCCTGGGACCTCGGCACCCCAGTCCCTATCCAGGTCGTACCACAAAGCAGCAACTGGCCATTTGCCGGCTGGAACTTCGGCAGCGACCAAAACCCTGCGGATTATTACGCCGGTGGCATTGTGGAACCTTCGGCCAATCTCAAGGAGCTCCAACATTCGATGGATGCCTCTGCCTACTCCGACAACAGCCAGCGAAAGATGGTACAAACACCGAACGGTTACTTGTTCGAGGCATATACTGACGACAGTCACGTTTGGGTGGAATATTCATCCAATCAGGGATCGTCCTGGACGCTTGCGAACAACGGCGAGCCGCTCGACTACAATCCTGTAAACGGCAGTGACCCTGGGAACAAGTGCCCGTCTCTCGACTATGATCCATCATCCAACGATGTCACTGTCGTGTTTCAGAAGCCTTACGGATCAACTTATCAAATAGATTACGCCGTGTTTGTTCCTTCGGGCAGCACATACATCCAGGACGCCGATGGCCCTATCTACACCGAAGGCTCCGACTCGTATTCAGTGAACGCCAATCCCGACTTCGCTATGTATAATGGCTTCTGGCTTATCGCATTCGAGAAGAAGAGCGCTTCCGGTTCACAAAAGGCAGGAATAAAACTATCTCTTCGGCACTTTCAACGGCCTGCTTCAGTCGAACGGGACCGCGTATTCCATGTGGGACACAGATGCGAGTTCTACAAAACCTTCGATTTACGGGGCAAAGACCCAGTCGGGCGAATATGCGGACGTGGCCTGGCAGGAGGGAAGCGGCAGTTCATCGACAATAAGATTTGCCGAGCTTGCCTTAAACACCCCGACGATGGACACACTTGGCCAGTCGACTCCCATAACAATTTCCAACAGCGCCTGGCCCGCGAACTATCAGCCATCTCTCGTACAGGAACCCAACAGCACCGCATGGGTATGCTGGATAGCAAACAACTTCGGCAGACCGCCCATGAATATCACTCTCTTCTCCACGGCGCCGGGAGCTTAGAATTATAACACTATAGATTACAACGAGAGCTCCGTGTCGGTTAATCTGCCGAACGGCGGAAGCACGCCATACATAGCTTTCAGCCAGGCAAGTGCATCAGACTCCTGGACCGATTATGCCTGCAACTACAACGCGTCGAGCATGATAACGCTCAGCACAACCGGCAGGGATATGCAGCTCAGCAACGGAACGAGCACAAGCTCGATGTACGCTTCTGCATTCAACCCGAGCAGCTCTCCATACCCGCTGGAGACGTCCGGGAGTATCAGCGGAGCGGGAAACAGTCCGGCCGGAAATGTCAACACCGTAGCGAGTGTTCCAGTCAAGATGACTTACGGCAGAGGCGGTACGATAAGCGACGACAGCCTCAACTTCTACTATTCGTTTCGTAACCTTAGCGTGGATGGCCAGAGCATCGGCTTCGCCCCGTTCTCAGGCAGTACAGACTACGACAGCCTTTCAAACCTGAACAAGTCCCTCGTTACCGAGCCGTTCCAGGTAAACACAAATTCCAGGATTATTTTCAGTGAATACAGCGGGTTTGCCGATTCCACGGCGGCCATATCGGTATTGGGAGACACCGGCTATATCAATTACAATGTGGAAGTGATAGACAACACGACCGGTAAGCTGGTGGGGACGATTGAGAATATCAGGATAAAGGCATCCGATGCCGGTGGGTACAGGTCCACCAGCTATCTTCTGAGCACCGACGGCATTTCGAACGAGACCGTGAAGGTTAAGATAGACGTAAGCACGAACCTGGAGCATCCTAAATTCGCGCTCATCAACAGTTACAGCCAGGTTGACAGCTCGGCAACTGAGAATCTCCAGTCGCTTTCGCTGGAACCAATAACAGTGATCAAGGACTTCATCCTCAGCCAGAACTACCCGAACCCATTTCCCGAACAGGACGTTCGGGAAGCCGATCATCACACGATGTGATTTCGGATCGGCTCAATCCGACTACGGTCATAGAGTATACTATCCCGAAAGATTCACACGTAACACTGAAGATCTACGACGTGCTGGGTCAGGAGGTGAGAACTCTTGTCGATCAGGACCAGCAGGTCGGCAGGTACAGCGTGAACTTCAACGGCTCGAGCCTCGCGAGCGGCGTGTACTTCTACCGGCTCGTCGCAGGAAATCATGTCGTCACGAAGAAGATGCTGATGTTGAAATAACGATGCCGAAGTGCGGCTCACCTTCGAGGTGAGTCGCACTTTCAGCTCTTGCCAAACTTTTCCTTGATCGTTAGGGGTCGTTTGTTATATGTTTCAACAACCGCATCATGAAAAAGATCGTCCTACTTCTCGAAACATCGCGTGAATTCGGTCGGCAGCTCATCATCGGCATTGCCCGCTACTCGCGCCTGAACGGCCCATGGTCGTTCTATAAAGAGCCGACGGATCTGAAATCCTCGATCCCTCATTTGACTAACTGGAAGCCGGACGGTATAATCCTGCGCGATTCCCTGATAACCAAAGAGCTGCTGAAGCTCAGGATCCCCACCATCCTCGCGATCCATGATTCCAGGTACCCGGAAGACCTCCCCGTCATTAAAACAGATTCCCTCTCCATCGGGAAGTTGGCGAGCGAACATCTCCTCGACAAAGGGCTGAGGAATCTCGCCTTCTGTGGCTTCGACGGCTACGACTGGTCGAGAGAACGCGGAGAATATTTCGCCAGGTTCAACGACGAGGCGGGCTGCAAGACTCATTTCTATGCCCCGCCGAAGAAAATAAGAAAGGATGACTGGGAAAACGAACAGCATCACGTCAGCGATTGGGTCAGATCGCTTCCGAAGCCCGTCGGCATATTCGCCTGCAACGACGACCGGGGTCAGCATATCCTCGAAGTGTGCAAGATGAATAAGCTCAAAGTACCTGAGGATGTGGCCGTTCTCGGGGTGGACAACGATCTCATGATCTGCGACATCGGCGACCCGCCTCTTTCCAGCATCGCCTTGAATGTCGAGGCGGCAGGGTTCGAAGCTGCAAGACTCCTTGATAGGCTCATTAACCGGAAGAAGGTGGCCGAGAAACAGATAATGGTCACTGCCAGTCACGTGGTTCAGCGGCAATCGTCGGATATTCTTGCCGTGGATGACGCGGAAGTCGCGTCCGCAATTAACTTCATTCGCGACAACGCGAGAAAGAAGATACTGGTCGGCGACGTGGTGAAGGTGACCGGGGTCGGGAGGAGAACACTGGAGGATAGATTCAGGAAAACGATTCACAGGTCGATCCACAAGGAAATCCTGCAGGTGCGCATCGAATTGATTTCCAGAATGCTGACCGAGACCGACCTTCCTGTTTCGGAGATCACCTCGCTTTTCGATTTCACGGATATCGAGCACATCTCCCGCTATTTCAAGAAAGAAAGAGGAGTGTCCCTCCAGGAATTTCGAAGGCTCCACCAGCCTCATTGAAGCATTTCCTGTCTGCGCATTGTGGTGAATTATTTATCCAAAGTGGCTTTCATCTCTCTCATCCGAATCTTAATTGTTATTCCAGATACGATTGAGATTCCTGACCGTTTTCTTGACAGGGCATGAGTTGAGGCCGGGAGTAATCTGTCGAATCTCGTCCTTCTATCTCAGTCCAGGTATTGTGAGGTCGATATGAAAACATTCGTTGCGGAAATCGGTATTTGTCTCCTCATTGCCGTCACGGCATTCGGGCAGTCGCCTTCTTTCAAGACTTACATGAACCCCGTCATCCCCGGCGACCACGCCGACTGTACGGTGACGCAGGTCGGAAACGGCTACTACACTACGGGCTCGTCTTTCAATCCGACGCCTGTAATTTACTATTCCACCGACCTCGTGCATTGGGAAGCCATCGCCCAACCCGTCAGTGCATCCTGGTCGGGATATGGCGACGCTCCTGCAGGCGGATGCTGGGGAGGACAGGTCGAGTACTTCCAGAATAAGTGGTGGGACTTCTTCGCGCGGAATTTCCAGATGTACTTCGTCACCGCAGACAGCGTCACCGGCCCGTGGTCCACTCCGACTTTGATCAACACCCCGTCGAGCGTCCCCGGCCTCGGCTACGACAATTCGATATTCGTCGATAACGACAGCACCTGGTATCTCCTGGTGAAGAACGGACAGGTCGACAACTGGATCGTCCAGCTCGGAAACAACGGTCAGCCTGCAGGAAGAGTCCTGAACCTGACATGGCTGAATCCTTCTCCGTCCTATCCGTACAGCTGGGCCGAAGGTCCGGTGATGTGGAAACACGACGGTTATTATTACTATGCCTTTGCCGGGAATGTCTATGGCGGAGAATGGGTCATGAGGAGCGATACTCTTACCGCCGATTCGTCGGCATGGTCGAAGCCGGTGCCTCTCTTCGGTCCTTCAGCTAACAATTCTTTGTTCGTTGCACCCAACCATTGCTCTGCCGTAGTATCCGCCGCGGACAGCACTTATTGGATACTGACCCCCGGGTGGGAAACCGCGAACAACAACGAGTGGTGGGGGCAGGGACGGCAGGGACAGCTGTGCCAGGTTACTTACAACTCTGCCGGCATGCCGACGGCTCAGTACCCCGACAATTCTCCCATGGCCGCGCCGAGCCTCCCGAGCAGCGGCATACCGTGGATGGTTCCGCATTCCGATTTCTTCGACTCGAGCACGCTGAACCCCGAATGGTCGTTCCTCGGTTACACCGCCTCCAACACCTATTCACTCACCGCCCGCCCGGGATGGCTCACCCTCTGGCCGAGAGGGAGAGAGTACAACACTGTGATCAAAAACGACGCGGAACATAACTATTCTCTGATGACGAGAATGGACTTCAATCCTCAATCCACAGGCGATCAGGCAGGCCTCTGGGTCTTCAACGGAAATGAAACAATATTCGCGAAACTATATTCCTCCGTCGACAGCGCCGGAAAGAAAATTGTTGCGTTCAGCTACGAGTCCACATATTACAAGGTGAACAGCCCGGTGACCGCAACCGACACCACGCTGTGGCTGAAACTGGTTCGCGTCGTGCATACTCTGACCGGATATTGCAGTCTGAACGGGTACAACTGGATCAAGGTGGGCAACACAGTCAATGTGGCGGACATGGATGGCCTTCAGCCCAACTATAACTCATGGACGGGGAACCGGCAGGGCCTGTTCGTCCAGGGAAGCATGGCCCAGTTTGACTTCTACATCTATCGCGACGCTTACACGCCCATACTCGCCGACTGTCCCGCCAACCAGTACGGCACCGCCATATCCCGTCCAGACATCAACGGGGCGGTTTCGCTCACAAGCATCGTAAACGGCGACTGGGCTATGTACGCGGGAGTGGAGTTCGGAGATTCCACCGAATATCCGATGCAGGCGGACTCGGTCCAGATAACGGCTTCGTGCGCATCGACGGGCGGCACGGTCGAAGTGTGGCTCGATTCGCTCGATGCCGGAACAAAAATCGCTGAATGCAACATAACAAATACTGGAAGCCCAACCAACTTTCGTACGTTCACGGCTCCCGTGCTCACGCCCGTATCGGGCAGCCACGATGTCTACCTGAAATTCACTGGGAGCGGTTCCGGCAATCTTTACCAGGTCGAGTGGCTCAATTTCATCGACAGTTCGCACAGTGAAACGACTCCTGTACTTCAAAGTTCGCATTTGCCGAAACAGTTTGAGCTCCAGCAAAACTATCCGAACCCGTTCAACCCTACTACGAATATCGGATTTCGGATTGCGGATGTCGGATTGGTCACTCTGAAAGTTTATGATGTTCTTGGAAGAAGAGTGGCGACACTTGTGGACAAAGTGGAACAGCCGGGGAATTATGCGGTCCAGTTCAACGGAGGAAGGTTCGCGAGCGGCGTCTATTTCTACAGGCTCGATGCAGGCGGGAAGATCCTTACGCACAAGATGGTATTGATAAAATAATCGAGTCGATAGGATTCGGTCGATCGGACGGTACGGATGCTCGCGGCATAGATGCAATTCCGCACAACGTGCATCACGTTGTACTTGTCGGCTCTCACATTGTAACTTCAGTAAAAGGGCAAGCTCTCTGCCCGATTATTTGATATCAATGAGAATTCAGTGAGAGATGCATTCAACAATTCAAAAGGAAGAACAAATGTTGTCCGCGGGAAGGAATATTAGGCTTACCGTCGTCCGAATCATAGGCAGTTTAGCAATCATGCTTTTGTTGTTTCCATCGTCGAGGGCTTTTTCCCAGATAGCCAAAGGTCAATCGAAATTTATAGGCAACGTGATCGGGTCTTACATCCCATCCGACTTCGCGAAATACTGGGATCAGGTCACGCCGGAGAATGCGGGGAAGTGGGGAAACGTCGCCGTCAGTGAGAACCCCGCAAAGTGGAAATGGGCACCGCTCGACTCGATATACGAATATGCCCTCGCACACCATTTCCCGTTCAAGTTCCACAACCTCGTCTGGGGCAACCAGCAGCCGACGTGGATCGCAAGCCTCCCGCCGGCCAAACAGAAGGAAATGGTTGAGCTCTGGATACGCGAGGCGGGAAAGAGATATCCGAAGTCTGCGATGGTCGATGTGGTGAACGAGCCGATCCAGCACCCGCCGGTTTACAAGAACGCATTGGGCGGAAACGGAAAGACCGGCTGGGATTGGGTGATATGGACATACGAGAGGGCAAGAAAAGCTTTTCCGCATTCAAAACTTCTCCTTAACGAGTTCAATATTCTTAGAAGCCGGAAAATGACGGAGAAGTATATCCATATTATCGACATCCTTAAAGAGCGGCACCTGATCGATGGCATCGGCTGCCAGGGACATTTCATGGAAAAGGTTAGCCCGGACACCATCGAGTCGAACCTAAATCTCCTGGCGAAAACCGGTCTGCCGATCTACATTTCGGAGTATGACGTGAACGAGGCGAACGATGCCGCCCAGCTCGCTATATACAAGAAGCAGTTCCCGATTTTCTGGACGAATCCTGCGGTAAAGGGTATTACACTCTGGGGATATATCCAGGGAATCATCTGGAGAAAGGATTCCTACCTTGTAAGGAAGAACGGCACCGAGAGGCCGGCGCTCGTGTGGCTTCAGAAGTACGTCGCATCAACACCCGCGACGAAGTGATTTTCTGAACTCGCGAAGTCGGGCGTGTCGCCGTGGCACGCCCGCATCGCGCTACTCGTTTTTTGTCTATCGGTTGTCTCCTATGACAGTCAAGCAAAAGGTTTCACCGATCCTTACGCTGCTTCTACCCTAGATGTAAACTTCGTTCCTCTGACAAACCGAAAAAGTCACGGACTGTGCCGTCTGTTCGTTAGATTCTCAATCCGTGAAATCTGTAGCCTCAATCAACTGCGGTTTGTCAACCACGTCGTTTCATAAAATTTCTCTTGACAATGAATCGCAGTCGTTGTATTATTGAAACGGTTCAACGAATATTGAATCGTTATGGGATTTGAGGCGGCGTCCTGCATCCGCGGTGATGAGGATCGCTGATATGAAGAAACGGTGCTGGCAAGGTTTCGTTCCAGATCGGGGTCTTCGATGCGGAACAACGACGTGGGCACCAAACATAAACGCCACTATGTGTGGCGTTACGACGATAAATTGCGAAAATGAAGTGATGCTTGGTTAAGGTACCTGAGGGTACGTGAAGCCGGCATAAGTTCCGTTTACCATCGACAATGGAGCAGCACGAATGCTAATCGGTCGGGGAAAAGGATATCGGGCGTTATCTGATGCGACGCGATCTGCTTGTCCACACTTGGCTGGGCATACTCCCTTAATAGAGGTCGGCTATTGTGCAAACGCGGATCCATCTCTCTATACGGTGAGTTCTGCGCCTCAAAAAACTTTATTTGCCTTCAACCGCAACTCTCGCGTGCTCTCCAGTCGAACGCCGGACGATCGTAAAAATGCTGGCGGGTTTATTCCAAGTCGCTTCTTAAATACAACTTACCGGAGAACCAACAAGGACGAGAATTCTACAAATGTCGGGTCCAAGAAGAACCTTGTCCTCCACAGCTGGAAAGCGGTCTAGTTCGCTAATTCCGTCCAGCGTCACCCGGAGGATGAACAATTCGGTAGCAACGGACGGCCAATCAGGTCTCGAGGGAAATAACATTTCGGAGTTTGCTTCTCCTTAAGGTCATTCCCGCCCGTGCGCAGCACGGCCGGGCGGGAAGAGTTTTCAACAAAACAAGCACTAGGAGGAAAGATGAAAAGGTCACTACTTGTTCTTGTGGGACTGCTGATGATGAGCAGTCTCGTCAGTGCACAAGTCATTTCTGACTTCAACAGCAGTCTCAGCCCCTTCAAGCTCCAGAGCGGCAACAACGGACTGGATTCGTTATCGGATGTCCCGGATCCCACCAATAGCTCAAACCATGTCATGGGCATGTATTTCAACTTTGCGTCGGGAGGCTATGCCAATGGCTCACAACATGGAATAATGGGCGCATCGAACATCTCGCCGAACGGAGCACAATATATTGCGTATTATGTTTATCTGCCGAGCGGAGAAGGTATCCCTGACAGTCTCGCAATCGACATCTATGCCCAGGACAAGACGAACTATGCCTGGCTGGAGAACCGATTCTACGCTGTCAATATCCCGAGAAACGTATGGTATCCGCTCTACTTCTCCTTCCAACAGATGTATTATACAAACACCAAATTTGATTACCAGGCAGGGCTTAATCTGACGGGACTCCAGATTTTCCCCACCACCGCGGCGTGGAAGGGAGTCATCTACGTGGATAACCCGGAATTGATAGGCGCCAAGCCGAGCATCCTTGAAGATTTCAGCACCCCGGGGAGCGCAACGCCCGGTAACGGGAGTGTCGATCACTACTACATCAATACTCAGTATTCGTCGGCTACGACGCTCGACAGCATTTTCCAGACAACGGCGACCGACACGAACGGGGTGAAGATGAACGCCCTCGGAGTTGCCGCTCATGTGGACAGCGCCATCGGAGGAATGTGGCTCGGATGGAGCGGACTTACAGCAACCCTGGCAGGCAATCAGATTCTCCAGATGATGATATACATACCGGTCTCGGATACTTTCCCGAGTTCGGTCAGCCTCCAGCTGGTCTATCAGCCGAATACAACCTATTCGTGGAACCAGATCAACAATCTTCAGACCAGCGTCCCGAAAGGAGTATGGTACCCCGTCTTCTTCCCGATTGCAGACTCGGCGATAACCAATTCAAGTGACTCGTTGGCAAAAACGAACGACCAGATAACTAACTTCGCCGTACAGGTCTATTCCGGAGACAGCACGACAAATTGGAAAGGGACATTCTACATTTCTGACGTGGCGCTTCTCGGTAGTGCAGTGCCGGCGCCGGTCTGGCTCGCAGCAAACTTCAAGTCGAAGGGGAGCGGCGTCATAAACGGTTTAAACGGTTTCAAGATACCGCCTTTCGCAACCACCGGGTCGATCAAGGCGTTCTCAGATCTCATTCACGGCGGCGTGTACACGATGGAGGGCACGATGAGCCTCTCGAAGACGACACCTCTCTTCGCCGCGGTCCGCGACAGCGTGCCCATGGAGGATTCACTGGGCGATAAGGCTACCGGGATGTCGATGAACGTCCTGCTTCCTTCCGGAATGCCCGGCAACGGCGTCGTGAAGGTGTACGTGAGCGGCGGAGCGAACGACAGTGCCGCGGCAGCCGACACTATCGGCAGCCAAATCATGACGGGTTCTTTCACAAAAGTCATGATAACCGGCCTCGATTCCCTCGCGACAAAAGGGATGTTCGATCCGACGAAGCCCGCACAGATAGGCGTAGAGGTTTACTACCCAGGCGCATACGACACTACCACATGGTCAGGAAGCATAGAGGTCGACAGCGTATTCGTGTACGGCATCTCGATGCCGGCCGCACTCCCGGATGAGTTGAATCCTACGACGGGAATTGAAACTGCCGCGAGCAACCTCCCGAGAGAATTCAAGTTGTACAACAACTATCCGAATCCCTTCAATCCATCGACGCAGATCGAGTACTCATTGCCGCAGGCGGCGAAGGTCGTACTGCAAGTGTACGATGTCCTCGGACAACGTGTCGCAACACTTGTGGATTCGAAACAGGCGGCAGGTACTTATCACATCTCGTTCAATATGGACAGTTATGCAAGCGGAGTCTATTTGCTCCGAATGCAGGCGGGAAATTATGTCCATGTTCAAAAGATGATGCTTCTCAAGTAGCAGGTAAATAACCATTGATAGGGGCGGGAGAAGAATCGTATCCCGCCTCTTTCTTCTAACCAGGATGTGTAACATCGGAATTTATAAAGCATGGAGAAGCTAATGACAGGATTTCATTTCAGAAGGTTTCTGTCGAAGACACTTATTGCCGCTGGTGTACTGCTGTTCATCGGCGCGCAGGCCGCGTTGGCTGCGGGTACCGGCACACTTCAAGGCAAGGTGTTCGACAAAGAGAGTAAACAGGGCCTTCCGGGCGCGACCGTTCTCATCAAAGGCACGAGCATCGGCGCTTCTACCGACTTAAATGGCGCGTTTACCGTTCACGGTGTTCCTTCGGGCGAACAGACTGTTGTAGTATCCTATGTGGGATATAATTCGAGTACGGAGAAAATCGACATCCCTTCCAACGAGACGCTCACGAAGGACTTCTTCCTGCAGGGAACCGCTGTCCAGGGTAAAGTGGTGGTGGTCACCGCACAGGCTGAAGGGCAGATGCAGGCGATCAACCAGCAGCTCTCGTCCGACAAAATAGTGGATGTGGTTTCGGCCGCGAAGATCCAGTCGCTGCCTGACTTCAATGCGGCCAGCGCCATTGGGCGGCTCCCCGGCGTTTCGGTCACGAGGAGCGACGGTGAGGCTTCGAAGGTCGTAATCAACGGAATAGCCCCTCAGTATAACGAAGTCGCGATAGGGAACGTGACCCTGGCTTCCACCGGAAGCACCCAGATAGGTATCACTACACAGAACGGCGTGCCTCAATCGAATTTGAACCAGGACAGAAGCGTCAGCCTGGCAATGATCACACCGTACATGATAAAGGCTATACAGGTTTACAAAACATTGACGCCAGATATGAATGCGGATGCCATCGGCGGTTACGTCAACATGCAGCTCCAATCCGCCCCTGAAGGATTTCATACGGATCTTCTCTGGCAATCCGGTTATACAAGCAAGAGCAATACCTACGGCAACTACAGGGCGGTTGCATCAGCGAGCGACCGGTTCTTCGACAACAAGCTGGGTGCGTTCCTCCTGTTCGACGCCGAGAGTTATAATCGCAATTCCGATAACATGTCCGCAGGGTATGCCACCGTAGGGTCCGTCATTGGCTCAAACGGCTACTATCCTGTACAGGTACAGAGCGTGAACCTGGATCGTCACATAGAAACCAGAAGGCGCTACGGTGCAAACCTTATACTGGACTACAAGCTGCCGAATGGCGTCATCAGATCGACCAACATGTACAGCAGGTTGAGCTCTGATTATCAGGACTATCAGACTAACATCGGTTACAATACGAAAAACCTCGGGTTCACATATCAATCGGCAAACAATACGAACGATCTCGCGTTGAATACGCTGGAATTTAAAAATGATTTCGGCTTCATGTCTATGGATCTCGAAGGAGCCAATACGTACTCCAGGAACTACATTCCCAGTGAACCGATATATTTCTTCAACGTAACTGGCGGTGTCGTCGGCTCTGCTCCGATCAACACTCCTCCCCAGGATCTTAAGTCTCTTCTTGTTTACGGTCCGGGCAGCGACTCGACTGTCTACCTGCAGAGCATGGGGCTCTACAGTACAAACTACTATGAGAACGACCAGCAGTACAAAACCGATTTCAAGATTCCTCTGACGGTTAGTTCGGATTTCTCAGGTTACTTCAAGTTCGGCGGCATGTATCGTTACAACTACCACACGAATCAACAAAATACCCCGTATGCAACTCCCCACGCCGGGTTGATATTGAATACCGCCATGATGGATTCCCTGCAGATTTTTTCACACCTCGACTACCAGAAAGCCTCGGGTGAGTACCAGGGATCCCTTTTCACGAATACCTCGCCCGACGTGATCGGCACGTTCCTGGGCAACCAGTTCGGTCAGATATATTGGGCTCCAAACGCAGGCGTCTTGAATTCAATGGTCAACTACCTCGCGCATACGCCGGCCCTAAGCGGAACTCCGGCAGGTGGCTGGCAGTACGGTCCATTCCAGCAGCTCGCCAACAGTTATAAGTACATCGAGAAGTACTACGCGGGATATGCTATGGCAAATCTTCGGATCGGACCGAATCTCATGATTGTCGGCGGCGCCCGCTTTGAAGAAGACCGATCGTTGTACGCTGCCTTTAATATGCACGACTCCGAAAACCCGCAAGTCCAACCGATATATCCGGTCACTGTCTATCCGCAAAATCACTACTGGCTTCCGATGGTACAGGGCAAGTATAGTCTGACTAACTGGATGGACCTTCGTTACTCATACGCCCAGACTCTGGCAAGGCCGGCTTACACCGAGCTGGCGCCTAACTATACGATAAACCAGTATGGCAATTCCGTGTTCGCCGGAAATCCTAACCTCACGCCGGCGCGGGCATATAACCAGAACGCCGAGATCGATTTTCACAGCAACAGTCTCGGTTTCCTCTCGATCAGCGGTTTCTACAAGACGATCGCTCACTTCACTTATGCTACGAACTACCAGCTCTTCCCAAGCCTTCCGCCCAACCTCAGCGGTCTTGATACTGTCGGAACGTTCAAGCAGCCTCCGGCATCGTCCAGCATGATCGTGTACACTTTCACCAACAGCCCGTACAAAGCCTATGTAAGCGGCTTCACGATCGACTACCAGACCCGATTCTGGTACCTTCCAGCCCCGTTCGATGGGATGGTCTTCGGCGTAAACTATTCTCACATGACCTCGATCGCCACGTACCCGTATCTATTCGTTCGCAACATTCCGAATCCTAATAACCCGAAACTGGCATCGACCGAACTGGTCGACAGCACCGTATCGGGCCGCCTCGTCGATCAGCCGAACGATCTGTTGAACGCTTATATCGGTTATGATTACAGAGGCTTCTCGGCAAGGTTGTCGTTCCTGTTCCAGGGTAACTCCGTAAGCTATATCGGGGGCCAGCCGGAGCAGGACGGTTTCACGACCAACTACTTCCGGATCGACGCACAGGTGAGGCAGCTGCTTCCCTGGACGGGGTTACAATTGTTCCTCAACGCCCAGAATCTTAACAACGAAGCTAATATTTCAACTCAGAGCTCTATCAACGGATTTACTTCCGAAGATTACTATGGCATGACCATAGATTTAGGTATCAGGTACATTCTGTAACATAGATCGGCTTCACGACGGGGGCGGGTCGATTTCGAGCCGCCCCTGGGAACCCGGTTAGCCGTTGCTCAATCCAGGAGAAAGGAGGATCGTTTTTCTTGCGACACTCTCTAATGGGCAAGTCCAGCTTACTACAATAAACACCAATCAATAAGGAGAAACAGTATGAAGCACTTTCTAATGGGACTGCTTCTTGCGGTATTAATGCTACCGGTGGCCGCCTTTGCACAGATGGACACCGTGTATGTGCCCACTGACAATCCGGCGGTGGGAGGAAATCTTAACAACGCTATCGATTCAGTGATCACGGCCGGTACGTTGTCCAACACGGTCTTCAAGCTTGCTACAGGTGGATACTACATTCTTACGGGTCAGATAAGCACCCCCGTCGGCTCGCAACTGACAATCGTCGGACCACCTCCCGGTAACACAGAAGCGACCGCGCTGCCGGAAATAGTCCTGACCTCAACCGGAGTCAGTTGGGGCGGTACAGGCGTTATCTTCGACATCTACGGTAACTTCACGATGAATAACGTCTGGCTGTTATATCTCACCACCCAGGGATCGCAGGCGGGAGCTTGCATAAACTTCGAAGACGACACAACCGCTGACGTGAGCGGAGCGGGTGAAGTCGGCATATTCAAAGGCGACATCTTCGATGATTCCGGCGTTCCCAACGGAGCCGGCGGCGCGATCACGCTCAAGTGCCGTGACTTCAAGGGCACCTTCGAGAACGACTTCTTCAGGAACGACGTCTGTCCGACCCTGCAATACTATGGAAGAGCGATCTCCTGGGGCTACCAGACCACTTCATGGCACACCGACAGCCTCTCCTTCGTAAACTGCACATTCGCCAACATGGGATACGGTCTCATGCAGGAATCGCCTGAATGGGCGGACAATGTTTGGTTCAACCATTGCACCTTCTTCAACATCATGATGTTCCCGATCGAGTCCAACTACTGGCACAATCTCGTCGTCACCAACTGCCTCTTCGAGAATACTTACATGATGGGTGACCAGATTGCGCTTAGAGGGACAAACGCGCAATATCCTTTCGGTGGTACGCTCGCTCTCGACACTCTGTCTACCACCGGGATAAGCTTTAACTTCAAGGAAAGCGACCGTCACATCCTGTTCTCCAACAGCAGCTATTACGAACAAAAATGGCTGACTGGTTTCATGGCGAACAATGCATACAGCGATACTGCATCTCCCTCTTACGCTCCCGCCCCGATGCCCATGATAAACAACCAGACTCTCGGGCTGTCCGAGAACAAGACGATGTGGCCGTACATCCAGATCGACACGAGTACCCTGTACGACAATGTCGATCCGGACATGATAGCTCCGCTTACGAACCAGGACAGCATCGAAGCGTTCCTGGTACAAGCATGGAACGGCGCTCCGAATGTCGACTGGGCATTCGAGCCAGACTCGGATCTCAATAACGTCTGGCCGTTGCCGGGGAATCTGGCCTACACAAACGCCACACTTCTCCATGCTGCGGGAGGCGGCTTGCCGCTCGGAGACCTGTACCACTGGTTCCCTGCACAGTATCAGCAGTGGAAGTCGATTGAGGCCGCTGAGAATGACTCGATAGCGACGGAACAGATGACAGGACAACCAACTGCCGTGATGAATGAGCCGAAGCCGACTATCCCAGGCAAGTACGCGCTCGCGCAGAATTACCCCAACCCGTTCAACCCGACAACACAGATAGACTACTCTGTCCCGAAGAGCGGATATGTGAATATAACCGTTTATAACGTGCTTGGTGAAAAAGTCACGACGCTTTACTCGGGCGTTCAGCAACCCGGTAACCATGTCGTGACCTTCAACGCCGACAGGTTTGCAAGCGGTGTGTACTTCTACCGCCTGAACGCCGGCAGTGTCTCGATCACGAAGAAGATGGTACTCATGAAGTAATGTTGTAGTTATTCCGGAGAGGGCGGAGCGACGATGGGCTCCGCCCTTTCGGTAATTCGATCCGTAAGGAAATCTTCCGGTAGTTACAACGCTCACTTCGGTGTTAGGAGAAGTTTCATGTCCGATGTATTTTCGCAGTCTAGTCACGGGTGGGTAGGCGTGAGCTCGCTTTCCGTGTTGTTGTTCTTGTCCGCCTTCCTTTTTCCGGCTGTTTCTTCGGCTCAGATCGCAAGCGGCCAGGCGAAGTTTCTCGGCTCCGAAGCAAGCCCGCCGATCCCTTCGGACTTTTCACTCTTTTGGAACCAGATCACTCCAGGCAATGAAGGCAAATGGGGAACGGTTGCCGGTACTTCTTCAGATACTTCAAAATGGAATTGGACGGGATTGACCGAAGTTTACGATTACGCGATGCAAAACGGCATGCAGTTCAAGGAACATAACCTTGTGTGGGGCCAGCAGCAGCCGTCATGGATCTCCTCACTCGACTCCGCGCAGCAGTACCAGGAAGTCAAAGACTGGATCATGCTCTGCGCCGAACATTGTCCGAAAGCTTCGATGGTGGATGTGGTTAACGAGCCGTTGGAGGACCTTCCGAATGGGCTGAACCCTGTTCCATACTACAAGGCTCTGGGTGGCGCCGGATCCACAGGTTGGGACTGGGTGATAACGGCGTTCAAGCTGGCGAGAGAGTATTTTCCCAATGCGAAACTTCTCGTCAACGACTATTTCATACTTGGTTCCGATCCGACCGATCCGAGTTCTCCGGTGTATCGGTACAGGGCCTTGATCGATACGTTGAAAACCAGGAACCTCATCGACGGGATAGGGTGCGAGGCCCATTTCCTCGAAGGGGTAGACTCGAGCCGGATCAGAACGAATCTAAACATACTTGCAGCAACCGGTTTGCCTATTTATATTTCGGAATATACCGTGAATGAATCCAGCGACAGCCAACAGCTGGGGATTTACATGACGCAATTCCCGGTGTTCTGGACCGATCCAGACGTCAAGGGAATAACGCTGTGGGGGTACATACAGGGCGAAGTCTGGAATCAAACTCCTGACTGCTATTTGATTAGTTCCAATGGCACCGAGAGGCCTGCACTGCAATGGCTCGTTACCTATGTGCAGGACCATCCGGCAGGAATTGAGAAACTCGAATCACACTTGCCGACAAAATTCACCCTCGGCCAGAATTATCCCAACCCATTCAACCCAACTACGAATATCGGATTTCGGATTTCGAATGTCGGATTGGCGACTCTGAAAGTGTATGACGTATTGGGTAGAAGAGTTGCGACGCTGGTTGATAAAGTGGAACAGCCGGGAAAATATGAGGTCAAATTCAACGGAAGCTGGTTGGCGAGCGGTGTCTACTTCTACCGGCTCCAGTCGGGGAGCACGTTTCTTCAGAAGAAGATGGTTCTTATAAAGTAACGGCTTCCTCCTCGGGTACTCTTGAGATAAAAGAATCGGGATTATTCCGAAATTAGCATTTGGTCATCCCGATCCCTGGCGTGACAGGATCAACGTCAGGTTTATTTCGAGGCCTCGA
>JAJZVO010000052.1 GCA_021845665.1 Bacteroidota bacterium | reverse complement strand
TCGCTGTCTCTAAGAACCTTTTTGTCTCTGGCATCGTCTCTGCATCAAATATACAGAATCCCCCTCCACGAGTCCAGCCCCCCACTTCATCTCTCTTCTTATCTTTGCCCTGTAACTGAGCGGTTACTAAGCCTACCCCCTCTACTCTTGTTTCTTTTTCGCGTCACGTCTAAATTTTTGTGCCTGTTGCCGTTATGTTGAAATACATGGTCACATCCCGGCACGCAGAGACTTACCAACCCGGAGCGTCGATGGAATTCGTTAATATCATTCTAACCAAGGAAGTGCCTGTCGCGACAATCGAGTTAAATCGCCCGGAGGTCCTATATGATGTGTGATATTATCATTGCGTCCGAGACAGCAAGGTTCGGACAGCCGGAAATAAACATAGGCGTCATGCCGGGTGCCGGAGGAACGCAGCGCCTGACAAGGGCAGTGGGAAAGTATAAGGCGATGGAAATGATACTTACCGGAGAGACGATAAATGCAGAGGAGGCGTTCAGGTCCGGTCTCGTGAACAAGGTCGTACCGGTAGGCCTTCAACTCGAAGAAGCGAAGAGAATCGGACATATCGTCGCTTCGAAATCACCAGTGGCTGTCCGTCTCGCAAAAGAGGCTGTCCCTAGGGACGTGACCGAAAACCCGCTGCAAAACTATTTAACCACAAAGGTCACGAAGAAAGGGCGCAAAGAGCACAAAGAAAGAGCGATAAATGAATAGATCCCTTCGTGTCCTTCGTGAAAAATCATCGTGCTCTTTGTGGTTTGACTTTTCGGCCGCGTCTCTAGAGCCGATGATCTCGCGTTGAGAGAAGGTCTCGAATTCGAAAGAAAGAATTTCTATATGCTTTTTTCAGGTGAGGATCAAAAAGAAGGCATGCGGGCTTTCATTGAAAAGAGATTCCCCAGGTGGACAGGCAGATGAAGCGGGCCTGCCATTTTTGCGGCCGATAACAGGGAATGAAATGAAAAGAAGACTCGACCTTATTTTGAAAGCGCACAACGGCAGTGTCATATATGAGGACGAGAAAATTATTGTGGTTGAGAAACCGCCTCAGCTCCTCGTCCTCCCAGACCGGTATAATCATTCGCTCCAAAATCTCTACGGGATGGTGAAGGATGAGTTCGGCGACATCTTCGTGGTCCACCGCATCGACAAAGAGACAAGCGGTGTTATAGTATTTGCGAAAGACGCGGACGCCCACGCGAATTTGAATTCGCAGTTCGAACAAAGGAATGTCCATAAAAAATACGTGGCGATAGTTGTAGGGGAGCCCATGGAAGCAGATGGAGTCATCGATGCGCCCATATCCGAAAATCCGAGCCACCCGGGTGTCATGAAAGTGAACAGAAAACACGGCAAGCCCTCGGTTACAAACTTCTCGGTTGAAGAACTGTTCGACGGCTATGCGCTCGTAAATGCGATGCCCGAGAGCGGGAGACTTCACCAGATAAGGGTTCACCTCGCGTCGGTAGGCCTCCCCGTCATGTGTGACAGGGTATACGGCGATGGAACGCCTTTCTTTCTTTCGGCCGTTAAGTCCAACTATTTCTCGGAGGGAGAGGAGAAGCCGCTGCTTTCCAGAACCGCGCTTCATGCCGCCTCGATTACATTTGCCCATCCTGGTACGAACGAAGAAATGACGTTTGAAGCCGAGCTTCCGAAGGATATGAGGTCGGTACTGAACTACCTGCGCAAATTCAGATCGTCCAACATTGTCGGCCACCAGCTTGAAGACTCTTACCGTCATGCGTGATTTCGAAACCATAATCGTCGAGGTCGGCGACGGGATAGGACGCCTTACCCTGAACAGACCGGATTCACTCAACGCCTTCAACGAAAAGATGACGACAGATATTCAGACCGCTCTAAAGGAGCTTTCGGCAGACAGGGAGGTGCGCTGCGTCGCTATTACGGGGAGCGGAAGATCATTTTCTTCCGGACAGGACCTGAAAGAGGTCTCACAGGCCAAATCGTTTGCCGACTCGTTGAGAAAAAGATACAATCCCATAATCAGGCTGATAACCGGCATGGAGAAACCCGTTGTCGCACTTGTGAACGGCGTGGCGGCAGGAGCCGGAATGAGCCTCGTCCTCGCGTGCGATTACAGGACAATGAGTTCGAGTGCAAAACTTATCCAGGCCTTCGTGAGAATAGGCCTCGTTCCTGACTCGGGCTCTACATATTTCCTCCCGCGTTTTGTCGGGTACGCGAAAGCATTTGAACTCGCTGCGCTCGGGGATGAGATTTCGTCAGAAGAGGCGCTGAGACTCGGTCTCGTGAACAAGGTATTCCCGGACAGCAAGTACATGGCAGAGTCGGAGAAGACACTCGTCAGGTTTGCCAACGGTCCGACGAAGGCATATTCGACGATTAAGAAAATGCTGAGGCATTCGGCGGTCTATTCACTCGAGCAGACACTTGAATACGAAGCATACATGCAGGAAATTTCCGGACGGACGGAGGACGCAAAAGAGGCGACGAAAGCATTTGTAGAAAAACGCCCTCCGGTTTTCAAAGGGAAATAGTCGTTGCCGCTGAAATAAAACTCGAGGCTGTCTTAAAAGTGGCATCGATTGAAATCGACGCCTCTTAAAACGCCTGCCGATAAGCTGAGCTCAACTTATCGAGATGTGCCGTTGGCAGCCGTCCGATTCATCGGATGGCCACTTCTGGGACAGCCTCGAAAGACAGAGAGGAGGACGATGATGACAACGGGTCCGACAAGAAATCCATCTGACCTGTCGAATGGAGAGCGGGAAAAACGGATGTGGGAAAAGCTGCAGAAT
This sequence comes from Bacteroidota bacterium, assembly GCA_021845665.1. GTDB lineage: Bacteria > Bacteroidota > Ignavibacteria > Kryptoniales > JAKASW01 > JAKASW01. The sequence continues at coordinate 27,983 of JAJZVO010000052.1, read as the reverse complement.
GGCGAGGCCATCGAAACGGTAGATGAAATGAGTGACGAATACTATGATAATCTCACCAACCTCATGCTGCAACAAGCCGATTCCGAACTTGCGGATGCGTTCGGGTATGTGCCGTGGATCATGAATGCGCCGACGACAGAGGAGAAGCTCGCAGTCGCGAACATCGTGAAAGACGAGGTGCGCCACGCAAGGGCCATGTACCGTCTCCTGACCGATATTGGCGTCGACGCGGAGTCCCACGTCGCAAAACACAATTACACCCTCAGGGTCGGTCTCAAAGCCGACGATAAGCGTGTGAATATTTTCTACTATACGATAGATACCTGGGCGGATTTCATTGTGTTCCAGTTCTGCATGGACCGGGGCGCGGGGCATCAGCTGGAAGATGTCCGGCGATCCTCTTATGGCCCGTGGAGGAGGGAGATCGAACGGATTTTCAAGGAAGAAACGATGCATGTTAGTCACGGCGACTTCTGGGTGAGGAAGCTGGCGTTTGACCATTCCACCAGGGCCAAAGTGCAGGAAGCACTCGACACATGGTATCCGAGGACCATGAATATTTTCGGGAAACCCAAGACTCGGCACAATACTCTTTACAGGAAATTCGGCCTTAAGTCGAGGGACAACGACGAAGTCCGCAGAGGATTCGCCGATGAAGTTCGCTTTAGGTGTTCCGAGTGCGGCCTGAGACTGCCCGATTGGAAACCCGACTGGGAGAAAATGGAAGAAGACGGAGTGGTATCAAGCTGATGAGAGCAGTCGGGATTGTAGGAACAGGGACAATGGGCGCGGGAATTGCGATCTCGTTCGCCCGAAGCGGCTGGGATGTACTTTTGTACGACATCTCGAAAGAAATCGTAGCGCATTCGCTTGAGGTTGTAGTAAAGGAATTCCACCGGGAAACCGAAAAGGGGAGGATGAAGCCTGAGGACGCCCAGGCGGCAATAGCGAGGATCCATCCTCGCACAGAGCTGTCGGACTTCTCCGAGGCACACATCGTCGTTGAGGCGGTCACGGAAAATCTCGCGGTCAAGAAACAGATCTTCGCGAATCTTGACGTGATCTGCCCGCCTCATATCCCATTGACATCGAACACATCGAGCCTGTCAATCGGCTCGATAGCGAACGGCTGTGCCGGCAGGGAGCGGATCGCGGGAATGCATTTCTTTAATCCTGCGCACAAGATGAAACTGGTCGAGGTCGTAAAGACCGACTTCCTTTCGGAGGATGTCCTCCAGGAGCTATCGCAGATCGTAAGACAGATCGGTAAGACTCCGATACTAACCAGGGATACGCCGGGTTTCGTGGTGAACAGGTGCGCGAGGCATTTTTACCTGGAGCCGCTCCGCTTTCTCTCGGAACGGTTAGGCGGTATAGAGGAAATAGATTTCGCTTTCGAATCGGCCGGGTTTCCGATGGGTCCTTTCAGCCTGCTCGACCTTGTCGGTGTGGACGTGAATTTACTCGTGTCAAAATCTATTTACGAGCAATTCTTCCAAGAACCCAGATTCAGACCTGTTATCTTACAGCAGAAAATGGTCGAGTCGGGGCTCCTCGGCAGAAAGGCCGGTAAGGGATTCTACAGCTACGACGGCAAAACGGCAAAAGCTGCCCTGAAGATCGACAGGCGTGAAACGATGATCAGCGAGTCTCTCTCCGAGATGGCGCACAAGATTTCCGCCAAACTTGAGATCACCGGCCAGCTCAACGTGCCTCAGCAGGTGATTCTCGCCAGAACCATCTCGATGCTTATCAACGAGGCGCACCTGATGATGGAGGAAGGAATAGCCGATAGAGACTCGATAGACCTTGCGATGAAACTCGGCACGAATTTTCCGAAAGGGCCTTTGGAATTCTCCGATTCTATTGGCAAATATATGATAGCCGAATTCCTGCAGGCGATGCGCCGCACCTACGGCGATGCTTACAGGCCGAGTCTTCTGTTGTCCCAGTAGAAGGAGAAAAGGATGCGTCTCAGATATCTTTCGTTTATGTTGCTTCTTCTCTTTGCTGTCCCGGTATCGGCACAGCCGCAGGTGTACCACTTCAGAGAGCTCCAACGACTCTTGCCCGAAGGGGATTTGGGTCCATACAGTCGCGGTAAACCGACCGGAGAGACATCGTCCATGATGGGATTTGCGACTTCATGGGCCCAGGTGATCTACCGCGCAGACACGGATACATCGAGAAGCACCATTTCCATAAAGATCACGGACATGCTGAGTATTCCTTCTTACATGTACGTCGCAAGCGACGTCGATAAGGAAACTGCCACAGGTTACGAGAAGACTGTCCTGTACCAGGGAATTAGAGTGCTTGAGACCTATGATAGCACATCGGAGGAAGGGAAGCTGCAGCTACCGGTAGCTAATCGGTTTCTGGTAGAAGTGACCGGGTCAGGCATAAAGAGTACTACACCGCTTTATAACCTTCTCGATCGCCTCAACCTCCAGGCACTGGAGAAGCTTGACAAGAAACCTCAGTAGCATTGTCGTCCCTTTGGAAACAATAACTTGTCCTGAACAATCCGTATGAGCGAGAGCGATCTCGATATCAAATGACAGAATCGAAAATCCCCGCATATATAGCCGGTTCTCTCAGAAGTCCCGTCGGAAGGTATGGAGGCGTTTTGAAGAGCATCAGACCGGACGACCTTGCCGCATCGGTAATCGGAGCGCTTGCCGAGAAAACAGGAGTCGATCCATCAAAAGTGGACGAGGTTATACTCGGCTGCGCCAATCAGGCGGGCGAAGACAACAGGAACGTCGCACGTATGGCGGCACTTATTGCCGGCTTTCCGTACAGCGTACCGGCATATACGATCAACCGTCTGTGCGGATCGAGTCTCGAAGCGGTAAACTCTGCCGCAAGGATGATCGCTGCCGGCGACGCGGATTGCGTGATAGCGGGCGGAGTCGAGAGCATGTCTCGCGCTCCGTACGTCATCCCGAAGAACGCGGCGGGCGAAGTCGTCTTCGGGAACCTGACCGCTTACGACACTGCACTCGGCTGGCGTTTCCCCAATCCGAAATTGTCGGCACGATTTCCGCTTGAGAGCATGGGAGAAACCGCGGAGAATATCGCCGAGAAATACAAGATCCGCCGCGAGGAGCAGGATGTCTTCGCGCTGGAGAGCCACAGGCGCGCCATACTCGCCCAGGACGACGGCAAATTTGCAGATGAAATCGTTCCCGTGAACGTCATGGAACGTAAAGGTGAGGGTATGCGCGTGTCTGAAGATGAAGGACCTAGACGCGATACTAATCTCGAAAAAATGTCGAAACTGAAGTCGGCATTCAGGACCGGCGGGACCGTGACCGCCGGGAATTCGTCGGGTCTCAATGATGGTGCGGCCGCTCTTCTGATATGCTCGGAGGAGTTCATCAAGTCGAACGATCTGGTTCCCGTCGCGCAGATTGTTTCGTCAGGATCAGCCGGAGTCGATCCACGATTGATGGGTCTCGGCCCGGTGCCTGCTACCCGTCGGGCACTCGACAAAGCCAAACTGAAGCTGGAACAAATCGGACTGATCGAACTCAACGAGGCATTTGCGGCGCAATCAATCGCCGTGATGAGGGAAATTGGATTCGACAGGAAAATCACCAACGTCAACGGTGGTGCCATCGCGCTCGGCCACCCGCTGGGAGCGAGCGGAGCGAGAATCCTGACGACCCTGATACACGAGATGAAACGGAGCAAGATTGAATACGGCCTGGCGACTATGTGTATAGGCGTTGGACAGGGAATATCTACGATAGTCAGGGGAATTTAGACCGTTCTCGACGTCCCGGATGTGCCTTTTAATTAGAGCACAATCATAGTTGAATCTCAGCGAAAATTTGTTCCGGTATGTTACATTAAATAAAATATCAAGGAGACAATAGATGGATTGGTTCCACATATCGTTGTTCTTTCACCTGCTCGGCGTAGGGATGATTTTCACTCTCTTATTTGCCGGTCCCATCATTGAGGCGAATTTCAGGTGGGAGAACGATATCAGGATGAAACAGCACTCGGCAAAGATGCTCAGGAGTGTGGGTCTCCTTTCCCCCTTCGGAGCGCTGGTCCTTATCCTTAGCGGCATCGGCAATATGATATTTCTGAATATCAACATAGGCGATTTATTCGGAGCTTACGCGTGGCTGGGCATCAAGCTCTTCTTCTTCATCATCCTCCTCGGGATCGGGATGGTGGTAAGTCCCAAGACCGCTCGCCAGCGTGCCATGCTTCTCGACCAAATGAACCAGATCAATCCGCCGGAGGATGCGAACGATAAGCTCGAGGCACTTAATAGTAAGCAGACGGTGTTCTTCGTTCTAAACTGGGTCCTCGTTGTAATTATCGTCCTCATTACTCTCTTTAAGCCATAAGCCCCATACGATAACTTTTTACGGAGATTCTTAATGAGCTCGAAAGCATTTTCACTGATACGCAGATACGAAAACGGACCGGGAGATCTCATAGCGAGCGTGGACGGGCTATCTGACAGAGACCTCGACAGGCGGCTCGCACCGAAAAAGTGGACGATAAGACAGCAGGTGCATCATCTCGCCGATGCCGAACTCAATTTCGTTTACAGGATGAAGAAAATCGTCGCAGAGGAGAACCCTCTCCTTATTGTATTCGATCAGAATAATTGGGCGGAAAGTTTTCTCTACACAAGAACGTCCGTTGAAGGCTCGATCGCTCTCTTCTACACACTCCGCGCTTCGATGACTCCCATTCTGAAAAGCCTTAAAGACTCGGATTTCTCCAGGACGGGCATCCACAGCGAAAGCGGAAAGGTAACTCTCTTCGGGGTGCTTGAACATACTGTCGAACACTTCGAGCATCATCTCGCTGCTATCGAGAAGACGAAGAGGAAACACAAAATCAGCTGACTTCCGGTTGACGAATCGGCGCGTCATTCGGGACTGGCCCGAAAGGCCGTGTAGATCCCGGACCGGGTGTGTCCGGACATGGCATTGGATCTTGAAGCGGGGGGTAAGGCGTCGCATTATTTCGACGGCCATCGTCCTTGAAGATGCAAACATGGATGTCGCGATAGACGGAAGCTTGTACGGAATGTTCTACCATTCGGGACAGTGCTGTGAAGCCGCGAGGGGGCTTTTCATTAATGAGATAATTTACGACCGCTTTGTCGAATCTCTCGTTGAAAAAGCGAAGCGTATGAGATTGGGAAACCCGATGGATCCTTCAACTGATATCGGTCCGCAGAGTCCTCTGCTATATGGATAGCGGAAAGAAAGACGGATTCGAGTTAGCCCTGGGAGGGAAGGCGCCGCACTCGCCTGAACTCGCGAAAGGTAATTTTGTCGAGCCGACGATCTTTGTCGGTATGGATAACCGCGCAAGAATTGCCCAGGAAGAAATATTCGGACCTGTCCTGACTGTCAATAAGTTCTCATCCGATGACGAAGAGATCGAACTCGCAAATGACGTTGTCTATGGCCTCGTGGCAGGAGTGTGGAGCAGAGATCTAACACGAGCGAGAAAGATTGCCAACAGGCTGAAAGCCGGGACCGTCTGGATAAACGAGTGGCATCTCCTCAACGAGCGTGCGCCGTTCGGCGGCTACAAACAGAGCGGCATCGGGAGGGAATTCGGTCGCATCGGAGTGGAAGAGTACATGGAGATAAAGCATATCCATGTCGACGACGGCGTGCCGCGTGAGAAAAGGGTGTGGTAAGATACGGTGGTTCCGAAAGCGGGAGTACGTGGGTAGTATGGGGTAGTGGACCGGACTCCTTTCGTGAGACGAGTGAAAGGAAGGGATGCGGCTAAGAAGTCAAAAGCGCCTTCCAGTCAATTCCCCTAGCCCACTCTTCCAGTCTATGCCAGCCGACCTCGGGGAAGTCGAGGCGCAGTCGCCCTATGTCGGCGGTGTATTCATTCTTCTCCTGCCATTCCATCATGATCGCCAAGTCGGGGCTCTGGGCCCTGAGGTTGGCCGGTGGAAAGCTTTCGTACTTGATCGTTCGGCCGGCGATCTTCGACAGTATGAGTGCAGTCTCTTCCCCGGTGCGTTCGTCACCGGCAATGTCTATGCGTTCACCGAGGAACTCGTTGCTGTTCTCAATGACGAAAGCAGCAAAGGAACCGATATCTTCTACCGCGATCAACTGTATCGGGCGCGTTGCGGGAAGAGCTCTCGCTATCTTTCCCTGGCGAAGGTTGGCAATAGCAAATGGCTGTATGAAATTTTCCATGAACGCCGTCGGGCCGATGATCGTGTAAGGTATTCCCGAGGCGGCGATGTACTGTTCCACTTTGTATTTAGATTCGAAGTGAGGGATGCCGGTGCTCTTGTCCGCGCTTGCAACGGAGCTGAAGACAAGATGTCCGACGCCTGCGGCCTTTGCCGCATCGACGAGGTTTACGCCCTGTGTCACCTCCGCCTCGTGACCGTTTTGAAAAGGCGTAGTCATGGCAAAAACAGTGTAAACACCTTTGAGCACACTCGCTAAAGAGGTTTTGTCTATTAAGTCGCCCTTCACCACCTCGGCGCCTGCTTTCTGAAGCGCCCGAGCGGCGGGAGACGACGGGTCTCTCGTTACTGCTTTTACCTTAAAGCCTTTCTCGCCGAGCGCCTTTGCCGCAGCGCCTCCCTGTTTGCCGGTCGCACCCGCAACCAGAACTGTTCTGTTTTCCGACATCGCTATCTCCCTTTCACAGAGACGTTTGTGATTCTTGGTCTTGTTTCTATATAACATGCGAAAGGGGGTGATAGGTTCACGGCGGTCCGAAATGAGTGGTGACCGTCACCGGTGTAAGAACACCGGAACAGGTGATGGTTGCATGATCGCTATTCCCTGAAGACCCACTCCGGCGGGATCAACCTGTCTAGATCGGCAATTAGTTTCTTTGCCAGAAATGTCAGCCCGACGACGTATGACGCGTTCGTCCAGCCGAACCCCTGCCGGGTTATGTAAGAATATTTTGTCCCGACGTTTCCGTACTCGGCGAATACCTGCGAGGATCTGCTAACGACATCGTATTTCTCCGCGATCGTGCCGTTGTAGTTGTACGCGTTGACGGTTATCGTGTAGAGCCATTTATAAACCAGCTCGCGCGCGAGCTTCGTGTAACCGTAGTTTTTCAAGCCGATCCATGTCAGCATCTGCTGTGGAGACCATCCGAAAGGATAGTCCCACTGCGTCTGCGGACGGTCTTCCGAGATGGGGCCGCGAGACTCCTCCGTTGAGCCGACAATGCCGCCCGGCATATCGAGCAGCGGGAGAGCATGCTTCACGAGTTCTTCTGCCTGTTTCCGGGTTGCAAGCTTTGCCCAGAGAGGATAAAATGTCGTCGCAGCGACGTAACCCGTCTGCTTGCCGGTGACGAAGTTGTAGTCGAAGTACATCCCGGCCTTCTCGTTCCAGAGATACTTTGTGATCAGCTTCTTCCGCCTCTCGGCCTTGTCGTACCAGGTCGAGCTTCTCTCTATTTTACCGCCCAATCTGACTTCGCCGCCGAAGTCGTCCTCGATGATGTCGGCTATGTTCGTCTCTTCTTTGTAGAGAAGCGAGTTGAGGTCTACGGTCACAAGATCGATGCAATCATACTGAAGACGGTAACTCGCATCGTTTCCCGACTCTCGCATGGCGCGGTCGTTTTTGAAGAAGGTATCGAGCGAATGGACTTTGAGCTTTCCCGAGAGATATTCATTCTTGAACCGTTCTTCGCTCATGTTGTACTTCTTTGCATACTCGGTGTAGAGGTAATGATACCTGTGCGGTTCGACCTCCGGAGACGGTCCGATGCCGTTGTCGTAGTATCTGTCGAGCCCGGTCTTCGTAAGATGGTTTGGCCCCGTCCAGTAATCGGTATATTGAATTATGGCCGCCTCGAGAACCGTTTTCAGCCAGGCTTTTGTCTCTTCGTTTTTCGGAAGTTCATGGTAAACCGCGAGCGCCATCGAAGTGAAGAAGGGCGGTTGAGACCTCGTCAGGTAGTAAGTGCGATTCGCGTTCAAAATCTTTCCGAAACGATTTAGCTCGTAAATGAAATTATCCACCATTGATTTTGCTAGTGCGATTTTGCCGTCCTGGAGCAAGCCGAGTGTTATGAAATAGCTGTCCCAGCCGTACATCTCGTTAAATCTTCCCCCCGGTACGACGAAAGGGGCAGCAGCGATCCTGCCGTCGGGCTCCCTGTACATTTTGAGGCTGAGAATGCCCGGTCTGTCGTTCAAACTCTCAACGTACTTCGGGGTGACTTTTGCGGGAAGCATCACCACTTTCATTTTGAGATCCGGACGGCTGCGTGCTACCCCGGAAAAGTAATCGTTACCCAATGTGTCACCGTGGGGAACGTAAACATAGTTGAAACCGTCGACCGTCTTGACCTTCTCGTCTTTGAATATCTTCTCGATGCCGGCTTCGTCGATCCGTCTCGTGAGACCGACCCAATAGAGATTCCTTATCGATTCTGCGATACGCTGGGCGGGCGGCTGGAAAATGTCCGCTCCGTCCAAAACTATCGTCTCCTTCCCTTCGTCTTCCGCAAGCTTGAGATCTTCGAGAAGATTTGCAAGGTAATAAGTCTCGTCGACTTCATATTCCCTCCCGTCGAGCGCCGTGATCCAGAAGCGTCGGTTGCCTCTGTCGGTATCGGGAATGTGCGGGTCATCTATCGTTATTCTCTTGTCGTGGTCGGTGTCTTCCTTCGCGATAAGGGAATCGAGCGTCGGCTTAACGAGCACTTCTATTTCATTGAGTCCACGAGAATTCCGTTCCTGGCAATAGCCTGTCGAAATGAAGATCATAGTTGTGGCCGCAACAACCGAAATCGCCCCGGCAATCCGAAGAATAATATTGCTCGAATTCATGATGCTGAGCCTCCCGATTTGATTCTTATGACGAACCGGCCTTGTCCCGTAGACCTATCACGTGAATTTACAAACCGTTCACGTCATTAAAAAACGCCGGCGGAAATTGGCTGTGGGCCGGGTCCAGGTTGTTGCACACGGAAGACAAGGAATGAGGACGGTCTTCCACGGGTATCGAGTGAGTAGAATTCTATCCGTGATCATCTTGCATCTTGTTGCACGATGCGTGGGCGCTCTTCTTTCTATAGACCGCTCTCCGCGTGCTTTTCAGTATGTTCCCGCATGTTGCTTAACACAGCCACCATGTTATAACTTTAACGACAAAAATCAGGCGGAAGGTGAGCCTGTAACGACCACAGATTCTTGCCGGCATTCAAACAGAAGTACGGCAATTGTTCAAGGAGAACAGATGGAAACAAGAACTATCCTGATCACCGGCGCGAACGGTGAAATCGGGCACGGACTCATTTCGCACTTTGCCGAACACGACGGCGTAAGGGTTGTCGCTCTCGACCTGAATACCCTGGACGATTCCTCCAAATCGAAGTGCTACAAGACTTACACGGGTGACATTTTAGATAATCGGTTTCTCGAATCTCTCTCGACAGCCCACGATTTCGATGTGATATACCACCTCGCTGCGCTCCTTTCGACCAGGGCGGAAAGACAGCCGACGATTGCGCATAAGGTAAATGTGGACGGAACCCTGAACCTCCTCGAAACGGCGATCACACAATCACGCCTGCAGGGAAAAGAAGTGAAGATGATTTATCCGAGTTCGATCGCAGTTTATGGACTCCCGGACGCGCGCGCGAAGGAGACGGCGGACAGGTTAGGTGAGGATGAGTGCACCGAGCCGCGTACCATGTACGGTATAAACAAACTGTACTGCGAAAGGCTCGGGAAGTATTACATGAACTATTACCGTCAGCTCGATGCCCAGCCGGTGGGAGGCAAAGTGGATTTCCGGTGCGTTAGATTCCCCGGTTTGATTAGTGCCGTCACGCTCCCGACGGGAGGGACGAGCGACTTTGCACCTGAGATGCTTCACCAGGCGGCAAAGGGAGAGCCGTACGATTGCTTCGTCAGAGAAGACACGAGGATACCATTCATGGCTATGCCCGACGGCGTAAAGGCGCTTCTCTTGCTTGAAGCCGCGCCGAAGAAGAATCTGAGTACGCAAATATACAATGTCGGCTCCTTCAACCCGTCGGCAGGCGAATTGAAAAGGAAGGTGAAGAAGGCTTTCCCGGATGCCGTCATAAATTTCAAGCCCGATTTGAAACGGCAGACTATTCTCGACTCGTGGCCCGCGGACGTGGATGACTCGCGTGCGAGGAAAGATTGGGCATGGAAACCGGAGTACGACTTTGAACGGGCTTTTGAAGAGTACCTCGTGCCTGCAGTCTCCCAATTCTACAAAAAGAAATAGGAGTGGTGGATCAGTGATTCGGAGAAAGTGTAAATGGGGGAAAGGGTGAACCGGAGTTGAGGAGAAAGAAAGCTCTTTCGGATGCGGCTACCGATGCCAGTCCGTCAGGCGACCTCGGCTCCCCATTCTTTAAGATGTACGGTTATGAAGTCTATTATTTTTGAATTCTCCTTCTTGCCGCTCCCTGAAACTTCGAAGGGCTCACCGAAATCCATGTAAATAGGCTTATGGCGGCTGATCTTGCCGAGATCTTTCACCACTTTCCCGATTTCCCAGTAGTCGGTCTTTATTGCGAACGGCACGACTTTGACTTTTGCTGCTGCGGCAAGCTTGACGCCGAGGGAATTGAACTTCTCAGGTATGAACTTAACCATGCGGGTACTCTGAGGGAAAATTATGACTGAGGTCCCGGCAGCTAAGAGTTCCTGTCCCTTCTTTAGAACAACAACAAGGTCCTCTCTTGAATTTTCTCTTCCTACGACAATCGGGTTCCTGGAACGCATGACAGCCCCAAAGAAAGGATGACGGACCAGGCTCTCTTTCACAGCGAACGTTACTTCTTTTTCCGGGGCAATGATGCATGGCAGCGTCATCGTCTCTAAGGTGCTCATGTGGTTGCCGACAAAGACCATCGGCTCGGGGCTCGAACGAATATTGTCTAGACCTGTCAGGTGAAATTTTCCGCCGCAACTTTCTATCAGCCTGAAAATGTCGGCGGACGACTTTATCCAATGTTCAGTGTCGTAAATGCCGTCAAGCGCCTCGCGTCGGGTCTTCAACACTATTTCGATGTACTTTGCCATGAAATAGATCCGTGTGTTCATGGCCAACTTGTCGAGGAATGCTCGGGATGTCTTATCGTCCGTATTGTAAGTGCTGCCGGTAAAAAAAGTTGTGCTCACATTCCTGTCTCCGGGGAATTTCCACAACAAAATAACCAATGTGAATTGCGTGGGCAAATCACCCGGCCTGGTCGCGAAAATCGAATAGCGGTGGTTTGATCCAAGTCGGATCGTGAACCGAATTCCTTTCCGGTGTTCTTGAGAAAGGCTTTCAAACCAGGACTACAACCTTACCGATGGTCCTTCCACCCTGGAACGCGTTGATCGCCTCCTTTAGCCTGTCGAAGGCAAATACTGATCCGACAAACGGCTTACTTAGATTGAGTGCCTGTATCTCGTCGAGCATCGACTTAAGCATATCGACCTTGTCGTAGAGCCATATGAGATTGAATCCAAGAATACTCTTGTTCGACTCAATAAGCGTGAGCGTATGATACCTCGGCATAGTTATAAACTGGAGTGCCAGCTTCAAGTAGTTCGGTCGCACGCCCGGTGACGCGAATTGGGACAAGCCGTACGCGACCATCCTTCCTGTGGTGGTAAGGAAATCGAAACTGTCCTTCTGCACCCTTCCGCCGACTGCGTCCATCACTAGATCGAGCTGTCTCCCGTTCAGTGACTTGGCGAGGTCCCTTCTGAATTCCCCGTTCCTAACTATTATGTCGTCGTATCCTTCCGCCTTCAGGAATTCCACCTTTGTAGGATTACCGACGGTACCTATCGTGTATGCGGAGAATTTTTTCGCGATCCGGTTGGCGTAAATCCCGACGCCACCAGCAGCGCTATGAATCAATACCGTCTGACCGGTCCTTAAATTCCCCAGAGGTACGAGCGCGTAATAGGCAGTTAGAGCCTGGACGATGAAAGACGCCCCTTCTTCAAACGTCCACCCGTCAGGAAGTGCCGTGACGTACCGGCGGTCGATGTTTATGTGAGTTGTATATGAGCCGAATCTGACGGACCCCATAACTTTGTCGCCGACTTCCATATCCATTACGTTGCTTCCTATTGCGGAAACAACGCCGCTGAATTCCAGGCCGGGTATGAAATTTTCTTTCGGCGCTGCCTTGTAAAGCCCGAAGATCGTGAATACGTCTGCGAAGTTGAGACCGATTGCTCTTATTGCGATCTGAACTTCATTGCCCATAGGTTCCCCGATCTCTTCATCGGTTAGCCTGAGATTGTTGAGAGACCCAACTCTGGTGATGCGGTAAGACTTTCTTTTCATCTCGTTCCCCAATACAAACTTCAACTGACTGACGGTATCAAAGCTAATTGTATGTAATTATAATTCCAAATCGATTTCGTTATGATTAGTCGCGGTTCCCCTCTCGGTGGTTTGATCCGGAGTGTTTCCTGCCGTGGAACTTAACTGCCTTCTTGCCGTAAGGATGCTAATGTGTGCGAGTCGATTAAGAAATCATCCGGTGATGTACAGGATTTGTAAAAGGGAGGGACGTCATGAATGGAATGTTTGTTGCCATCCTGGCTCAGTCAATGCTCCTATTCGGAACACATGCAGGTTTCAACCATCCCGGCGGCTCCTCGTCTTCACCCGAATATCTGGAGAGGGTAAGCACCGAAATAGTTCAGAAGAGCATAAACTTGAAGCCGGGCGGCCTGATTCTGCTCGATACGGAGTTGGGCAACATTTCAGTTGAGGAGTACGACGGAAGCGAAGTTAAGATCGAGCTCACGTTACGCGGAACTCCGGAGGGAATTGCGAATTTTCATTTCACGCATAATTTCTTCGGCAGCCAGTTGACGCTGAAAGGTTGGTACGAGAACGGGGAGCCTGCAGTTGGGCGAGGTCTGAGCCAGGTCGAGTTCGTTGTCATGGTCCCGAGAGGCTTGCCAAGTTCATTGCGTGCGGTAACGAAACAGGGGAACATACATGCTGCAGTATCAACGAATATGAAGGAAGTCAACCTGATTACCGAAGCAGGCTCGGTAAAGCTCGACTTGCCCGCGGGTCTTTCGGCAAACATCGAAGCGTCTACACCGGAACTTGGCGAAGTGAAGATAATCCCGGTGAGTGCCTTGTCAGCGGGTTGCCTGAGGTGTGAGATTCGTCGGTACGATTATCTGAAAGCCAAGATGAACGGTGGAGGTTCTGTGATAACCGCCTATTCCGGCATCGGCAACGTGTATGTCGAAATAGATGCCAAAGGACCCGCAGGTCAATCATAGGGAATGGAACAGTCCCGAGTGTCCGTCAGGATCTGAGCGGGTTTCGAAAAACTAGTTCGCCTTCAAGAAATCGAAACTGTCCTTGTAGTTTCTCAGAAGTACTTCCCTGAGCCGTTCATGTTCTTTATCCCTCAGATGTGGATCCGCCTCCGCCAACTCGAAAGCCGATTTTCTGGCTTGCATGATGATATCGCGGTCTCTAACAGGGTTTGCGAGCTTCAGCGGAGGCGCGCCGCTTTGTTTAGTCCCGAAAAATTCACCGGGGCCGCGAAGCATAAGATCGTATTCCGCTATCTTGAACCCGTCGTCCGTCGATGCGAACAGCCGGAGACGACGGTTGGTTGTCGCCTCGTCGCTCGTTTGTATCTTCTTCTCATCAAGAAACTTGTCCTCGGACATCAGGATGCAGTAAGACTGATGCACTCCTCGACCGATCCTCCCGCGCAGCTGGTGAAGCTGGCTCAGCCCGAACCTGTCGGCGTGTTCGATAACCATCACCGTAGCGTTCGGCACATCGATACCGACTTCTATCACGGTCGTAGATACCAGGATGTTGACGGCATTCTTCTTGAACGCGAGCATGATGTCGTTCTTTTCGGTATCTGTCATTTGTCCGTGAATCAGCCCCACTTTGAATCCTCTGAAGATTTCGTCACGAAGCCTTATGAAACTCTGAGTTGCGGCTTTGAGGTCCGACTTTTCAGTCTCGTTCACCAGCGGGTAAACGATGAACGTTTGTCTCCCGGAGAGAACCTGCTCGCGGACGAATTTATACAATTTGTCGCGGCTCGATTCTCCCCGCAGAGCAGTCCTGATCTTCTTCCTCCCCACCGGCATTTCGTCTATCAATGAAATGTCCAGGTCGCCGTAGATTGTCAGTGAAAGAGTCCTCGGAATGGGAGTGGCCGTCATGACAAGTAGGTGCGGCTCGCCTCGCGTAGCGCCGGCTTTTTCCTGCAGTGCCATTCTCTGCATTACCCCGAAACGCTGCTGTTCGTCGACGACGATCAACCCGAGCCTGTTGAATTTGACTTTTTCCTGGATGATTGCGTGAGTGCCGACGACGACCGACGTGCGGCCGCTTTCGATATCTGAGTAGACATCGGCCCTCACTTTCTTTTTCTGACCGCCGATGAGAAGAGAAGTCTCGACGCCGAGCGGTGATAGATACCGGCTAAGCGTCGCATAATGCTGTGCGGCGAGTATTTCCGTAGGGGCCATGAACGCAGCCTGATACCCATTTTCTACCGAAAGTAGAATCGCGATCAGCGCCACTATTGTCTTTCCGCTTCCGACGTCTCCCTGAATGAGCCGGTACATCGGGTGGCCGGATTTCAGGTCGGCGAATATTTCATGGAGAACGTTTCTCTGTGCTTCGGTAAGCTTGAACGGAATTACCTCCTTGCCGAATTTTTCAACGAGAGCGCCCGGCTCTTTGAATGCCAGACCTGGTGAATGCCTTATCAGGTTGCGGCGGATAGCGAGAAGTAGTTGCAGGTAGAAGAGCTCCTCGAATTTGAAACGTCGAAGTGAGTAGTTGAGCTCCTTTTCATCTTTTGGGAAATGAATTTTGGAAACGGCTTCGCAGAGGTCCATGAGTGAGTTGATTGAGATTATCTCCTTCGGAAACGGATCCGGGGGGAATTCGTATAGATCGAGATTGTTGAGGAGATTCTTAATCAGTCTTCTGAATCCGCGTGAATCGAGCCCTACTCTTTTGAGAGCCTCGGTTGTCGGATACACAGGGATAATTCCCCCCGTATGAAGAAATGCCTCGTCCGCTTCGTCTTCAAGATGATCGTAGTCGGGGTGAATCAGGCAGGGTCGGTCCTGGTACGAAGTCACCTTTCCGGAAAATGCGATCAGTTCTTCCTCCTTGAACGCGTTCGCAAAATACTGCACCGCGTTAAACCAGACGCACCGCATCGTCCCGGAATCGTCGGCAAGCCTTATATACATCATGTTTCTTCCGTGACCTCTACGGACGACCTGCACAGACTTGATTCGCCCGACGAACGTGACTTCTTCGGTCATCAATATTGCAGCCGCGGCGTCTTTAATCTTATAGATACGGGTCCTGTCGAGATATCTCCTCGGAAAGTAGTAGAGAAGGTCCATAGCAGTCAGCACCCCGATGGAGCGCAATGCTTCGAAGCGTCGCGGTCCGACACCCTTCACGTACTGTACCTCGATCTCCGAGAGGAGACGTTTTCCTTCAGGCGGCGGGGTTCCCATGAAGCTCAGCATCATAGATTGTACCGTCCGAGTAAATGATCTTACCCCCGACTACTGTCAATACGACTTTCAGATCGTTTAATTCCCCAGGCGGAATTCGCAGCGGGTTTTTCGAAAGCACGATCACATCCGCCAGTTTACCCGGTTCAAGTGTTCCGTTATCGTTCTCGTCGCGTGACGCGCAGGCGCTTCCGAAAGTGTATGCGCTTAGCGCATCTTCAACGCCGATTCTCTGTTCAGGGATCCATCCGTCAGGATTCTTGCCGTCCGTAGTTGCCCGCGTGACGGCCGCGTAGATTCCACTCAACGGATCGAGCGGAGCCACCGGCCAGTCCGTTCCGAACGCGAGGGTAATACCCTCGTCGAGGAAACGCTTGAAGGGGAAAGCGAATCTGGCTCGATCGCTTCCGATCTTTCTGGCAGCCCACCTTCCGTCGTCTATGCAATGATAAGGCTGTACGGAAGCTATGATTCTCATATCGGAAAATCGCCGGAAGTCTTCTTCACGAAGATGCTGCGCATGCTCGATTCTGAATCTCCTGTCCCACGGCGGGTTTGCATCTTGAATCTTGCCGTATATGTCCAAAACGGCGGCAACCGCTTTGTCGCCGATGGCGTGCATCGCGAGCTGGATGCGATTCCTGTCCGCATTGAGAGCAGATTGCTCCAGCTTGCCGCTCGATAGTGGCCCGGTGGCGAGACCGTAATTCGAAACCTCATCTGTATAGTGTTCGAAAAACCATGCCGTCCCCGCGCCCAGCGATCCGTCGGCGAAACCTTTGACGGCACCTAACTTGACCCAGTCGCTGTTGCCTGCAGCTGCACTTGCAGTTGTCTGCCGGTTGGTGAGGAGCCGGTAATCGCTGATGGGAAGAACCATGTTAATCCGTACGGAGAGTTCACCTTGCCGATCCAGCTCTAAATACGCTCTCAAATCCCGCTCAGGGCCGATGTCGTTCACGCTCGTGACGCCAAGACTGTTCGCCAGTCGCATCGCTTCCTTGATGTCGCGAATTACATCTTCAAGCGGCGGTTCAGGGATGTTGCGCAGGACTATCTCTCTGGCAGCGTCTTTAACGATGCCGGTTGGCTCTCCAATTGCGTCGCGAACGATCACTCCACCGGGGGGATCGGGCGTGTGGCGCGTAATTCCGGCGGCAATGAGGCCGCGCGAATTTACGAGCGCCATGTGCGTGTCCACGCGGTCGAGAAAGACAGGAAACGATGAAGTCGCTCCGTCTATCAATTCCTTGCTCGGCAGGTTCCTGCTCTTCCAGTTTTCGTGATCCCAGTTGCCGCCGAGCATCCACTTGCCGGCGGGATGGGCTTTCGCCTGTTTGCGGACTGCATCCGAAAATTCCTCCTCGCTTCGAACCGCGCGAAGGTCGAGTCTGTTCAACATACCGCCTCCGATACGGAAGTGGGTATGAGCGTCTATGAATCCCGGCATGGCAAACCTGCCGCCGAGATCCAATTCCTTTCTTGCGCTCTCATAGGTGTAAGTGCTTGTTCCGATAGCCGAAATTCTCCCGTTCGAACAGATCACGTGACCAGCATACGGCGCCCGCCTATTGCCCGTCCAGAAAATTCCGTTCTTAAGAATGATTTCTGGCTTCACCGGCATTTGCTCGCAGCGTGTTCGATTAACCGGCCAGCTGAGAATCGCCAGCTCTCATCTGTTTCACGGGCGATAGGGCAGTCTCTACTTTTGATATTATGTCGCCCAGGTGCCCGGAATTGTTGACGAAGTCGAGGTCATCCGATTCGATGATAAGAAGCCTGCCGGTTGTTGCCTCGTATCTCCTGATCCAGTTTTCGTAGCTCGCGTTAAGGAGTTCCAGGTAGCTCCTGCCGATGCTCTGCTCATAGCTTCGTCCACGGAGTTTGATCTGCCGCAGAAGTGTCTCGATATTCGCCCGAAGATAAATGAGCAGGTCGGGTGGTTTGAGGTAGTCGACCATGATCGCGAAGAGCTCACGGTAGTTCTTGTAGTCCCGGTCGTCCATGTTACCCATATCGTGAAGATTGCGGGCGAAAATTTCTACATCCTCGTAAATGGATCTGTCCTGGACTACCGACTCCGGCATCTCGAGAATGTTCTTGTGGTTCATGAACCGGTTGGAAAGGAAGTACACCTGGAGATGAAACGACCAACGTTTCATGTCGCCGTAGAAATCCGGAAGGTAGGGGTTGTCGTCTACGGATTCGTAGAAGGGGATCCATCCGAAATGTTCGCTCAGCAATCTTGTCAGCGAAGACTTTCCGCTGCCAATATTCCCGGCAATTGAGATAAACAATTTTCTGTTTGTGCCCGCCTGGATCCGGGTGTCATCGTTTTTGTATGTGTCATCGGATGGACTCGTCATTGCCGCCTTAGATTTTTCTCAATTTAGTTTCGGGTCGAGGAAATTGCAACGCGAATTGGGGCGAGTGACTTCGGTCGTATTACCGACCGCCGCCGGTATAGAAATACTGCCATACATATCGCTCCTTTCGTTCGTGGTAAGATTTTTCACTGATGGCTCTGCGGGGGGATCAACTTCAAGGTCGCTGACCGGTTCAGGGCACCCTTGCTCAACCGCCGGAAACTTCGTGGCGACTCAAGTAGGATGCACCTTACACAGGGCACGTGTAAGAGGTGCACATCGTTTCGGGAGATACCACGTATTTGAGCTGCTCGCCGCACGGGCTACCGGCACGCCAGTTGACCTTATCCATTGATCGTGGCGAAACATTTTGCTGAACCGTGTTCCACAAAAAAGGAGGAGAGAATATGCGGCAAATTGGATTCAGTGGATCGACATTCGGAACGCTTGCGATTTCAATATCGATCGCCTCGGCCTTGCTATTGGCCGGGTGCACTGAGCGTGGAAGCAATTCTGTGAGCCCTCAGGAGGAATCGGTCGTTCAGGGTGAAGTGAGCGGCCAACAGGGGCTCGCAAAGTCGGAAGAACCTTCGGGGCCGGGCCAACTGGGCACTGCCGACGGAGGTCAATCCGGTTTCGTCGGGGTTCAGGGCGCAATCGTCACGCTCGCCGAGGTAGAGGATGCCTCTTGCTCGGCATTGACCAGCAACATCCAGTCATTGTCGGCGGGTATAAGCTTTTCCATTGCGCAATCGTCCGCACTTGTGCGCGCGGCACTTGCCGGCCAGGCTGTCCTATCGGAAATGCAAGCCGGCGGGGCGTCGCTGGCCGAAATATCGTCAACCGACAGCACAAACGCCGCATTGCTTGCCAGGCTCGACCTGGCCGTTTCTTCCTCAGAGCTTTCGTCGGCATTCGAAGAGTACCACGCGGCTATCATGGAACAACTTCTGGATATGGATTCTTCGGACAGCTCGGCAGTGTCGAGTGCCGATGCCCAGCTTGAAGCCGCGGGAGGAGCAGGTTCGGTTCTCAGTGCCGCACTTAATTCGGCCGCGACCACGGGTGCGATCGTACAAGCCTACATGACTTTTTACTATTCAGTGTCCACGCTGATATCCGGAATTGGAGGAATGGATAGCCCGCAACTAGACGCGACGACTCAAATACTTATGATATTGGACTCAAACGCGTAAGCGACGGTTGATTGCGAACGGTTACGGCCTGGTGATCAAACGACTTGCAGCAGGTCTCAACTCACCGGGTTGCTGTGCAAGGGAGGATCTAAGCCCACATTTGAACTTCGCAGGGAGGAGGATTCCCTCAGGGCGATCCTACGCAGTCCGGTTCCCGCCGGCTAAATCCTTCAAAATTGTCTTTGCTCTCTCCAGGGCCCTTGCGCGATGGCTGAGTGAGTTCTTGGTTTCCGAATCCATTTCCGCGTAAGTTATGTCATATCCGTCTGCCATGAAGAGCGGATCGTAGCCGAACCCGTTATTCCCGCGAACCTCGTCGATGATTCTGCCGGGGACTTCGCCGACGGCTATCTCGTCGATGCCGTTACCTATTATGGATATCACGCACCTGAATTTTGCGGTTCTCTTTTCGGCGGGTACGCCTTTTAACTCGCCGAGAAGCTTCAGGTTGTTTTGCTCATACGTCGCGTGTTCTCCGGAGTACCTGGCGGAGTAAACGCCGGGTCTTCCGCCGAGCGCCGCGACTTCCAGCCCTGTGTCGTCGGCTAAAGAAAGAATCCCCGTCGCGTTGTAAACTGTCCGCGCCTTCTTCCTTGCATTGTCTTCAAGCGTGTCGCCGTCTTCTACTATCTCGCCGATCTCAGGGAAGGAATCGAGCGAAAGGAGCTCGATCTCCAGCCCGGACATTATATCTAGTATCTCTTCGACCTTGTGGCGGTTGTGCGTAGCAATCACTACTTCCATTTGGTTTCTTTCACTTCCTCCGTTTTCGGGAACATCTTGCAATAAAAGTCTGTGGATCTCCCAATTGATGGGAGGAGGTTCAGCGTCAGAAAAAAAGCATCTCCGAGAGCGTAGGTTGTCTGTGCATTGCTTCCGACGAGATAGAGAATGAGGAATAAGAAATTCATGTCGGCACGCTTCGACTTCAGGACTTCGCGGGTTTGAGGTATCCAGCACGCGACGATGGCGAGAAGACCAACTAAGCCGATTATTTTCATATCTCGAGCTTTGACCTGTTAATGTGAGTTGAATTCAAAAGAGACATCGAGATACCTGAGGATAATAGTTGTATTCCCAAATCGTTTGGCGATGGTCGATTCTTATATAAGATGATTAACAGCTTCCGAAAGCTTTTGCACTTCAATAACTTCGATGTCGAGTCTAGCTTTCGACCCTTTTCCTTGAGACACCGTGGAGAAGTTGGCATGCGGCACTATCGCCCTCTTGAAGCCTAGCTTCGCAGCTTCCTGCACGCGGCGCTCGATCTGACTTACGCTTCTGACCTCTCCGGCGAGTCCGACTTCTCCGATAACGAGAGTTCCCGAGTCGACGGGGATATCCCTGTAACTTGAGATGACCGAAATCGCGGCTGCGAGATCGACGGCCGGCTCATCTATTCTAACGCCTCCGGCAATGTTCAGGAAGACATCGAATGCGCCGAGTTTGATCCCCATCCGCTTCTCAACAACGGCCAGGATAATACTTAGTCTGCGATAGTCGAGCCCGGTCGCGGTTCGCTGTGGAACCGAGTAGCCGGTTGGAGTAACGAGTGCCTGTACTTCGAGGAGTATAGGGCGTGTTCCCTCGATGGTTGCGGTAACGGTCGAGCCGCTGGAGCCGTAACTCCGCTCTGACAGGAAAATCTCGGACGGGTTCTCGACCTCGACCAGCCCGGTTTCATGCATCTCGAAAATCCCGATTTCGTTCGTCGATCCGAAGCGGTTCTTGTTTGCCCGGAGTATCCTGAAAGCGTAGTGGCGCTCTCCTTCGAGCTGGAGGACGGCGTCGACGATGTGTTCGAGCACCTTAGGCCCGGCTGCCGTTCCGTCTTTCGTCACGTGTCCCACTATAAATGCGGCTGTGCCTGAGACCTTCGCAAGCTGCGCGAGCTTCGCGGCACATTCGCGAACCTGGCTGACGCTTCCGGGCGCAGACATGATATCCGGATGATATACGGTCTGGATAGAGTCGACTACCAAGACGGGAGGATTAAACTCCGACACGGCTTTCTCGATCGCGTCCAGGTTTGTTTCGGCCAGCACGAAAAGCCTGTCGAGGTCTTTGATGCCGAGCCTTTGCGCGCGGACTCTGACCTGGGCACGCGACTCCTCGCCGGTGACATAAAGAATCCTGCCCAGCTTCTCGGAGCGTGCCAGCTGCATCATAAGCGTCGATTTCCCGACGCCCGGATCGCCGGCTACGAGGATCACCGAGCCGGGCATCAAGCCGCCGCCGAGCACGCGGTCGAATTCCTCAATACCCGTCGGAAGCCTTTTCCCTTCGGTGACTTCAACCTTGCTGAGCGGAACGATCTCGATTGCGGAGCTCGATTTTTGGGCCCCGGATTTTCCATGATGCTCCTCTGTGAGCTCCTCCACGAAGCTGTTCCACTCTCCACATTCGGGACAGCGCCCGGTCCAACGTGGAGACACGTAACCGCAGCTCTGACACGCGAACCGGATTGTTTGTTTCGACATGACTAGTAAATCATCACCAATTCTTCTTGTTCTCTTCCCGTGACCAAAGCCCTATTCGTGCTGCCGATGTAAACATTCAGCTCCGACCGGACTCCCATCTTTCCCTCGATATAGATCCCGGGCTCCAGGGAGAAGAGACAACCCGGCACGAGCTGCCTTGTATCCTGGGTCTCGAAGTTGTCTATGTTCGGACCGTTGCCGTGGACTTCCTCGCCGATGGAGTGCCCGGTGCGGTGAGTGAAATACTGGCCGTAACCCGCCTCGCTGACGACATTTCTGCAAATGTCGTCGACTTCCCAGCCGGCGATTGCCTTGCCTGAGCCGAGCCTTTCGTTTATGAATTCGAATCCTGCCTGTCTCGCATCGCGTACGGTATGAAAGGCTTTCACATATTCTTCGGGAGCTTCATCCCCGATAAACGCGCACCAGGTTATGTCGTAGAATATCGAGCCAGGCTTGTCGAGCTTCGCCCAGAGATCGATGAGCAGCTTGTCTCCCGGCTTGATTTTTCTCGATCCTTTTGGCACCGGGGCGAAATGTGGATTTGCCGGATGATCGTTGGTGCCGACGATCGGCGGATCGTCGGTAACAAGCCCGTTCGCCTTGAACCTCTTCATGATGAACTGCTGTATTTCGTATTCCGTCTTGTACTTCTTTGACCTGACCGACTTGCGTACTTCGTTGAAGGCGTCGGCGAGGACCGCATCGACCAGCTTGCCTGCCTTGAAGTGCGACTTCACCGCCTTCTCGTCGAGGAGTGCCTCGAACTGCGACACGAGATTGGCAGATGAGACAATATCATGGCCGAAGCTTCGGACGATGTCGACTGTGCCTGCGTCTGTAATTGAAACGTAAGGGATCGCGTTCATCGGTGAATACTGCATCGCGATTTTTTTCGGGGCGCCAAGAATTTCTTTCAGGTTCGAGTGCAGTTCCCGCCAGCTCGAGTACATTCTCTTCTGTCCCGGGAGATGTTCGAGCTTTGTCGGCTCGACTCTGTGCGCCAGCTTCGTCGGCTCTCCCTCCGCCGGGACGAAATAATACCAGCGACGGGTCGACAGTCCTTTCAAATCCATTCCGAGAATCTTCAAGCCAAGATGATCGCGGTTATGAAAGTCGAAGAACAGCCAGCCATCTGCTCCGAGTGATCTGATCGCAGTTTGAATCTTTTCGAGGTCCATGATAACTCCGAGTTTCCTACAAGTTATGAAAAGATTGAAGCCGGTTCAAAAGACGGTGTGCCACGAATTGAGGTGTCTGGAATAGCGAAGCAAATGCGCTCTGCCACATGCCCTCTGCTATATAATACCCGGGTGCTTTACGGTAAGGAGGTCCCACAAAAAAAACCGACCCGCTGTGGGGTAGCCAGCAGGTCGGTACGGATAGTCCGAGGATTCTTGGGGTAGGGTGGGATCCTCGTCGAAACTCTATTAAACCCGCCTTAATTTAAAGTTGCTATTTTGTTAATGCAAGTGAAAAATTAGGAAAACTAATCGTCGCGTGTGACGTGTGCAACACAGTCGCAGGCGAGTTATATTGAAACCAGAACGGTATTGAGTCGAGTTTGCTTAGCAAAATCAATAGACAAAACCTCCGGATCCTCGTAGCGCGGCCCGACAGAGTCGGCGATGTTGTACTCTCTACGCCCATCTATCATACGCTGAAACAATCACTTAAGAATTGCTACGTCGGCGCACTCGTTTCGCCGTATACCGCTCCTCTTCTTACGGGAAACCCTTACATAGATGCAGTGATAACAGACGATCCCGGCCGGGCCGGGGTTGCCGGTGATTCCTTCATGAGGAAAAGAAAAGAGATTGCGTCTCATAAGTTCGACGCGGCACTTCTTCTTATGCCGACGAAAAGGCATGCTTACATGCTGTTCCTTGCGGGAATACCTTACCGCATCGGTGTTGGGCATATCTTATATGAAGTGATCACGTTAACGCATGGTGTCTCTCGGCACAAATACGTTCCGTTGCGTCACGAATCGGATTATATGCTGGACCTTGCGCGGAAGATCGTACCTCGAAAGAAGGGAGAGGTACAGGATGTTTGGACCAAGCCCGAGATTTTTCTGGCTGATGAAGAGAAAGAGGGTGCCCGTGATTTTCTCGTGAAAAACGGTTTTGACCTGACCAAACCGGTGGTTTGCATACATCCCGGCAGCGGGCACTCTTCGCCGAATTGGGAAGCTGGAAGATATGCCGAGCTCGCAGATGTGATATCCGATACCGGTATACAGGTTCTGGTAACGGGGTCCGAGAGCGAACGAGCATTTGAGAAAGCGTTCGTCTCCGGGAACGGGCACGGAGCGCGGACGACTTTCGGCGAACTTTCACTTCGCGAATTAGCCGCGGTAATATCGCAAACGGCCGTCTTCGTTTCTGCGAGCACGGGGCCGATGCATATCGCAGCGGCAGTGGGTACTCGGACGGTGTCGATGTTCTGCCCGCTTCCGGCTTGCTCACCGAAGTTGTGGGGGCCTGTCGGAAGCGCAGCTCGAATTGTCCTGCCGCCTGATGATTTCTGCCGGACCAAATGTCCGGGAAATCCTCATTTATGCACGTTCCAGATCGGCGTGGAAGGGATAAGAGTTAAGACTGTTTACGACGAAATCACGGGATTCCTGAACGAATCGGAAGTCCAGCATTCAAAGGATACCTCGAATGGTTATTCGGCAAGCAACAGGAAATGACGGCGACGCGATAGCGGCGCTTCTTTCCAAATCGTTCCTCGAAGACACTTCGATCATACGCGTCAGCATCGAGAACAACCCGCGCTACTCGATTTCAAACATGTTCGTCATCGAGGAGAAAGGTGCGGGAAGCGGCATACTTGGCTGTCTGAGGATAACTCCTTTTGATGTTTACTCGCGTGGAGTGAGGATGCCGATGGCAGGAATAGCTGCGGTCGCAGTACAGCCGGAAGCAAGGCGGCGCGGAATCGCGGATACTCTTATGGAAGACGCCCTTAGAAGAATGTACGATATGGATTTCCCGATATCGATGCTTTTCCCTTTCAGGCATAAGTTCTACAAGAAGTATGGTTATGCCCATGTGGGCAACATGATGTTGTATGAGCTTGCTCCATCGGATATCATCCCGTTCCCGGAACGTTCGGGCGTGAGAGCTTTTGGGAAGTCGGATCGGAACAGAGTGAAGAGGATACTCGAACAGGATGTTCAAAGCCGTGGAAGTTTCACTCCGCTTCGAAACGACACCTTCTGGGATCTTGTGGTGCTTCCGAAGTTCAAGGACGCCTATATCTACGACGATGGCGAGGTGAAAGGTTATCTCGCTTTCGAGCTTTACAAGGATCCCGCCGCGACGCCGGGTGCATTCAGCGAGCCTGTTATCAACATAAGAGAGTTTGTCGGTCTGAATGCTGCAGCCCATCGAGGGCTCTGGGGTTTCCTTTCCGCAATGGGAGAGCAGGTGGCCAGGGTTAGATTCCTCGGACCGGGGGATTATCCGCTCCATCTTTTCCTGAAGGAACCAAGGGAGAAAGACTATCGCAGACTGTTCTTCGAGTACAAGTCCTTCTCTACCGTCGCACCTGGATTCATGATGAGGGTGATAAATGTAAGAGACGCGATCTCACGGCTTCGGCATAATATTGAGTCTCCTTCGGATTTTGTTCTAAAGGTGACCGACGGTAACCTACCACAGAATTCCCGCCTTCTTAATATTCACGTGCATAATGGCGAGACCGCCGTCGACGATACCAGGCTTCCCGCGCAGTTTGAGGCGGACATTGAGGTTTTTTCACAAGTATATTCCGGGTTTCTTAGACCGAGCGATGCCGTGAAATATGGCTTCGCCTCGGGAGAGCCTTCCATTGTTCACAAGCTTGATGAACTTTTTTCGGCTCCTTCTCCGTTCATATATCAGTTCGACATTTTCTAAACTCAGAGAGGTAAGAATGAATTCGTTATTAGTCGTCTTATTGAGCGCCTTCTTGCTAACCAGCGGGGGATCGAATATGAGCCAGCCTCAGAACGGAGAGCTGAAATGGACAAATTTCACGGAAGGTCTGAAAGAAGCGTCCGCAACGAATAAGAAAGTGCTTGTTGATGTGTACACGGACTGGTGCGGGTGGTGCAAGAAAATGGAGCGCGACACGTACTCGAACGGGGAAGTCGAGAATTATCTACGCGACAACTATGTGCTGGTGAGATTGAATGCCGAGAGCAGCCAGGAAGAGACTATTGATACGATGCACGTTACTGATGCGCAGCTCGCCACCGCATTCGGTGTAAACGGATACCCGACCACAATCTTTCTGACACATGACGGGCAGCCGATAACTGCGGCGCCGGGTTACATGGGGCCCCAGGAATTTATCAATGTGTTGAAGTATATTAACGGTGATTATTATAAAAAGATGAAGTTTCCGGATTATCTGAAATCGCAGGGAGTTTCAGTAAAGTAGAAGCTCCTGTGAGCTACTGTGGTAAAATATTTTAGTATGCGAGTGTCGGTAATTGTCAGAGGAGACAAAAGGTGGGACTGACGGTATTAGAGTTAGAGGTGGGAAACGATTCGAATCCGGAAGTCACTGAGATACTGGATTTCCTGGTCGACTCTGGCGCGATCTATTCGGTCGTTCCGTCGCCCGTTCTCCAGAAGCTTGGGATTAGGCCGCTCGGAGAACAGGTTTTCAGACTGGCAGATGGCACAAAGATCCTTCGCAAGAAGGGAGGGGCCTTCTTCAAGTTCGGAGACAAGTTCGGCGTGGCTGACGTGATCTTAGGTGAGGAGGGGGACTCGACGCTTCTCGGCGCACTGACACTTGAGGCCCTCGGTCTTGCCCTTGATCCGATAAGAAGGGAGCTTCGTGAACTACCGATGATACTTGGACAGGAAGCGTGATACTGTGTTGACATAGTCGCAATTCTTTTTGCAGAAATAGATTCAAGTATAAAGAACGTCGTGGGCTGTTTAAACATTCGCGGGTGATTTCCCGCTATTCATTTGGCATGGTGCATATCAACCTTTTGGGCTGAGGCGCGTCCATTGTCAAGCTCCAAACTACCATTAAATACAATTACATAACCGATGGAAGACAAGAATAGACTGATACTTCTTGACATACTCCGCGCTCTTGGGGTGACGTTGATGATCGAAGGGCACACGATCGACGCGGTGATGAGCTCCGTTTACAAGGACGGGGCGAGTACCCTTTTTCAGTTCTGGACCTTTTTTCGAGGCCTGACCGCGCCGTTCTTTTTCTTTTCCGCGGGGCTTGCGTTCGTAATTGCGACCGTGAAGTACAGAGGCGGTGTTTTGACAGTGACGGGCAAAGCAAAGAAAAGAAGGATGAGGAGGATCGTCACGCTCCTGCTTATCGGTTACGGGCTTCACATGCCGCTGCAGATGCTCTACAATCCGTCCGCTGTATCGCAGGAGGGTTGGAAGATATTTTTCGTGGCGGACGCTCTCCAGATAATCTCTCTTTCACTCCTGGTCATACTTATCATCGCGCTTGTCTCCAGGAATCATAAGGCCCTCCTGAGTTCTTACGTCATAGCCGCCGTTCTTTCGCTCGCGATTGCGCCGATAACCGAGCCGATTCAATGGGAGAAGTTTCTCCATCCGGCAATCTATCCATACCTGACATACCGGGCCGGATCATATTTTACTTTCTTCCCGTTCTCGGCGTTTCTGTTTGCAGGTGCGGCATTCGGGGCGGCCGCGATCGGCCTTTCCGTTGAAACTAGAGCTAGAGCACTCACTATGAATTTCGCGAAAGCATCTCTAGTGGCTCTTGTACTTTCCGTGGGCTTCTACTTCGTTCAGGTCAGGTATGTCTCACCGTACGTGGACTATTGGCGGGCGCTTCCGGCAATCACTCTCCTCCGCTTCGGCATCGTGTCGCTGGTCGCGTCCGGGGTCGGGTACATCAGCATGCAGTCTTTTCGTTTTCCGCGAATCCTTCCTGCGATCGGGAAAAGCTCGCTGCTGGTGTACATCGTTCATCTAATGATCGTCTACGGCTCCCCGGTGAACGTAGGACTCGCGCAACTCATACCGGGCGGCGTACATCCATTGATCGCTGTGCTAATCGCAGTAACTGTGATGTCGCTTATGGTCGGGATGGTTTACGGTATGGAAGCTTACAGAGCGACAAAGAGGCGAATACCGGCGGTGTCGGTCGGGGAGATAGCAAAGTGAGTGTGACAGATTAGCTTTCCGGTTTCGCGCAAAGTGAAGAAATACAGTCTTGTGGTTCTCCCTCCGTTCTGAGGGAGTTGCACTCCCGAATGCGCTTGGGTGTGCGACAAAAATATAACGCACCATCGGCATCCATTAAAAATGGACGCCTGTGAAGGTGCCCGAAACCCCGAATGGGGTTTTGAGACTTTTTGAGCCGTTCATTTTAATGAATGGCGATAGTTTCACAAATTTGT
>JAJZVO010000122.1 GCA_021845665.1 Bacteroidota bacterium | reverse complement strand
CCTGAGCTCCATAGCGAGTCAAAGGTACTTGAACCTATGGACTCCCGCCGGCAGAACCCACCACTGCCCCCTCGCCTTCACGAACATGGGTTTTCGGCCCGGCTTCTAAATATCCCTGGTTCTTCAATGTGAATTCTACAGCTCTTCCGCCCAGTTTCACTGACTTCGGCAGTTTCGACGAAAGCTCGCGCGAACAGGACATCACCAAACTGATAAGAAGCAACAGCGCGACTCTTCTTTTACCCACAAAACACTCCTTCCATTTCTAACGCACGGTCAACTAATTTCGAAACAAGCTCCTTCGTGTTTGAATTGAGCAAATCGCTGGAGGACACTTTTGCAAATACAGGCTGGCCGGTCTTCGAGTAAACGAAGCTCGAAGTTCTACCAATGTACTCTTCAGGGTCATCCTTGTTGGTAAGCAAAATGACCTTATCAGGGACAGTTGCCGTCACAAAGTGCTCAGAGAAAATTGATCCGTAGTAATACGGATTGGGACTCATTAACCCGCTCTGTGCACCCACAATGATAACATCATATTGTCCTTTGTCCATTTCAGATATAACTCTGCGTAAAAGAGGAATATGGAAGTCCAGAGGAATTTGTAAAGAACGCTGCGCTCCATACCCAGAGGGTAAGGTGAAGTCAATTCCAAAGCAGCCACTTTGGTGTTCCGTCCCGATTTGGCCGACGCGAAAGCCCAGCCTCTGCAATTCATAACGCAATGCAAGTTGCAGGGTGAATTTTCCCTGTTGAGAACTCGTGCCAAGGACCCCAGTGATTGGCGTGTCAAACGCTTTTTTCTCAGGAACATTTCTCAAGATATTTAATACCGAGTCATACGTGAGCTTTGGCACTTCTAACCACAATCCCGCTGATTCAAATTTCTGCTTCCATTCTGCCTCCACTCAACCCCGCCCGCTAACGCGAAGTCGAAAGCCTTCTTGAAACTTTCAATCCCTTGTGCGCAATGCAGTCACCAAGCCGGGTAGGCCAAACAAATTAAGAAAGAGGGAGGCAACCGTACAATGCGCCACGGCCTCCCCCTCGGTGGACCGCATTTCACCTTACCCACGTGCGCTAGGCCATTTAACCGCAGGTTGTCGATCCTGAGCACGAAATACTCCCGCCGCTCGAACAGTAAGTGTAACTTGTGTCGGGCATGACGCAAGTACTTGCGTAGTATTGAGTCGGCTTCTGCGCATAGGTATCGGAAATCTGTGACACGACGAAACCAGCTGTTGCTACCATGATAAGAATTGCCGCAATGATATTCTTCATTATCTCACCTCCTTTCTGTGAGTTTAGTATCGGCTATGTTCAAAACACTCTCTTCAAATTTCACTTCGTGGTACGTTAACGCTTCGCTGTGCTCGAAGACAAGGGCTCGCAGGATCCTGCCCTTTGAAGAGACCAAGAACATATACACCTTTCCTTCTGGAACCCCTAATTTTCGGTATATTTCACCATGATCCCAGAAAAGCGGAACGTCCAGTCCCCCGAGCCTTGCATATCCAAGTACATTGTCAAGGGTTGGGCCTGAGCCGATGGCAAGCACGTCACAATCCAAGCTACGTGAAAGGGAATCAGCCATCTTACAGATCTCTCCACTTTTCGCTACACAAAGTTGGCATGACTGACTCGAGAATAACAGCACGAGCGTCATTTCATGATGACCGGGAAATTTACCAAAATTCTCCGTGGCGATCGGTTCACCGTAGTCGCGTCTTGATACTACATTAACTAGGTTAATATGTTTACCCGACAGAGAGTCTTCAGTGGCTCTAAAGGAAAGCAGCACATCAAGATGTTGGCTTTCCGCCTCCAGCGAATCGATCTTCATTGTCAGCTTATAGATTACGCCGAAAGAAAGACCTACCAATGCAACAAAGAGTGCTACGCGTGTCATCATCGAATTTACGTTCATCAAACAATCGCTATTCACTTGAAGTTTGAGTCGCAGCTGCATGCAGGCTTGACCGGAAAGCGAGAACATATAGCATTGGGTTCTGATCTTCGCTCAACTGTTCTACCGCTTTTTGAAAGCAGTAGAGACGTCCCTCAGAGTCTGTACACACGGGTAGATAGGTCGTATGGAGTCCAGAGGCTAATTCGTTGCCCACCACATCGTACAGGTCCACAACATTTTCTATTTTGTCTTCTGATACGGTTTTATCCTGATAGACCACCAGTACCACCCCTTTCGTGGTTGCCATCACGGTGTTTACTGGATCCCAAGTCTTCAGCCACTCTCTAATGGCTTCAGCCGACCCTGATTTGGGGCCTTTTTCTAGATTTCTGTGAAGGCTTCCGCTGGACGGTGAGACTTCTCGGAACAACCTGTCATTCGAAGAGAATATCTGGACATCATACTCTGCAGGATGCACGTAGTATATGTATTTGTCATCATAAGAGGATATGCTTCCCCCAGATATCGGCATACCAAGCTTCCGCGGCGCATCAGGGACGCGTCCCAACCAACCGATGAGGCTACCCGCCGCGGAGAAATGCAAAAGAGGGCTTCCTTGCAAAGGAGCGGTTACCACATAAATAGAGTTGCGAAAGGTGGTAAGTCCGATGGGTTGTACGTAGATTCTGATGTCACGCAAGAAGTTCCCCACAGAATCGTAGATTGCCAATCTCTCATTGCGAGAGTCGGCTACGATGAGTGAGTCACCCTCATTAAATGCAAGACCGCGTGGTGATTCGACCTGGCCAGGGCCCTGACCACTCGAACTAACTATCCTAATGAATTTGCCTCGCTTGTCGAACAACAAAACCTGGCCACCATTTCCGAGATCTCCAATGGCAATTTTTCCATCGTTCGAAACAGCCGCAGACCCAAAGTATGTTATTATGGAATTTTTAGCAAACTGCAGATTGATCGAGTCCACCAACTGAAATACGTCGGAGAAGGCAGTCGCGCTCTGAAGCTTTTGTCTGAATTCGGCCGGTAAAGGTGATGGATATGTCCTGTCCGCTTGTCCGCACGATGAGAGCAAGATCAATGAGGCCAGCACAAAGGCCACGATAACAAAACTTGTTGATGTTGTGCAAGCAGCCCGACTTGCGCTTTGGTACAGCATGCTTCGAGCAAATCCAAGTATGTGTTTTCCCCTATTTATCACGGTTTTTCCCACCGCTCCGACTGACTCTACGGCCGCCTGCGACCACCAGCCCTAACAAAAGAGCCGCGTTGCTCAGGAAGTAGGTCCAGCCTAGTGGCCTTCTTACCATATTACCAAAGCATCCGCAATCGGATCGATTGCCTCCGAAATATTTCACCGCCGTTAATCCAGTTAAGGTCATCATCAAAGCAAGAAGAAACATAACTGCAAAACGTGGATGATAATTTAGCGTCAACATAAGACCCAAGACAAGTTCTGCAAACGGAATAATGATCGAAATGGGAGCAAGTAATGCTGAAGGCAAAATGTTATAACTTGCTATGCTTTGGCTGAATCCGTACAAGTCCCACATCTTAGCCAGACCGGACAGCACAAAGACGACCCCCAAAATAACTCTCAATGCAACAAGTGCAGTGCCACTCCCAGGGATCTTACTCTTCTGGCTTATAACGCTCACGTCAATCATTGGTTGTAAGTTACTCTATGACTTCTCTTCCTGTCAACCGAGAAAATCGACCGCGGAAATCGACTGCGGTTTTCGCCGGTCTATGTCTTCATCCACAAAAGCTTCACCGCCTTTTCAATCTCCATCTCTGTTTTTCCATTCCCGTGCAGCGAGGCTTTCCACTCGGTCGGTGTCATTCCCGTTCTCCTCTTAAAGGCGTCAAGGAATGTCCTAAGACTCAGGTAGCCAACATTACTGCATAACTGGTACAGGTTATTTGCGTGATTCTCGCAGAGAAGTATCATAGCTTCTTCCAATCTCACTACTTCAATGAGTTCATGCGGACTCATGCGGTAATGGGCGTGAACTATCTCCCGGAGGTATGAAACGCCAATTCCAACTTCTTGCGCAAGTACCTCCACTGTGAATTGGTAGTCGGTAAAGCGCGCTCTGACTACGTCCATAATTTCTCCAACCTTTTCATTACGTGAGCGCTCTGTCCCGCTTGCAGGATCCCGGTTCGTGGCGCCATCTCCCCCTCCATCGTCTGCATTTATCGGAATGCGGGACGGCGCTGGAAGCGCTCGCTGACGCTCAAATGATTTTTGAAGGGACATACCCCCATCTTTTTGCGGCGATTCCGTACCAGGTTTCACAGTGTTTCCTCCCTTATCTCCGTTCCATAATTCCCTCTATCGGCAATCCAACTTTCCAACAATCCACAATTCCACTATTCATCCAAAGGAGTCCCTCTGTGATATTAATCCATCATTCCACCTTAATATTTCTCCATCCCTGTAATCTCCACCTTCGCCTCATGTGCCAGGTTGTAATTCCCATCGATAACCAAAGTATCACCGACTGAAAGCCCCTTTTTGATTTCATAGTAGTTATCGTTTGCTCTTCCCAGATTGACATAAATCCATTGTGCTTCATCGCTCAGGACTGTGAACACGATCGGCCGGTTGTCTCTGAATAGGACCGCACTTTTCGGGACGATAACGACATCGTTATTCGAGTTACTCGCAATCGTGACAACGGCATACATCCCGGGCTTAATCTTGCCCGATTCATTCGGGACTTCGACGATCACCGTAGCGGTTCGCTTTTGCAAGTCAACGACCGGGTTTATCTGCACAACTTTTCCCTCAAATGTTTGCCCACTGAAGGCGACAAACTGCGCTTTTGCTTCATCACCGACTCTGATGTTTGGTAGGTCAGTCTCAGTAACACTGCAATTGATCCTGATCTTGGAAATGTCAACCATATCCATACAAATCTGTCCGGATTGGACATAACCGCCCGTCTGAATAGCGCAATTAGCAACAAGACCATCGAATGGCGCTCTCATCGTTGCGTAACTCAATTTCAACTTTGCGTCTTCGTACTCTGATTCCGCACGGTTCAAACCAATTTTGTTGGCAATCACGTCTTGCCGGTTGATGCTCGCAAGAACCGAAATAGCATCATAGTTGCGTCTTATTCTGTCCAGAACTGTCTGAGAAATGCTGCCTTCTTCGAACTTGCGTTTGGCTTTATCGTATACCTGGTGAAGACTGTCTCGCTGAACCTTGTACTCATATTCTCCCGTTGTGTCAACTGCCCCCTTATTGGCAAGGTCATAATCCACCTGGGCATTTATGAGTTGATCCTTAGCTTCCTGAAGCTCGATCGAAAGCTCACGATCATCTAATTTGAAAAGGATCTCGTCTTTATGAACGGCTTTACCGTCGTAAGCATTCAGTTGAACCACTTTTCCATCTGTGTTCGGTTTTATCTCGTTCTCGATGCGGGGATAAGCATATCCACTTGAGTTTATCCAGCTGACAAGATTGCCTCTATGAACTATCGCTGCTTTCACAGGGAATACGACCTGTCCGGCATTACCTGGAACTGCAGGCTCTGGTTGCTGCCCTCCAGAATCATTGGGCCTGTCGCCCCCCGATGAGACGATTATGATAATTCCAAATACGGCGACAATCATCGCCGCGCCAACCAGAACTGCTGTCTTTCGGATCATTTAAACCTCCTCAGTCTCTGTTACTTACGCTATGCACCATGCCCTTTGCGCCCTTCCCCGCTGCCAACTCGTAAAAGACCGGCGTAAACAGCAGTATCATCAAAGACGACACGACTACTCCCCCGATGATGCCGAGCGAAAAAGTGTACCAGAAAGAATAAATGTCTGCGTTTATCACAAATGGAATAAAACCTGCCGTCGTTATCAGCATCGTCATCAAAATCGGTCGTAGTCTTTCTGATGCCGCCTCGGCTATCAACCCTGCCCGTTTCCCCTTTCCCCCCGTCTCCCCCTCCCCCCAGATTTTTTGTCGGAAAGAAAGAATAGGCCGCCCCTTTGCTCAGTATTCCGGCACTTTTTCCGTGTTGTCTGGCTCCAATGGACTGGCAGGCGTCCTCCACGACCCACAGGCCGTGCTTCTCCGCGATGCGCCAGATCTCGTCCATGGGACAGGGCAGGCCCGTGAGATGCACGGGGATGATGCCCTTCGTGCGGGGGGTGATGGCGGCCTCGAGCTTCGCCGGATCCAGGTTCAGGGTCTTCGGATCGATGTCCACCAGCACGGGCACGCCGCCCTGCAGGACCACGGTGCTGAGGGTGCTCACCCAGGTCAGCGAGGTGGTGATGACCTCGTCGCCGGGCAGCAGGCCCAGCACCTGCAGGGTGATCTCCTGGGCCGTGGTGGCGCTGTTCATCACCAGGCAGTGGGGCACGCCGTTGTAGGCCTGGAGCGCCTCCTCGAACTTCGCGGACTTGGGCCCCGTGGTGAGC
>JAJZVO010000006.1 GCA_021845665.1 Bacteroidota bacterium | reverse complement strand
ATCTGAATGCTGCTGTAGTCGGTCCGGAGCACCTGCACCTGTATCTGCCTTGAAAACACTCCAACGAATACCGGTATGAACTCACGCATATAACCGCCGTGCGAATTGAACTCCGGGACTGCCCCCCGGTATGAAAGCTCCAGTCCTTTCTCGCCGTTGACCGTCACCGTATCCGCATACAGCGAGTCGGGCGTCACCTCTACCGTAACTGAGCTCCCTGTCTGCGATAATACTGTCACCGACTCACTGTCCCGAGCCAACGACATGCCAGCTTCGATCAGGAGGATCATTCCTGTGGTGAGTATTTGCCTCTTCATTAACCTCACAATAAAAAAGCCGAATTCCGTGCAGACCTTTCGCACCGCAATTCGGCATGGAAAGTTCGTCAAAGGTCTACAGCAACGTCGATTTTAAACCTTTAACGAACCTTCGCTAGGGTTTCCTCTTTTTCAAAAATATAGCAGGAAACGACAGATGTGTCAAGGAGTGATTCCTCTGAAAAGGGACGGCTTTGTCGGAGTGGCAAGCTGCGGCAGAAATCGACAGATTTCGCCG
This sequence comes from Bacteroidota bacterium, assembly GCA_021845665.1. GTDB lineage: Bacteria > Bacteroidota > Ignavibacteria > Kryptoniales > JAKASW01 > JAKASW01. The sequence goes on along the minus strand of JAJZVO010000006.1, from coordinate 112,947 downwards.
CTACGGCCCGGCTCCCTTCGAGTTCGCGGAGTGAACCACCTCAGATCAGTGAAGGACAGCCATCTTACCCAACGCCTCGCTCGTGTACTTGCCGTCTATCGTCGTGGCAGTCACAGTGTACAAATATACTCCGTTCGCCAAACGGTCTCCCTCGTCGTCCAGTCCATTCCAGTCGATCTTTACGAACGTGTCGGTTATCCCATACGCCTTTATCGTCTTTATCAGTCTACCGCTTATCGTGAATACCTTTATCGTCACATTCACAGGCTCGCCCACTCCGCCTGCATCGCTCCTCTGGAACGTGAACGCCGTCCCACTGCTGAACGGATCCGGATAGTTATACACGTTCCTTATCGTCAGTGCCGTGTCAGTCTCCACGTCGAACGTCACGCTCGCCTGCGACTCGTTGTTGAATACGTCGAATGCCTGCACCGTCACCATGTGACGACCGTAACTCAAATTCTGGGTCACCGGGTACGTCACCGTTCCGGCCTGGTATGAGTTCAGCTTCCCCGTATAATACGGCGCCAGGTTTACGGGCTGGCCTCCGTCGAACGTCGCTTCCAGTCCATGCCCTATCGCCACGTCCGACAAATTAAGCCCGTTCACAGCCTGTAGATCCACTATCATCGTCGGCTTGCTCGATACAACATCTCCGCTCCTGAAATTCTTCGAATCAAAATATATACTGATATCCGGAGCCTCGTGGTTATTCACCGCGCTCGTGTCGGTACCTCCCACTATCACGTTCCGCGTATAACCAAGTCCGTCCGAACCACCTCCCTCGAAGTATATCTCTATCTTTCCATTCTGGTCGCTGTACGAGATGTCCTTCGGTATCACCGTCTCTGCCTGGAACTGCCCGTTCGTTATCGACACCTGGCCGTTGAACAGCACCGAACCCTGGAACTGGTACGTCGTTCCCCACTCCGGCACGTAAACCGGTCTGTCTGAATCGTATATCCTTACGGTCCCGGTGCTCGATAGGGTGTTCCAGACCGACCCGTCGGGATGATAGACCGTTCCCTTGATATCCACCTTGCCGAGAGCCTCGATGTATCTGACCTGCACTAAAGAAGAGTCGTTCAAACTATCTATCGTCGCCTGGTACCGAGGCATGCCGAGGCGAACTGTCGGGTCACCAAGATAATTGTATTTTATGTAGGTATACGCCTGGTAGTCCAGTTCTTTCGCGTCAAAGAAAGCCTGCCCAATCCTGATCGGCTCTCTCAAGGAATCCCGTTGAAAGAGGAAACTGAACAGGTCCTGGTTGATCTGATTATTTTCGATCGAGAAGACAACCCTGGTAGCGCTGACAACACCTATCGCGCCGCCGTTGGGATCATTGACGAGCAGTTCTCCTCCGCTTATCTGTGAGGGGCTATCGTCTCTCGAGAAGTCGCACGTCGCAGCTACAAAAAGTGCGAGCCTGTCCTTGTTTGTGAGTTGAGGAATGGTTACGGCATTGTCCCACACGTTAGTATATGACCAGATGTTGGGCGCTCCGTGGCCGACGTAATTAATAAGGAGAGTGCCTTGGTTGATCTGGTTCACGATAGCAGCGGCGGCTTGAGGTACGGTACGCCCCTGGGCTGTATTGACCACCGGATAGAGTTCGAGATAAATCTTGCTCTTGTCAAATGAAGAGGGAGTATATGACTGAGCTAAATTCTCGGCAGCATCCGTAAATTGCGACCCGTCGGAAGGGACTCCGACTGTCGTGATTCCCTGATCACCGACGTACGTTATGAGGTTCCTCCACGTCCCGTAGCTCGGCGATGCCTCGTATTGCTCTATCTTCGCAACGATCGCGTTTGCATCCGCTGTTGACCTTGCGGGGAGCCTGCCGATCGCCATCGAGATCGGCGTCTGCCTCAACGGTCCGGTGAACTGCACAAAGTAATCGTCGGTGCAATAGGTGTCCAGTTGATAAAAGGACTCGGGCGACTCATACGGCGGGACGAACTCCGTGTCCTTCGCCGCAATACTCTTGTAATCGTACGTCCCCGACCCGAACAGTATCACGTACGAAGGCGTTATCACGTCATTCGTGTACGCATACTTCAGAAAATCCCTTATCGCTGTCGGGTCAGGTATCCCGCATCCGAACTCGTCGTATATATCCGTCGTCGTCGCCACCTGAGTCTTCAGTCCGTCGTTGCTCTCCTTCCAACTCGCCAGTGTCTGAGCCTGTTGCTCAAACTGCGGTGCCGTCACTATTATTAGATCGGCTCCCGCAAGGTCCCCGTGTAAATTAGAGTTCGGAACGCTCTCTATCGCCGGTACCGTCAGGTAGCCATTGTTCCCTACCGCATAAAACTCCTTCTGCGTCCCCGACTGCGTCTGCGTACCGAAGTAAGCTGTCCCGTTGCTCACAGAGTCCGGCTGGATCATTTCAACATTCGAGAAATCGGTCACATCGTACACATTCACGTTGTTGCCCGAAAACCCGCTCACCGAATAATAAACGTTTGCCGTCGTATCAGGTCCGTAAAACTTCAGTACATCTCCCACAGACTGAAAGTATCGGTGGTACAGTACTTCCATCCAATCGATGTAGCCCACCGATGATGCCGAGCTCGCGAAGTACTGAACGTTCACCTGGCTCTTGTCGTTGGGTAGGTTACCGCTCCCCTGGTATGTCTGTACTGGCAGCGGATTTGCAAAGTTGTCCTCCAGACTCGCATCCCCGGAGAATGGGACGTTTCCACCATCGACGCTTCCAAGAAGAGCTCCAGTTGAGCTTTCATATACATCGAAGTAATTGGTCGTGCCGTAATCGCTTCTCGCATCAAGCTCAAGCCTGTAAGTGATCGGCTCTGACTGGTCCAGTCCATACAATATGTTTTGATATGTATAACTCGAACTTCCTCCCCCCGCCGCCGGCGGCTGAAGTTGAGGTCCCACCCAATCCTGTCCCGACCCGACTAGGTTGAACATCGAAGTATCCTGGAATACTCCTGATGTGAACGTCTGTGGCCGGTAATAACTCGTCGCGTGTACGCTCGGCACTACCGCCATCCGCTCACCAGTTCCGCCTCCCCATGTCAGAAAATAATAATTAGTATCTGAGTAAGCGTTCGTATAGTGCAGTGCCGTATCCGATACCGTCCTCGTACTCGGCGCCTGACTCCATCCCTTCGTCCCCTTCCCGTAGAACACTATGTAATCGTTCTGACCGAACTTTCCCGTCCCGTTCGCATCGTACACGTATATCGCATTCTCCAGTAAATCGTTTATCCTCGGTGCGTTTGGATCCTCCGGCAGCTGGCGGCCTCCGTTGTTGTATACCTTTATCGTGCTCATATCCACATTATCTATCGGCACTCCCGCTCCCTTTAGCTCTGAGTACGTCACCTTGTACATCCCGTTCTGCAAAACCGCCATCTTGTACCATGTGCCCTGGGCTAGTACGCTCGACGCCTCCGTCTTATACAACCGCGCAGGGCCTGCTACTACTGCGTTCTGTACCTGTCCATAGTTCACCAGCAGGTTCGACATCAACGGGTCTCTCGGCATCGTCTCCGTCGTCACTCCGCTTCCTACTGACGTCACCTGGATCACTGCCTTCCTCAGCAGCTCGTACGTTCCCGTCGTGCTGTCATACGAGTACGGATAAACCCTTATCCTGCTCACCAGGTGCTTCCTCTGCTCGAACGGCTGGTCGTAGCCTACAAACTGGCTTACAACTCTCGCCTTCAGCTCCGGCGGATACTTCGGGCTTCTTGTCGGCGCAAGCATCTGAATGCTGCTGTAGTCGGTCCGGAGCACCTGCACCTGTATCTGCCTTGAAAACACTCCAACGAATACCGGTATGAACTCACGCATATAACCGCCGTGCGAATTGAACTCCGGGACTGCCCCCCTATATGAAAGCTCCAGTCCTTTCTCGCCGTTGACCGTCACCGTATCCGCATACAGCGAGTCGGGCGTCACCTCTACCGTAACTGAGCTCCCTGTCTGTGATAATACTGTCACTGAACGCAGCTCTTGCGCGATGGCTGAGGACGTTAAGAAGAAGACACAAATCCCCAATATCACCAGACGTTCTGCTTGCATCAATGGATCTCCGAAAATTGGAATACCAGGCCGCGCATCCACCTTAATAGTAAGACTCCATAAGAAAAGCTCATTCAAGAGTCTGACGATCTGTTAACCTCAAATCCATGACGAACTTTGGCCTCAACTTCGTCTGTCAGAATATATATGCAGTCAGTTTAAGGTTTCAAGGGAAACAGAAGCTTCTTTCGGGTAGGTGGCGTCCCCAAGGGGATTTGAACCCCTGTTACCGCCGTGAAAGGGCGATGTCCTAGGCCGCTAGACGATGGGGACAAACTTGCTCACTGACTGCGTTTACGCTCAACTCATAGAGAGATTTGCCGCCGTGAGATTGCCAAGAAATACTTTCTTGGTTTATAATTTATCACTCTGATGCCGCTTTTGCAAGGTTTGCCGGCACTGAGGGTGTGCGACAAAAATATAACGCACCATCGGCATCCATTAAAAATGGACGCCTGTGAAGGTGCCCGAAACCCCGAATGGGGTTTTGAGACTTTTTGAGCCGTTCATTTTGATGAATGGCGATAGTTTCACAAATTTGTCGCAGACCCGGCACTGACGCTTTCAGGAAGCCAAACAAATGCCTGCATTACTTCGTCCGAAAACCGACTTACCCCCGACAAACTGTTGTGATCGCTCTCGATTTCTTCTTTCGGAGTAAGACGCCGGTCGGTATCGACTGCGGTTAACACTCGGTGCCGGCGGCCAGGGAGCGACTTTTCATCGGAAATATCAGAAAGGCTCCGTTTAATCTTTCAGTTCTCCCTTCACGCTTCGGTGGCGGCCCAAGGAGATCCCGCCAGCCCGTATTCGACGGCTTGTTCAAATTGCTCTGCTCCAACCGGCTTCTCCAAGAATTCAGCCGCTCCGAGACGCTCCGCTTCCATTCTCAGCTCAGGATGTGAGCCCACTACGATGACAGGTATCTCCCGCAACCTATAACTGGCCTTAACGGACTCCAGGAACTCCAGGCCGTCTATGGTATCAGACCGCACGCTTGTGATTATCAGATCGGGTTTGACGGTACTTAGAAGATTAAACAGCTTGCACTTGTCCGGCATAACAATGACCTGGTACCCTTTGCATTTCAGCTTGTCGACAAATGACATGTGGATGGTCGATTCGCAGTCACTTATCGCGATCAACGGTTTTGACCTTGCCATTTTGCCCTCCATGCTGTTGGAAGTTATCAAGCGCCGATCAGGTCCATCGAAAGAACGGAGGCGTGGTCTTCTCTGCCACCGCGGCGCCCTTCATCTCCTGCTGTGCCACGCCCCCATCACGGCCACTCTGCAGCCGCTGGGCTCATAATCGACGAAACGCTCAGTTGTGCCATTATATGTCCACTCTGCTTCCAGGGTGGCGTTTTGTTCAGCGCGTCTCAAAAGAGAAAGCAATCTTCTGTTCAATTCTCTCGCGTTCGGGCCCTTGACAGTGGATCGGACCCTGAAGCCATAATCAGTCCTGAGAATCCCGTCCACTCCGAGGAAATCCACAAGAATCGGTTCGATTCTTTCCGGATCCTTCGTGCCGATATCCGCCACAAATGCATACGAAGCGTTAGACATTATTCCCTCCTGACAAGTAATGTTTGTTCGATCAGGATTCCGGTAGCCTTAATCACGACTCACACCGCTGCCCGGTCCGGAGACCTGCTCCTGAATGCCGGGCTCAGGGGTCCTTAGTATCTGACTCGGTATCCCGGATGAGCTGACGTGTCATGACGCCTGGTCTTGGTTTCACGAACACTGCGCACATCTGACGGACAGTCAGCTTCAGGACCGCCCTTGTAAGGGTCACAGGGAAACTCCCTCCCACACAATCGACGGATAACTTGCCGTTGGTCAGCGAACAGTGGAATCTACCCTCTTCCCGATATGCAGATATGTATATCACCGGTAATCCCTTTCCGACACCAGCACCATTTCAGGTTCGGGCACGTCGGTAATGTAACCGTGATCCATCGCGTACTCTTTCAAAATTGACCGGAGTATTTTCCTGGCACGATGCAGCCTCGACCTTACTGTCCCGATCGGGATCTCGAGAAAATCTCCGATTTCTTCATACGTGTAACCTTCAATATCGGAAAGGATAGTTACTGTCCTGTATTCATCCGGAAGATGTTCCAACGCGCGAGAGATTTCATCTCCCAATTGGCCTTCGAGCAATTCACGTTGGAGGTTGTTGTCCTCCGTCGCAGGGCCATTCATAGAGGCATAATATTTCTCTGCATCATCATAATTGATTTTGTCCGGCTCTTTCGACTTCTTCCGATAGCGATTGATAAAAGAGTTTGTCATTATTCTGATAAGCCATCCCTTTGCATTCGTGCCGGACGCGAACTTATCCAGGTATCGATAAGCATTCATTAGGGTGTCCTGCAGAAGGTCTTCGGCATCCATTAGATTATTTGTCTTCGAAAGCGCATAATAAAATAATGCCGACATGTGCGGCAGCATCTCCGTTTCAAACGCCCTCTGTCTTGCATCTACATTTTCCACGTTTGGCTCCGCATTTGATGATGTATATAGTTAGCCGGGAAGGCTTAGCGTTTTACCTCCGGCACTTCTCTTACCCGTATGGATCGACCTTCAGCATACTCCAATTATAATGCCGCAGTCGAAGCATGAAATCAGGCTTAATTCCGCAACCATGAACGTATGCTGCACAATTGTCGTTCGGTTTTCGGAACGTGGAGTTTGATTACTGGAAAGGGAAGAGGATGATGAGAAGAATATTGGGAGGGCAATTCGAATGAACAACAGAATTATACAATAGAAATGGGACAATCAAGAAGATGAACTAAGCAACCCCTGGCAAATGTGTTGAATCTCCAATCAATCCGTCGAAATCGATTTGCCAGAGTTTTTTGGCCCGATCCCGGTAATATCCGCTAAGGTTCGGAGTCCCATCGGTCACAACAAACTGCAGGTCACTCTCATTGCCGGCGCCGGTCGTAATAATTTGTGTAACTTCGTCGACATGGAACGCGAGCTTTTGTTCCATGTGTTCGATCAACAGAAGCCTCCCCTTATCGGTCGTCGCCGATTCCTTCTTACCAAAGAGCGGCGCAAAATCCGCAATAAGATATTCGACCCCGTTGAAGACTACTCGATTTTCTTCTGCGGCGTCACCCGGTCGGCCAAAAACAAGTTCAGATGGCTTTATGATTCCATCCAGAAACCTGATATCGAGACATAAATCCTGTTCCGCAATTTTGAAGACCACGATTCCAGCCGGTATTTCTTTGTGTGGAGACAATTCATCTTCCTAGTCAATATTCGGTTGTTGAATTCCCTTGCTCTAAAGAGAGCAGAATCATTTCAAATGTTTCAAGAACGGTGCCGATGATAAATACACTGTTGATGGGTCAGTTTTGAGGATATGTTCCGGCTGACGATGCCGGCATCGTCCGATTTCAGGAAAGTCGGTGCGAAAAACGAACGCGTGTGTCTCAGCTGTCTGAAGTGACGCGGGACTCGAATCAAGCGTCACCCCCTTGATTCGATAATACTTTACCTCATACCGCGCTCTACCGGCGTAGCGGCTTCGTCTGGCACTCAGAAGAACGAGTGAGGCAGATTCTTCTATTCATCTTTCTCTAAGCGGTACTCCTGGATCTTACTGTAAAGAGTAGACTTCGATATTCCGAGAATCTTCGTAGCTTCACTCTTGTTCCAGTTGACTTTCCGAAGGACTTTCCTTATGTATTCCAGCTCGACTTCCGCCAGGGTAAGATCCTTGTTTGCGACAGTCACTCCGCGAGCAAGCCTGTTCTGGTCCAGCACAATGCACCCGCGTTCAAGCACATTTCCCCTCGCAAGGAGCACCCCTTGAGTAAGGACGTTTTCCAGTTCTCGTACATTGCCGACCCAATCATAGCCCTGAAGAATGTCCATTACCTCATATGGAACTATGTTCACGTTCTTATGGAGCCTGGTATTAATTCGTGCCAAAAAATATACGACGAGCTGCGGGATGTCGCCTTTTCTTGCGCGGAGTGGCGGGATGTCGATAGAGAAGACCTTAAGCCTGTAGAAGAGATCTTCCCTGAATTTTCCCATCTCTACCATTCCTGACAGGTCTTTGTTTGTAGCGGCGATTATTCTTGCGTCGACAGGGATTGACAGCTCGCCACCCACTTTCTCGAACTGTCTTTCCTGTATGACTCTAAGGAGTTTCACCTGCAGTTCCGGTGACATTTCGGATACTTCATCCAGGAAAATCGTTCCAGCAGCGGCAAGTTCAAATTTACCTTTCTTATCGCGGATAGCGCCGGTGAATGCGCCTTTGACGTGTCCAAACAGCTCACTCTCCAGCAGCGTCTCCGTCAGCGCGCTGCAATTGACCGCCACGAACGGCTCGTTCCTGGTAACGCCTGACGAGTGGATTATTCGTGCCACGATTTCCTTTCCGGTCCCGCTCTCGCCTTGAACGAGTACGGTCACGCGGTTGCCGGAGACCATGCCGATTTGTTTGAAGATGTCCTTCATTTCACGGCTGTTACCCACCAGGACTGGCTCGGGCTGATTTCCCGCTGCTTCTCCGGGGGTACCGATCAAACCACTGTCATTCAATCGTTTCATTTCGAGGGCGCGCGCCACAAGCGTTTTGAACGCTTCATGGTCGATCGGTTTGGAAACGAAATCGAACGCCCCAAGCTGAATCGCCTGTATTGTACTCGACATTTCGTCGAACGCGGTCACGATGATCACAGGAACACCATCGTCAATTTCCTTAGCCCGCCTGAGTACATCCAGTCCTCCGATCCCGGGCATAAGGAGATCGGAGATTATCACATCGGGATGTTCCTGCTCGATGATCCTTATACCATCGGCGCCGTTCTCCGCTTCCAGGAGACGGTACTCAAATCCGGTTGTGAGATCACTGTCAGGCACTCCCCCGTCGGTACCGGATACGGCCTCGCTAACCAGCCTGGTGAGGATTATCCGGATTGATTCATCATCGTCGATGATGAGAACCTTCGTCATGCGTCATCCTTCATATTCAAAGAATTATCTCTCATTGCCCAATAGTGAAATAGAAAGTAGCACCTTCATTCACTTTCCCTTCGGCCCATACAGCCCCGCCGTGTTTGGTAATTATTCGCTTCACGATCGCAAGGCCGATACCCGTTCCCTCATACTGTTTGCTTTCATGAAGCTGCTCGAAAGGCTCGAATAACCTCCCTGCATCGTTTATGTTGAAGCCAATGCCGTTGTCCCTGACAAAATAGACATTCTGATCATCTCCCTTTTTCATGCCGACTTGGATTTCGGCATCTCCTTTCCCGCCCGTGAATTTCCACGCGTTTGACAATAGGTTATCCATGACGACGGAGAGGAGTCTCATGTCTCCTCGGATCCGCATTTGCGGTTCGATCACTATTCTGATTTTCCTATCCGAATCGGTCCTCTTAAGCTCGGCGACGACCTTTTCCGCGATCTCGTCAAGGTATAGGGCTGCCGGTTGGACAGAGACCCTTGAAATCCTGGAAAGGTTTAGAAGATCGGCGATGAGGTGTTCCATTCTTTCGGACGAAGAGATTATCCTGTCTATATAATCCTTTCCCCGGTCATCGCATGAATTGTAAATATCCTCCTTCAGGAAGCGTGCGAAGCTTTCAACAGCCGCCAGGGGGGTGCGAAGGTCATGCGACACCGAGAAATTGAATGCCTCGAGTTCACTGTTTGCCATTTCAAGCTGGGCCGTCCGATCTGCCACTCGCATCTCGAGCTCTTCATTGAGTCTTCTGACCTGGTCTTCCGCCTGCTTCCTAGCGGTAATATCGATGCCGGTTATGATAAGGTATCCCCGGCCGTCCATGCTCATGCGGCGGGCAGTAAGGAAATATGGATAGCATTTCCCGGACTTCGAAATCGTCTCGATCTCTCCCGATGAGCTGCCTTCGGTAAATCCTTCCCTGACTATATTGCCGATAGCCTCCTTCGCCTCGTTTGCGCAAAGCATTCCGATAGATGAATGCTGCAGTTCGCCATGACCATACTCCATGATAGAGGCGAATTTTTCGTTCCACATCACCATCCTGCTGCGTTCATCGATAAGAATGAATATTCCAGGGAGAGCATTGATCGAAAATTCCGTGAACATCCTCTCTTTACGCAATTCCTCCTCATACACGATCCTGTCAGTAATGTCCCTCCAGTCATTGAATACGTATTGTTCACTTCTCCACGGGATGACCTTGCTGTAACCTTCGATGTGCCTCAGTCGGCCATGAGAGTCCTTTACCCGGAAGGTCGCAGACCTCAGGCACTGCCAGTCCGGTATTCGAGCGAGATCCTCACGGAAAATCAGATCGGCCATTTTCATATTCAGTAACTGACTCCGCGGGAAGCCCAGAGTCCGTTCGAACGACGCGCTGACATTCCTCATCCGCCCTTCCTGGTCCACGAGGCTTATGAGGTCATTCGCGTTCTCCATTATGAGGTGGAATCTTTCCTCGTCTTCCTTTATCCGCCGGTTGAATTGATAACGGTCAATGCTGAAGCGAAGAGCTCTGGCGAAGGCGCCCTCGCCGAAATTTCCTTTGACTAGATAATCCTGCGCCCCCATCCTTATCGCAGATTCTCCGATAGCCTGGTCGTCGATCCCCGTCAGGACGACAATCGGCACATTTGGGAATTCAACAAGAAACGATTCGCATGTAGCTATCCCCGAGCTGTCCGGAAGGTTAAGGTCGAGCAAAATCAAATCCCATTTGGAATTGGCAAGCGTTGCAAACGCATCCAGCTTGGTGGGCACCCTGGCCGTCGTGAAGTCGTGGACACCGGCTTCCTTCAGCATGATCTCTATAAGACGGGCGTCTCCGGGATTATCTTCAACTATCAGGATCCTTATCGCTTCGGTCGGCATGTCAATCCCCTTTATGCCTGGGAAAGAACAACGAGCGTGATTCCACAGATGTCACGGCACAATCTCCCTCAACCGTTGCTGTTATCCGGCGGCAGGAGGACGATGCTGAACCAGAAATTTTCAATTGTCCGGACCACCTTTATGAACTGATCGAAGTCAATCGGTTTCGAGATATAGCAATTCGCGTGAAGGTCATACGATTTCAGGATATCTTCCTCAGCCCTCGACACCGTAAGAATAACCACAGGTATGCGCCTGAGCGACTCATCAGATTTAATTTCTGCCAGGACTTCCCTCCCGTTTTTTTTCGGAAGGTTAAGATCCAGCAATATCAAATCGGGGCGGGCGGCATCCGCGTAACGTCCTCTGCGCCTGAGATAGTCCATGGCTTCCACCCCATCGTTGACCACCGAAAGCTTATTCATGATCTTGCCTTCTTTCAGGGCCTCCTCCGTCAGTCTTACATCCCCCGGATTGTCCTCCACGAGAAGGATCCTTGCGAGTGTCAAAGCCGTATCAATCATACATCACTCCTTTGATGTCGGGATTGTGAAAAAGAATGTAGCCCCCGACCCCGGCGCCGATTCAAACCAGATTTTTCCGCCGTGCCGTTCGACAATTTTCTTACAAATGGCGAGCCCCATCCCGGTCCCCTCGTACTTCTCACGTGGATGCAGCCTCTGGAAAATCACAAATATTCTATCGCGGTACTGCGGGTCAATGCCTATGCCGTTATCGGAGATGCTGAAGACCCATTTTGAGTCCTCCAGCCTTGCGGAAATCTTAATTTGCGGACTCTCGTCGCTGCGGAATTTTATGGAGTTGCCGATAAGATTCTGGAACAGCTGCACAAGCTGCATCTCATCGCCTTTTATGACAGGCATGTCGTCCGTTTCTATCGACGCCCCGCTCTCCTCAACGGCGGCCTTCAAATTCACGATCGCTTCGGCAACCACGTTATGGCAGTCGACTTCAGTAAATGGATTGCCTCTCCGCCCGACACGCGAATATGTCAGCAGGCTGTTAATGAGAGCCTGAAGCCTGACTGCACCATCCACGGCGAACCCTATGAATTCATTTGCATCCGAATCCAGTTTATCCTTGTACCTCCGGGCAAGAAGTTGCGTATAGCTCGATATCATTCTGAGCGGTTCCTGGAGATCGTGGGATGCGACGTATGCAAATTGTTCCAGATCGGTGTTGGACCTGGCCAGTTCCGCTATCAGCATCCGCTGCTCTTCCTGTGCCCGCCGGATCTCCGTTATATCCCTTGCGGCCGCAAACACTCCCTGGAAATTACCATTGTCGTTTCTGTAAACGGTCGCGTTGTACAGGACGTCGGTAGTCTTCCCGGAAACATGACGTATCGTCAGCGGGTAGTCGAGGACTTCTCCCTCTGCCAGCACACGTTTATAGCCTTCCTCGGCCTTTTCCGGCTCGGTGAAGTAGTCGGAGAAGCTGCTGCCAATCAGCCGGCTTCGGGGGACTCCCGTGACCAACTCCACTGCCCTATTTACATCGGTCAACTTCCCATCGGCGCTGATTGTCAGAAGCGGGTCAAGACTCACCTCGAGCAGCCTGCGGTTATACGCATTTGCGGCTCTGATCTCATTCGTCTGTTCAGCTACGAGTTCTTCCAGATGTTCTCTGTGCCTTTTCAGCTCATCTTCGGATTTCTTTCGCGAAGTGACGTCTTTCGCGACATGGACTGTACCAAGCAGCTCACCGCCTTCACCAAATAACGGAGAAGTTGTCACTTCAAGATATGCTTTGAGAAGCGGCTCGTAGATTATCTCAGTCGCGGTTTCACGTGTCTTAAGGGTTTTGTCGTGGGGGCAGTCTTTGACCGGACAATTTGAATGGTGGACTATTTCATAGCATCGCCTTCCCCTCAACTCGTCGGAGCTGAGGTTGAACGCTTTCTCATAAGCCTTATTGACGCTCACGAGCCTGAAATCCTTGTCCTGTATCGAGACCATGTCCGGAATCGAGTCAAATGTGATCTGCCATCGATGAGCAGCTTGTCTAAGTTTCTTCTCGGAATCGACCCGCTGCATCGCCATTGCAACCTGATCGGCTACGGTTCTCATCAGCTCAATTTCTTCGTCTGTGAAGCGGGTTTTTTTCCTGGAGCCGAAGGAAAGCGTTCCGATGACCTTCCCCTGAGCTTTCAGCGGATGAGAGCAATACGCCTGTACACCGAACTCTTTTACCAAATCTGTGAGTGGATCATAAGTATTTTGAATATCCCCAGCAATTATCCTTTTGCCGTCACGCGCAACCGTGCCGCTTACGGACAAGCCGAAATCGAGATGCCTGATCCTATCAGCCTCCTCATCGGAAACCCCGGCGTATGCATTCAGTACCATGTTGCCCGCCGACTCATCGGCCAGGTAATTGAAAAACACCTTGCAATCAAGAAAGGCGAGCACCTGGCCGCATAGATCATTGATTATTTGCGGCGGGTTGTCCGACGCGAGCAGCTGCCGGCCGATGTCCGACAGGAGTTTGAAGAGTGACTCAGTCCTCTTTAATGCCTGCTCCACTTCCTTCTGCTCAGACAGGTCGTTGCCAATCGACAAAATCTCCGCAAGGCGCCCATCGCTGTCATAGATAGGACTGTTCGCCCAGGAAACCCAGACAAGGCTACCGTCTTTGCGGACATTCTGGTGAACATTGGTCGCGTAGTTATCCGGATGGCGTATTAGATCTTCGGCCATCGAGGCGGTGTCGAAACCATTTTCGGCCCGTGCGGGAATAATCGTGCCGACTGCCTTTTTCCCGATGATTTCATTAGGCGAATAGCCGAAAAACCTGAGGCCGAAACCATTCATGAAAGTGATCCGCATATCTTTGTCGACGCGAAGGATAATGCTGCCGGAGCTTTCCACAAGCTGACGATAGTTCTCCCGGCTCCGGCGGAGTATCTCCTCGGTTTTCTTTTTTTCCGTTATGTCGTATGCAACTACGAGGGCCCTGTGTGGCGTGCCGGGAGAAGCGTTCAATGACACGTTCAATAGCCCGTACATTTCGGCTCCGTCTTTTCGGAACGCACGATACTCAACGGATTCGTCGATACTCTCTCCGGACAGCTCCTTCTTTATTCTTTCGGCGAAGCTGGCACGGCTTTCCCCGTCGAGCAGGTACGAAGGATCCATCGAGAGAAGTTCCTCCCTGGTGTAGCCCAGCATGTGTATCATCACATCATTGACACTGATGAACCGGCGGCGTTCAAGATCGATCTCATAAATCGCGGCAGGGGCATACTTTATGAGGGCCTCAGCGTTTGCTTCAGACACACGCAGCTCTCGTTCGATTCTTTCCCGTGCCTTTCTGAGCCGAATGACCTTCATGCCGTGCGCCAGGTCATCCGCCAATTCAGTTAACAGCCCTATCTCATCCTCAGTAAAGGGATCAGGCTCTTTTGAGTAAATCGTCAGCGCACCTAAGACTCGCTCCTCATCGAAGAAAGGGATGCTGAGCGAAGACGCATAACCGCGCTTGACCGCCTGGTCCCGCCACGGTCTGAACTTCGGATCGGTCTGCATGTTCCGGCAGACCGTCGCTTTTCCGGTGCGCACGGCAGTTCCCGTGGGTCCCTGCCCGCGTTCGGTATCTGCCCATGTAATCTTCAATGTATCGAGATACCCCTCTTCAAATCCAGAGTACGCCGCGGGCTTCACGGATTTGAAGTCATCATCCTCCCTGTAACCAATCCACATCATAGCATGACCACAGTCCTGGACAATTATTCTGCAGACATCATCCAGGAACGCCTTTTCGTCCTTCGCCTTCTCAATAGCTTCGCTACTATGACGCAGTGCGTTGAGTGCCCGGTTCAAACGCACAAGCTGAGTTTCCCTATCCTTCAGTTTCGTTATGTCCCGGTCAACTGCCAGGTATCCAATCAACTTTCCGGACTTATCGCGCTGTACCAGGACGTGCGTATCGACATGTATTCTGCGGTTGCCCTTGGTGGTTCTGATGGATTCGGCAGTAAAACGTCCCGCGGCCTCTGCTTTTTTCAGGAATGCCTCGCGCGGTGCTTCCGGGTATTCAGACTTCAGAAGCTCATGCCCCAACTTGCCTAGTGCCTCCTTGGATGAATAGCCATAGAGCGAGCACGCCATGTCGTTCCAGAATACCACGCGAAAGCCGGCATCATAGCCGATTATGGCATCGTTTGCATCGGCCAGCAAGGCCATTTGCTCGACTAATTCTTCATGAACACCCTTCTGACTCCCGGCTTGTTCTTGAACCGGCATACTCTTACGCTTCGGCTGTTTGACCGCTCTCACCGGAGTTGCAGTCCTTTTGCCCTTATGATTCCCGGCTTTCTTTCCGGCATGATCCATGTTCAGTCCCTCTTACGATTATGTGCGGAACTCCCCGATCCGTGGAACAAGCCGGTCAGAGTGCGGGGAGCTTTACAAATCGCATATCGACCGTTAAACGTTATGAAGAATTGAAGTGAATTTCAAGCATGGTGGACAGTAGGCAGGTGCGAGATAGGACGGACGCCGATCGCGCAGATGGTAACCGATATAAAGGTGAGTCGAGAGCATCCGGCGAAGCGACATCCATTGTCGCCCCGCCGGGCTGAACTACAGAGTCTTCATTCGATGGTGATATATTTGTCATTACTCGTCATGCAGATCCCGCATCTGGCTGGGCCTTCGCCTTCATAAGTGTTGCCGCATGTCGGGCACACCTGGTACATAGAAGCCATCTCATCGACTTTGTTCGACTCGAGCGAGGCGAGTGCAGCCTCGTAGAATGCCTTGTGTTTTAACTCTGTCTTGTAGGCATAGTTAAACGAGATCAGTGCTATCGTGACATTCGCTGCACTTGCATCTTTCAAAAAGTCGGGGTACATGGTGG
The DNA here is from genome assembly GCA_021845665.1 of Bacteroidota bacterium. Classification (GTDB taxonomy): domain Bacteria; phylum Bacteroidota; class Ignavibacteria; order Kryptoniales; family JAKASW01; genus JAKASW01. The sequence continues at coordinate 97,131 of JAJZVO010000006.1, read as the reverse complement.
TCGACTCATAGGTCTCACCTGCAATGGCATCCTTAAGATTTTCCTTAGTTGATTTCACATCATACTTAGGCGTGACATCGGGTGCGCTTTCTCCAAGCTGCTCGAGTGCCGCCTTGTGATTTCCCGCGTGAATGCTTTCGGCTTTGGAAGCAGCCTCGAATAGAAGGGCGATCTTAGGCAAGTTCTCTGATCTTGCTTTTTCTGCATAGGCTGCATATTTCGCGCTGGCGGTCGTTTCACCGGTAAACGCGGCTTTAAGGTCATCAACAACTTTCTGCTTGTCGGCATTCTTTGACGACCAGGCGGCAGCCAAAGTTGCTGACAGTATGAGCGTCAATGCGGTCAATAAATACCTTTTCATATGAACCTCTCTGGCTTTAGTTTGATGTTATCTATTGCGACGCCGGTTGACGGCAATCGTTAGCCTAATTGAAACGTGACCCCTGCCGCATGTTTGAACACAAGTTCTCCCCCATAGTAGCCCGCTCTTGCAACTGCGAGAACGGCGACGAGGAAAATCACCGCGGACAGATATCGCAGAGAACCCGTGTACTTCCTGGTCAAGACAAGTGCGGTTCTGAAAATTGCAGCGAGAACAGCCAGCCACATGGCAAGCTCGGCAGCGCCTTCATGCATATCCACTGCCTGCTTGAGCGTTCCTGCTTCCTCCAATCCACGTGCGGCGTATAAACCGGAAAGGACAGCCGCAACGGCTCCTAAAGCGCCCGTAATAAGGAGAAGAAACGCCGCATCAGCAAAGAATGTTTTCTTGAATGCGAGCGCGACTATCTCGGATAGGAAACCAAGTATCAGAAGCGCTATTGGAAAGTGAACGAGCATGGGGTGAACATGGCTAAGCTCAAACATCACATCCTCCGTCTTTGACTTGGACATTTTGAACGCACGGAAGCAATTCCGTTTTCGTCAGTCAAACGTGATTTGGGACATATCGCTGGTGGGGAACGTGCACTAAAAGGAGATCGTGCTTTGGAACGGGCGATCCTTATTCGGATCGAATTGTTGAAATCTATAAATCCGTGGCCACAGAGTCAACACATACAGGTTTGCCTCGGAGAAATTACAGGCAGGCGCTTTTGACGGACAGAGTAGTCGATGAATGTCCTTCGCTCAGACACAATCAAGACATCTATAAGTACCGTACCCCCGGCGGTTGCTGTGGGATTTCACGCAATGCCGGGGGCACGGCCCAATTTTGGCAAACTAGTACGATCCGAGCTGGGTCTTAGCTCCCTCCCCGTATGCTGTCATCTCTGCTGAATAGATCTCTTTGTGATTGTTTCCGACCATCTCATATTCGATCACTTTGCCAGGGACGTCATGAGTTCTCCACAGCCTCAACGTGAAGCCCTGCATCAGACCGAATTCAAGCTGGTCGCAAGTGAAAGTTCCAGCGGGGACCGTCACGCTGACATTCTTTTTGACGATCGCACCTTCAAGGGACTCAGGCGTAAGCTGCATCGGAGAAGTATACCAGCCCTCTGTAACAGGCACCTCTTTGGGGGATTCATTGCCGAACCTTGCCCTCATTCTCCTTATCGACTGAAGCTTGTCGTTGAACAGGACCTCCATGAGCATCGAGTCTGATTTTGTCTGGAAGCTCACCTGCCACCACTCTTCGCCGTTGTGAAGTTTAGTCAGATAGGCCTTCCTTGTAAGGAATCTATCCTTCCCATCTGTGCTGATTTGCCAGTCGGTATACTGACCAGGCTTGTACTTGCCAAAGTCAATGCTGTAGCCGTACGCGTTGAATGCATATTGGAAAAGGAGCGGGTAAAGTCTGGCACCCATCATGGAGAAGTAGTTTCCGCCTTCGGCAGCGATGCTTCCGGCCGGCGCGGCAGCGGGAATATAGTTAGCTGTTAGAGTCTTGCCGCCGTCTGAAGGCATGGACACGTTGTAAGACGCCACAAGATTATCCTGGTATCTCACACTGATGTAATACGGCCCGACATCCGAAAAGCTCAGAGCAGCGATGCCTGTTGAATCAACTGTGACCGATTCGCCGTTGCTGCAGCTGACGACAGCGCCCAGTAATGGAGCATTCTCCGGGCCGAGCGCCTTCACTTTCATAGAGAAAAGGGCGAGTCCGAGCTCGTTGTAGCCGCCGAAACATCCTGCGGACATAACTGCCATGCCCGCAACGCATAGCAAATATACCAGGTACCTAGTGTAATTCATTTTGTATTTCTCCTTTCAAGAAAGCTGCCTGTATGTTGAAGTGCGGCCTCTTCAAGCTTTACGACCAACTTCCGCTGTTTACTGTGGCACCTGTATTGGGGTCGTATTCCACCCATGTTCCTGAGCCGTTTGAACTCCATTTTACGTCCCATGTCAGCACATTCTCGATGTATATTTTCAGTTCGCCGCTGTTGTCGGAATTGTCAGTAAATATCCATTTGCCTGTCTGAGTTCCGGAAGCGTTGTATTCCAAGATAGTACCGGTGAGGTTGCCGCTGCCATCGGTGGTCCAGCTTGCCACAGCTTCAGGCGTGTCTGTGTTTGTATAATAGAAAGTCCAGCTACCAGTCTTGCCATCAGAACTTTCGGTCCCGCTGAGAGCGGTCCAATTGTTATAAGTGACGCTGCCTGACGTACCGTTCTCCACGAAGCTCCAGTTGTAGCCGGTTGACGACGACAAAGCGGTCCATGTACCTTTAAGGCCATTTTCTGTATAGGTCCAGGTCCACGAGTTTCCGGAATGCGTACTGTTTCCGGTATAGAATGCCATGAAACCGGAAGACAGCGCGTTGAACTCGGCCGCGGTCGTCGTGGCCATTAGAGCGCCTTGACTGGTATCGGCAGTCGCTGAAGTGGAACTGGGACCTTTGAATTGAGGTGTCTTCAGTTGGGGTGCAGATGATCCTGGTCCTACCGTACTGCCGGAGCTGCCCGATTTCGAGCAGCCAGCTACCAAGATGCCTAGGATCAGAAACAATGATACATTTTTGAAAGTCTTGGACATTTGTCATGCCTCCGTTGCATTTTGATTCATGATGAACAGCACTCGTCTCTCGAGCGAAAATTATGGACCACACCCACGGGCCAATACAGTTTCTACATCAGAAGCTGTAATCAACTCCGAGGGCGAGGACGTAAAAGCCGAATCCGACGCGGGCCTCAGCCGCCCAGGTGTTGTTGAAGAAATAGCGTACACCAGCACAGCCTCCAAGAGTAATCCCGCCGCTCGTCTCCGATGGAGCGGGAATACCGATTGAGGCGTAGTACGCTTTGGCTGACGATCCCCACGACCAGGACGATATTTCATCGCCGAGATAAATCCCCAGGAACGGGTCCCACTTTTTATCGGTAAGGACAAAATGATACATACCGGTTACACCGATGTCTATGTAAGTCCAAGTGCCGCCATAACCGCCGGGGTTATCGCCATAAGAGAAATAGTCGAACAGGCCGCCAACGCCGATGATCCCAGGCCCAACCTGTCCGACATTCGTGATGCCACGTTCGTAATCGATCCCGAGCGTCAGCGCGCTTCCTACGCCGCTTAGTCCGATGTGTGGCCCTAGGTAATTCATCTGGTCGGCAAACTGGGCTCGAGCCACAGGGGCAAAGAATGAGAGTGACAAGAGGCCCAGGCAAAGGACGAACATCCTTCTTAGCATTTTATTCTCCTTAATTGGTTTTGAGTGTGTTGCGTGAATGACAATTCATAAGCATTCTCGATCGGGTTCGCATCACTTGAGCTCGACCATCTTCCTTACCGAGATGAGCCGGTCTCCATTTATTCCGATCTCCTCGATCCTGTAGAAGTATACCCCGCTTGCAAGGTGGCTTCCGTCAAACTGCACCTCATGACTTCCCGGCTGTTCCACCTCGTCCACAAGAGTGGCAACTCTTCTTCCAAGCACATCATATACTTTGAGTGTCACGAATCCGGCATCCGCAATTTGAAATTCGATATTCGTCGTCGGGTTGAATGGATTAGGATAGTTCTGAAACAGGGCGAACGATGCCGGAACGGTGTGCCGCTCGATCTTGATACCGGTTGGAATAGTCTCGCTGTCGGCAATACCGACCAGATCGTTCCTGAGAGATCCCTCTACCGACGTGAAGTAGCCCCCGACATAGATCGTTGCATTTGAGGTCGAAGGTGTCATCACCGATACTCCGCCTGATTGGATATCGGGGTTCCATGAAATCGCTGTACCGGCATTCAATAGCAAGGCAGCTATGGAATTCCTTGCCTGCCCGCCGATGTTCTGAAAAATGCCGCCGGCGTAAAGAACGGAATCGGATATGGCGATTGCATCGACGGTTCCGTCTGCATTAGGGTTCCAGGCGGTTGAGGCCGATGTCGAAGCTTCCAGCGCCGCGATATGGTTTCTCGTGGAGTCGCCGATAGCCGAAAAATCGCCACCGACGTAGACCGAAGGACCAAATGTAGCAATCACATCCACTTGTCCGTTCGGGTTGGGATTCCAGCCGGTAGCATTTCCGGTTGAAGTGTCTATCGCGGCCAGATATTGCCTTGCCGAGTCCCCGGCATGGTAGAAGTTTCCTCCGGCATAGACGTCGGGACCGGAGAGAGCAAGCGTCGATACATAGCCGTCAGCTCCCGGATTCCATGATGTTGCCAGACCTGTGGAAGTATCTATGGCTGCAATATTGTTTCTGGTGGAGTCTCCAATTGCGGAGAAGGCCCCACCGACATATACAGAGGAACCGGATGCCTCGAGCGCATAGACCTGGTAATTTGCATTCGGATTCCATGAAGTCGCAAGGCCGGTCGCGGTGTCGATCGAAGCCAGATAGTCCCGAGTCGAGTCGCCGACCCAGCGGAAATAACCGCTGATGTACAGTCTGGATCCAGCCAGAGCCATGGCATGCACTTCATTCCCCGGCTCCGGATCCCAGCTTGTGGCTTCACCCGTCTTCAGATCCAGGGCGGCGAGATCGTTTCTGCCAACCCCATTGACGCTGGAGAAGCTGCCTCCGGCAAACACACTGGATCCATCAAATGAAATCGTCCAGACGTAGGTATTGGGCTGTGGATTCGGATTCCATGCCAGGGCATTGCCGGTAGCCGGATCTAAGGCGGCGAGTTCATTTCTGGGTTGGCCACCAATCTTTGTGAAATTTCCGCCGACATAGATTGCGGAGCCCGATACGGCAATCGCGGACACGTTTCCGTTGGGATTTGGATTGAACGTCAGTGGATTAGCGGTAGCCGCATCGAGTGCGACGAAGTTCTCGCCCAGCCATCCTATGTTACCTCCCGACGCATACACAACCGAACCTGAAACAACTATGAGGTTCGCGCTCGCGGGGAGGCCGTTGACGTAACCGGCGTTCCACGCAGTCGGTACCCCGGTCGATGCGTCGACGGCTGCAATTCCCCACCGCGTGCTGTCCGAGACATTAGTGAAACCTCCGCCTATGTAGACAACTGGACCCGAAACAGCTATCGCGGTCACGGATGAATTGGGTTTCGGGTTCCAGCTTGTCGCAACTCCCGTAGAGGAATCCACTGCTGCAATGCAATTCCTGGCGCTGTCCCCGATAGTTGAGAACTGACCGCCCACGTAGACCACAGAACCGGAAGGTACAATTGCCGCAACGATCCCGTTCGGATTGGGATTAAAGGAAGTGGCACTCCCGTTTGACAGGTTTAACGCAGCGACATATTTTCTGCTGCTATCGCCGATACTTGTGAAATAACCTGCGGCATACAGGACGTGACCGCTGAGCACGAGTGCCATGACAATTCCGTTTGCAGCGGGATTGAAGTTTGGATCGACAGACCGGTCGGCTTCGATGTGAGCGATATCTTCTTCGGGTATTCCCCCGACGGAGCTGAAGTTTCCGCCGATATACAATCCACCAAAGCCATCCGGGACCGAGGTTTGGACTATACCATCGATAATAGGCATTGTCGAGTCGTAGCGTCCTGTAGTCGCATCAAGCGCGACTCCACACCCGGTCGGTGGTCCGACATAAGTGAAGAGGCCGCCGATATAAAGAGTGTTCCCCGATATCGCCATCGCGTTCACGCTTCCATTGGTCATGTAAAGGTTCCGCTGGAGCGATTGACCTGCCGCTGCGTTCGCAGAAAGCAGAACAGCGGCGAAAAGGACTGCTTGTCTCAAGTTACGCTCCTCTTCCATTCGATATGCCACCTCGCATAAGCCGGCATGATTGCTGGATTAGATCGCCGCTCCACACTGCGACCTCAAGCGAAAGCAAGAGCGGTCTTTGCCGTTTCGGGAATTGCATCACTTATTTCCTCTCTGTCGGTCGAAAAATATCCGAGGTACAATCTACCGGCAACTAATCAATTGATTAGATTTGGAGAAATGTGATGGGGATAACAAAGGTTGTCTGGTTGCCCGGCCGGACCGTTACGCTTTTTGAGAACCGCCCCCCGATCGATTGGGAAGTCAGCCGATCCTGTTCTTCAGGGCCTTTGCAATCGCCTCGGCCCTGGAGTTGACATGCAGTTTGACGTAGATATTATGAAGATGAAACCTCACGGTGTGGGTCGAGACGAACAGCCTATCGGCAATAGCCTTCGTGCCGTGACCTTCGATGAGTTCCTCGAGCACCTGTCTCTCCCTGTCGGAGAGTCCGGAGAATTGCGACTGTCCTGCCGGGTTTTGAAAATAACGGAGGACCTTCTGTGCCACCTCGCCCGAGAAAGGCGCTCCTCCTTCAAACGCGTCGCGGATCGCCTCCAGCACTTTTTCCTTGGGACTTTTCTTCAAAAGGTATCCGGCCGCTCCACACCGCAAGGACTCAAATATCTTTTCGTTATCGCTGTAGACGGTAAGCATGAGGACTTTTACTGTCGGATAGTGAAACTTGATAATCCTGAGCGCTTCGATGCCCGACCTGACGGGCATCTCGATGTCGAGAAGGAGGACGTCAGGTAAATCGGCCTCGATGTTCTTTAGGGCTTCGTCGCAGTTCTTGTAAGTCCCGACGCACCTGAAGCCCTCTGTCGAGTCAAGAAAATCCGCAAGGAGAGCGCGGTATTCCCTGTCGTCATCCAGGATCGCGGCAGTGATCTTTTTTTGTTCTGACATCGAATTGATTCCTTGCCGGGAAATCTAGCCGGTTTCAACCACGAATTACAACTAATCATTTGAGCAGTTCATTCAGGAAAAGGGGAACGAGAAGACCAGCCTGGTTCCCTTTCCGGGAAATGAGTCAATCAAAATCTCGCCGTGCATTTCACGCGCGTGTTTTTCCATGTTGTTAAGGCCGTGGCCGCGCTCGACACTATTCAAGTCGAAGCCGCAGCCGTCGTCTTCGAGAGATACCGATATACGCTTGTTTGCCACACTCAACCGGTATTTGATGTTCCGGCAGCCCGAATACTTCACGGAGTTCGAGAGCGCTTCCTTCGATACCAGCTGGAGTGTCCTCTTTATTTGCGGCCCGATCCTAAGTCTCTCGGTCGCATCGGCGCTTATTTCGAGGACAATCCCTTTCGCCTCGGTGAGTTCGTTCGCGTATATGCGGAAATAGAAAAGGAAGTCAGCCAGCGAATCATATTTGGGATCGATCGACCAGACTACGTCGCTCATCGAGTCGATCAGGTCACGCGCGTTGGAGCCGATTTTCTTCGCCATTTCTATGGAACGGTGGGCGGATCTTTCCATATCGACCGGCGCATCGCCTGCCCGTGCCATGGAATTCGCCGCCTGCGATGCGGAGTCCGCGAGTATCGCGATTCTCGTGAGGCCCGATCCGATTTCGTCGTGGAGATCCGAAGCGATCCTGGAACGCACCCGCTCGATTTCAAGCACCCTTCCCAGTCTGTACCTCGCTGCCGAGTAAATCAGTGAAACCAATCCTAATGTCACTAGAGCGATAAACCACCAGTGCTGCCAGTAAGGTGGGACAATGGTGAATGAAATTGAGGCGGCATTCACGCTTTCGAGCCCCGAAGGCTCGACGGCTTTCACCTCAAATCGGTAACTGCCCGGCCTCAGCGAGACATACGTCACCGCGTGCGAGCCGGGAGAGTAACGCCAGTTCTTATCGACGCCGCCGAGCATATAGCGGTATGATAACTCCTTCCCCTCCCGCAAACTTACGCCATTAAAATCAAACGTCACTGTGTTCTCGCTATAGGGGAAAGCGGGATCGTACGTGAGCCCTTTTGCCTCGCCATTGACAAGGAATTTCGTGATGTGGACCCAGGGAGCCGACTTCGGAGCGTCTCTCTGTTTCAGCTTCATCACCGTTGTGCCTGCCGGCGTGCAAGTCCACCGCAGTCCCAAACTGCTTATGCCGAGAGAGTAAACGGGGACTCTGTCACCCAGGTCGCGGAATTTCCTTCCTCCATTTCCAGATATCTCTACGCTCTGAAGACCGAGCTGCGTACCGAGAAGCATGCCGCCGTTCTCGTCCCGTGCGATCGCCCATACTCCATTGCTTATCAATCCATCCCTTGCAGAAATATTCACGAACCTACCGTCATTCATTATTGCTATCCCGCCGAACCGCGTTCCGATCCAGAGATTGCCGGTACTGTCTTCGGTGATCGCTCGGATAGCATTGTCAGGCAATCCATCTCTCGTGCTGTATTCCCTGATCGAAGAGTCTTTTTTGAAAGGGTGACGAAATTCAGACAGTCCACCGATGTATCCCCCGAACCATAAATTTCCGCGATCGTCCTCGAACATCGCCCGGACTGAATTGTCCGGGAGCCCTTTTTGAATCAGATGCACGACGCGCTTTCCTCTAAGCTGCTTCGCATTTGTCTCCAACACACCTACCTTGTTGATGCTGCACCAGATCCTCTTCTGCCGGTCGATGTAGAAGGTAAGAAATTGTCCGTTCAATAGCGGGCTGGAAATCCTGTATTCAGCTTCGAGGATCACTTTCGAAGGGCCATAATCTTTCCCGATGATCTTGTATTGCCGGATCAGGCCGCTCTCGCTGCAAAGCCATAGAGCCGATCCTCCGGTGAGACGGAGCGAATACTCGGGATGCGATATTCTAAATTCATCAAACCGGTGCAATTTGCTCATCACCATCCCGGATGTGGAGCGCCAGATTTCAAGTACACCTGATGAATCGATGGACCAAATGTGTCCTCTGTTGTCCGCCGCAGCCTGGGAATTGTCGATGGCTATGCTCGGAATGGACTGTTCGAAATCAAATCTGTTTTCATCCTGCAGTTTGCAAAGTCCTGCGGAACCGGCCCCAAGCCAAAGTTCGCCTTCCCTGTCGACTAATCCCGACCAGATTTTGTCGTCAGGAAGTCCATTCGCGGTTGTAAAATGAATCGCCGGTGCTTTGCCGAAGGTACGTTCATCAATGTCATAGAGCCCGTCGGTGCAGCCGACCCAGAGCACATCCCGAATCCCTTCCAAAAGGAAATTTGCCGGCTCCCCGGTGGCGTGAGGCATTGCCTTGTCCTCGTAGTAATCCTGCATAGTACCATCCGATAATGCCAGCCAGAGACGATGTTTTCTTCCCAATAGAAAAGCGCTCACCCCAGTTTTCTTAATGCGCCGATCCGTCAGACAAGCGACAGCCCCGCTTGAGAGATTGTAAGTGGTTAGGTTCCCTTTGTCGTCGAGAATAAAGAGACTATCGCCACGGTATCCGATCTGAGCGAACGCCCGAGCGGCAAGTTTCGTGCTAAGCCGTAAACATTTGCCGTCCGCCAACGCATACACGCCCCGGTCTGTCGCACAGTAGATTGTTCCATCTTCGCCCTGGCAAATTGAGTTAACTCTGTTCGTCCATGCATTACTGCCAACGACGAAATTAGTAAATGTTCCTCGAAAGAAGCTGCTTACTCCCCCGCCAAGCGTGCCAACCCAGATCTTTCCCCTGACTTTGTTGTCTTCGATAATACAATTGACCCAGCTTGAAGCGAGACCATCCACGACCGTGTAATTCCTGAAAGACTGGCCGTTATAAACACTGAGGCCATCCGTAGTGCCTATCCAGAGGTAGCCGTACGAATCCTGAAAGAGAGTAGTGACTCCATTAGAAAGGAGACCTTGCCTGGTGGTGTATAGTTTGAATGGAAGGACCTGGCCGGCGCACCTGGAAAAAGAAGCGAGAAGGGCAAGTAGAATCAAGAACGGGAGGTCCCCGAAAGGACTATTCGATTTGGGCAATAACCTTCTTCGCGAGCTCACTCCAACCTCCGATAGTGGCTATATTCAAATACGAACACCAAGTCTACCGTCCGGGTTCCTTGCCGGGGGACGGCATCGAGGACTGTACCGCCGCGACATGAAACGGAGAGGCAGGCGTTATTTCCCTTTTTTTTCTGCCGTTATGGGTTTAACATGTACCATCGTGCTCGAATGATGAATTACCGGGAGAAATATTTCACCCTCAGGGAAGCGTACAGGCCTGAAGCTGATCTCATCAGGCTGTCGTACAGCGACATCGATATTCACATGTGCCCGTTTCATTCCAAACACTGGGCTCTTCTGCCCGGCGCACAGTCCTATGGTTGCGAAGAGCACGGAACGACATTCGACGAAAAGACGGACGGAGCCCTCAGCAGTCAGCTTCGACACTACCCTGCAACCTTAAGCCATGCAGACGTCGATGTGAGGGAGAACAAGGATTTCACATATGCGCTGTTCAGGAAGAGGAGGTCCGAACCTGCGCCGGGTGTAATCTTCATTTTCCACGGGCTGAACGAGCGAAGCTGGATCAAATATCTTCCCTGGGCCGAACGCCTGGTTGAGCTCACGGGAAAGGCCGCCGTTCTTTTTCCGATTGCATTTCATATGAACCGCGCTCCCTCCGCCTGGGGCGAATCGCGGGAGATGAAAAGAGTCTCCGACACGCGCAGGGAAAAATCCCCTTCGATCACAAATTCGAGTTATGCCAACGCCGCGATCAGTTCGAGGATCGAGTCGATCCCGCAGCGATTTTTCTGGTCGGGATTGCAGACGTTCAACGATATCGTCCACCTAATTTCGGAGATTCGAAACGGATCAAACCCGCTCATTGCATCCGACGCCACGGTGGATCTCTTCGGCTACTCCATAGGCTCGTTCCTTAGCGAGATCCTGATAATGGCAAACCCCGCTGACATCTTCGGCGAATCGAGGCTCTTTCTATTCTGCGGCGGGCCTACGCTCGACAGGATGTCTCCGAATTCGAAATTCATCCTGGACAGCGATGCAACGATAGCGATTTATTCGTACTTCTCAGAACGCCTGGATACTGAGCTTTCGCTCGATAGGCGAATTGCGCATTATTTCAGCGAGGCTCACCAATCCGGCACAATATTCAAAGCCATGCTGAGCTACCGGAAGAACAAGGAGCTTCGGGAGGGACTCTTTAAGAAATTGCACGATCGGCTTTACGCAGTGGCATTGAAGAAAGACAGCGTAGTGCCCCCGGCCGAAGTCATGAACACTCTGAAAGGCGAGTACCGGAATATCGAGACCCGGGTCGACGTGCTGGATTTTCCATTTCCCTACACGCACGTCAATCCCTTCCCGACGGACGAGACGATCGCGAGCGAGGTGGACGCAAAGTTCAATGAAGTTTTCTCACTCGCCGCGAGTCACCTCAGATAAAGTTCCTCTAACTTCGGAGCATACTATCTTAAATTCGTGCCCCGCCGGAGAAGATGCTACCAATCCCGGTCAGAGCAGCGCATCACGAAAGCCGGGCTTTCAGGGCGTAAGCGAAGTCGCACGGCTTGACCAGGGGTTTCTCAACGGTCAGCGATTCGGCCAACTGGTTCCATTCCAACTTGTCAACGCAGCCGGGAAGCTCGACATGTGCCACCTTGCCGGGATTGAACTGCGAAGCAGTGCCGAGACTCTTGATATGAAATTTCTTTCCCATCGGCCAGCCGAGGAATATGGCATAGACGACATCACCACGTTTATTCCGTGTGAACCTGATGTCCTTAGCGTCAAGAGAAGCGGTGCTGGGACCGGCAAATGAACCCAGCTTGACTGAATTGGGTCCCTCTCCGAATGTTTTCCATGGTCTTGTGGCATAGATAGCTTCCCCATTTGTCTGCATCCATTTTCCTATCGACTCTACGATCGCTTTTTCTTCAGAATCTATAGTCCCGTCCGGTTTGCCCGGGATATTGAGGATGAACGTGCCATTCTTGCTCACCGCATCTACCGGCCAGTGGATGACCTCACCCGGCTTAATATAGGTTTGGAATATCCGTCCCTGATGGGATGAAATCTCAGGGACGGTATCGACTAGAACCGGTCCCCTGATGCGCATCGCGATTAGTTGGGGCAAAATCCACGGGACAGGCGTTGACAGCCGGCAGCTTCCCTGGATGGCCGATTATGGAGAACCACCGGCATTCGCTTGAACGGCATCCGGTCAAACATATTCGCATCTATCAAGGTCTTCCCCAAACAGCGATCCCTCGCATAGACAATTGGATTTGCCTCCCGATTTGTCTATAATTCACACAACATACTGCACTTCATCATTAAGTTGCCGAGACAGACGTCCGTTCAGGAGTTTTCGGACCGGATGGCAAGCTAGGCATGTAATTGACGAGAGGATGATGAACATGAAGACACTATCGTGCCTCCTTCTCTTTGGTATTGTTTTCTCAGGGACGCTCGTGCCAATGGCCATGGCACAGGAACACGCAGCATCTCCCGAGAAGAGCGTGCCGGCGTATCTCGACACCAGTCTTAGCTTTCAGCAACGCGCCGCCGACCTCGTATCCATGATGACATTGAAAGAAAAGATATCCCAGATGCAGAACGGCGCACCTGCAATTCCGACGCTCGGCGTGCCCGCATACAATTGGTGGAGCGAGTGCCTTCACGGTGTAGCTTACGACGGAATTGCCACAGTTTTTCCGCAGGCGATCGGCATGGCCGCGACCTGGAACCCGAGACTCATACATGAAGAAGCGAGCGTGATATCCACGGAAGCCCGGGCAAAGTACAACTATGAAATCGGCAAAGGCGAATACGGCAAGATTTTCGGAGGCCTTACTTTCTGGGCCCCCAATATAAATATCTTTCGTGACCCGCGGTGGGGACGCGGCCAGGAGACTTATGGCGAAGACCCGTTCCTGACTTCCAAGATGGCAGTAGCATTCATAACAGGGCTACAAGGGAATAATTCGAAATATCTGAAGGTGGTGGCTACTCCAAAGCACTTCGACGCGTATAGCGGACCCGAGCTGCTCAGACACAAGTTCAACGCGACAGTCTCCATGAGAGATCTCTACGATACTTATCTCCCTGCATTCAAGGCGGCGATCATGAAAGGACATGCGTTCTCCGTCATGGGCGCTTACAATGCCGTCAACGGGGTGCCATGCAACGCGGATACGTTTCTCATGACATATCTTCTGAGAGACAAGTGGGGATTCAAGGGTTATGTCGTCTCCGACTGCGGTGCGATCGGCGACATATTTCTGGGTCACCACTACGCACCGAGCATGGCCGCAGCATCCGCCGATGCAGTTAACGCGGGATGTGACCTGTCATGCGGAACTGAATTCTCTACACTTGACAAGGCTGTCAAAGAGGGACTTATTTCGGTTGCCACCATCGATACGGCCGTTACCAGGCTGATGCTGGCAAGATTCAAGCTCGGCATGTTCGACCCGCTGTCCGCGGTACCGTATTCGAAGATTACGATAGCAGACAACAACACACCGGCCCACATGGAGCTGGCAAGAAGGGTGGCGGACGAGAGCATCGTTCTGCTGAAGAACGCCGATAACACGCTACCTCTGAAAAGAAATCTGAAGTCAGTTGCCGTGATCGGCCTTTATGCCCAGGACATAGACGTACTGCTCGGCGACTATAATGGTACACCATCCAATCCCGTCACGATTTATCAGGGCATAAAGAACGCACTCGGACCCGAAGTGAGAGTTCGGTTTTCGGCAGGATACAATTTGCTTGAGGAGAAAATCATGCGGGCGAGTCCGATAGAGACACAGTATCTCAGCCCGGGACACGGGCTCGGGGGACATGGATTGTATGCCGAATATTTTGACAACTCGAATCTGGAGGGGACGCCTGTTCTTACGAGAGTAGATACTCTTGCGAACCAGTTTTGGGGATCCAGTTCCCCCGGGAAAGGCGTGCCCGCCACGGATTTTTCGATGAAGTGGACAGCTACCCTGACCCCTCCATCTACCGGAGATTACGAGCTCGGAATCTTCTGTCCTCAGAAAGGAAGATTATACTTCAACGGAAAGCTGCTGATGAATCGGTGGGACTGGACCAAAGGAATGGGCTTCGAAGTAAAGACCGTCCACCTGGTGAAGGGAAATGAATACCACCTGAAGGTCGAATTTGCCGACAGTGGAATGAGCCCCTACCTGGGATTAGTTTGGCACAGGAAAATACCGGAACTGAGTGAAAAGAGATTACTCAGGGACGCGATCGATGCAGCAAGGAAATCAGATGTGGTTATTGCAGTAGCCGGAATTTCGCCGCAGCTCGAGAGCGAAGAGGATCCAAGGATCAATCTTCCCGGATTCAGAGGCGGCGACCGCACCTGGTTGAGACTCCCCGCGGAAGAAGAGGCGATGCTCAAGGCAATCGACAAGACCGGCAAGCCTATCGTCCTCGTGCTCGTAGGAGGGAGCTCGCTCGGCATAAACTGGGCGAAGAAGAACATCCCCGCGATCATAGATGCGTGGTATCCCGGCGAAGAGGGCGGGAATGCCGTTGCAGACGTGATTTTCGGTAATTACGATCCTGCCGGGAGACTTCCCGTTACCTTTTATAAATCTGTAAAACAGCTTCCTCCATTCACCGATTACAGCATGAGAGGAAGAACGTACCGCTACTTCAAGGGAACTCCGCTCTATCCCTTCGGCTACGGCTTAAGCTACACGACTTTTGCCTACTCGGACATGAAAGTGAGCAGGACAACAGCGTCTCCCGAAGATACGGTGAATATTTCTGTCGATGTCAAAAATACCGGCAGGATGGGCGGAGACGAAGTGGTCCAGCTCTATGTTGAACATCTCGACGTGAAAAGATTCCACGCTATCAAATCTCTCAAAGGCTTCGACCGCGTCTCGATAGACGAGGACGAATCGAGGACAGTGGACATTTCACTTCCGGTAATGGCGCTTGCGACCTACAGCGTTAAGGAGAAGAAGGTAATGGTGGAACCGGGAAAGTACGAGTTGCAGATAGGATCGTCGTCAAGAGATATCAGGCTAAGACAAACGATTACAGTCGAATGACATCCCGGTCGATTAGAGGATCAAGTAGGTCAATGGAACAATACAGACCAGCGGGACTTCATTCAAAGGCAAGTGAGAATCCGCACCCATTTCAATGATGATCTCTGAAAGGCTCGAGACCTATTCTGGGGCTACCCGCCATCTCGCGGACGCCGGGATCCCAGAATTCCGAAAGGCTGTCCCGAATCAGCTCCACAGTCTCTTTCAGGTTCGCGTTCGTCCTTAAAAGAACGAATGTGTAGAAATTAAACCTATCCCAGTTCTTCATCACACCGGAATCAGCGGTAACATCGGGCAGAGAGTTCATCGAGCCAAGAAAGTCGAAACCGATGGTCGAATAGACACTCGGGTCTTCCGCGACGCCTCTTACGGTAAAGCGGAGCCCGTTGTCATAAAAGAGAGTCTTGCCGAGCGGATCTTCGCCCCCGAAGAGTTTCCCTGCTGCGCTCTTTGTCAGGACAACCGAGAATGGTGGTTCGAGAGAATTTTCCGGATCCCCACTTATCATCTCGAGCGAAAACATGTCAAGAAAGGTAGAGTCGACAAACATAAAGCCACCCGCCCGCAGAACCTTCTTTCCATATTTCAGAGTCGGCCTTCCCATCGAGGTGAGGATGGCTGGTGCGTACAACCTCGCGACGCGCTCAATCTGCGGGATCCGGTGTTCAAGATACGGTCCGAGTGTCGCCGGCGTCAACTCGGTCTGAGCTAACTTCCCGTCTCGATTACCTTCGATAACCACCCGGAATATCCTGTCTTCCTTTCTATTGAGAGTGTCGTAACTAAACTCGAGCCGTAAGTATAGAATTACGGCAATGCACATAACAATCGCGATCGCAGGCCGGACTAATCCGACGGGATAGAACTTCTTTTCATTGTCGAGTCTAAGCAGACTTGTTTTGATATATTCCGTCAGCATACCATGATCGTCCTTCCTCCTCTTAAATTACCATTGAAGGAAGTTGTCCTACGTCACCCTTTTGAAGATTACGTAGTATGGACCGATCGGCAATACAGAAGTAAATCTTCGGGGTTTCAGATTGACGAGTTGGCGCCGGACGTTGCGCGGAAAGAGATGAATGTTAACCAATCCCATGTCGCCGCTACGCAAGACCGAATTTGGAATGGAGTGGATTTTCACGAGCGAATCAAAGCTGGATCCGCTCCTCAACATCGCGAGAACAGAATCAGCCTCGGACTCCGATGAGAACCACATCTGCATAAGATGGACAAGGCGAGGAGGAGTCGAGATGACATGCATGACCTGGATAACAGACATTTCGATGGGTTTGCCGTTCTCCAGGCCAGGCGAGTATTTCCAATGTGTGATCGCAGCGGCAGCTGCCGAATCCCAAGCCGGGTTTCCGCTTGAGTTAATCAATTGCACCCGCTTGACCGCTCCCCGCTTCGTTATCAGCAGTCTGGTTTTGAGGAATAAGCTCCCATTTGGAGCACCCGCCGGTGCCGGCGGAAGATCAGCCTTTTCAATTGCAACCGGCATGACAGGTTCGTTCCCCCTGATGCCGAAAATTGAGCACCCGCCCGGCAAAACCGCGAAAGCGAGCGCCAGAAAGATAGTCAATCTCTTCATGTCTCTCCCCTTTCCGTCTTGGATCAAATGGTACTTTACAAAGAATCATTCCTAAAATCAACTCGATGGCAGTCGTCGCCTCTGACCTCGTGTACATCCGAAGTCTTTACTTGACCGCCAGACCCACCAAGAACCACCAAGTGGACCTACAGTATGAAGGACTCTGCGTCACTTGCATCTGTACTTCAAACCTCAAGGTCCCCAAAAAAGTTTCTCAGAACGCAGAGATAAGAAATAGGGTTGATTCCCTCTTCGACCGTTCGAGACCCTGGAGATTTTTGTCCCGGGACGCCGCCCGCGTTTGATTATTACACGCGGTTACATACTGCATTCAGAAACGATTAGTATCTGGTCTTCATCTTGACCATTTTGGGAAAACATTTCGTAGAGCAGGACGAATCTTTCAATTACCATTTTGAAAGGACATAAGATGAAACTCCAACCTGGTCGACATTTCTTCGGGCTGGGAGCGATGGGTTACGGGATCATAACACTGGTCTGGCATCAGCCTCACTAGTTCGGGGGAGTATTTATTTTGACATCCTCAATCGAAGGGAATCGTGATAGTGCTTGGAAGGTAGCAGGCGCCGCATACGTCTCCTTCTCGATTTGCGTCTTTTCATTCGCGCTGTACCAGCTCTTTTACCTGAAGTATACGGCGGAGCTGGTTCCTAAGTGGATACCTCCCGGACGGATGTTCTGGGCTGTAGCGACCACGATTGCTTTCGCTCTCGCCGCTACAGGAATGTTTGTGGGCCGCACGGCTCTTCTTTCCATGCGCCTGCTGACTGCGATGACAGTACTGTTTGGGTTGCATGTGTGGGCCTGGCCATCCTTCGCCCGTCCGGGGAATGCATCCAACTGGCGGGAACTGGTCGAGACGTTCGCAATCGCAGGAGTATCGTGGATCGTCGCCGATTCTTTTTGCCAGCCAGGGATAGTTTCGGCGGGATGGCCGTTCGCCCGCACAAAGCAGAGCCTGACAGAAGATTGACTTAATTTGGCTGCACCCGGTCTATTCCCGGTCTTTAATTGGCCCGTACTGGGGACGTGGCCGAAAACCTGCTGCAAAACTATTTAACCACAAAGATCACGAAGAAATGGCGCAAAGAGCACAAAGAAAGAGCGATAAATGAATAGAGCCCTTCGTGTCCTTCGTGAAAAATCTTCGTGCTCTTTGTGGCTAGACTTTTCGGCCGCGTCATGCTTGCTAAATAGTCGGCTTCTGTTCGGTCTACGCCTGGTCTGTGAACCGACTGTACCAGTACATAATCTCCTCCAACCCATGCTGGACGACACGATGACCTGCTAATATGGGACCACCAACTTACGATTGCCACACAGGCGGCAGAATCAGACCGGACATGGAAGGAATGTAGGATTAAGTAATCAACGAGCATCTTCGATGGCAAAGCATAATAGTTCCATTCCGGGCGATGCGATGGGGGTCGTTTAGCAGCATAACTTTCCGCCGGAAGAACGGGAAGCTGCCTATCCGGGGATGCAAATCCAGATGTTTCGTAAACGGCAACATCCCTGGAAAATGGAATGGTCTCAGATGCCCCGAGTTTCAAGCCGGGTCGCCCAATTCAGGGAGAGTCATAATGCATAGAGCCGCGCCTTTCCGGAATCGGCTACTTGATTTTCAATTCGATCTTACTGCGAATATTTTCCGGCGGCACCATAACGATCACAGTTGAAGTGGCATTGTCCCACGTCCACCTGATATGGCGTTCGCCGGTGTGACCATCCAAACGAGTTTTCAGATAGACAATGTCCGGCTTAGCCAATCCGTGAATCTCGATTTTGTAGGTCATGCGGCTCACCTGACCTTTGAACTTTCCCGTAGTCGGGCCGACCGATAAAATATGTGTGCCATCTTCTGACACGCGAAATGTCATCGGGCACCATGAATACTGCCCTTTCGTGTAGCCGAGAGAAGATCCATCATCCTCATAAAGGTTAAAGGAACCGGAGTCTGGTCCGTACACTTTGAGCAAAAGGGTATCCAGCGGCCTCTGGTTGGCATAAGTCATCCGGTCCTGGAAAGGAATGATTGAGCCTTCTTTTACGAACAGGGGTAATACATCGACCGGATATTTTGATCTTATTATCCGTTTTCCCTCATATATCTTCCCCGTGAAATAATCGACCCAATTACCAGGAGGGAGAAACGTAGCGGCACTGTCGCCGGAGTCGACTACGGGTGAGACAAGCATTTCGCTCCCGAAGAAATATTCATCGGGAAACGAGTAAGCCTGAGGGAGATCGGGATACTCGAGATAAAGCGGGCGGAGAATCGGCAAGGCATCGTCGTACGCCAGTCTTGAATATGTGTAGATGTACGGTATGAGTTCCTCACGGAGGTTAAAATATTTCCGGGCGACGGCTACTCCGGTATCGCCGTAGACCCACGGCATCCTCATATTACCGCTCGCAGGGTTTTCATATGAACTATGGAGCCTGAGGATAGGGCTGAACGCTCCGAACTCAAGCCACCTGCAATACAATTTCGTGCTGAGCTTCGCACCATGGAATCCGCCGACGTCGTTCGATATGTATGGAGTCAGGGCATTCCCACCGCGCGCGGTGAATCCGACTTCAAAGGCGAGCATAGGCCAGTCCGAGAACGTGTCGCCGGTAAAGAGGATAGGATATCTTTCATTCCCCCAGCCACCATATCTGCTCAAGATCAGGGCACGCTTCCCTGTAAAGCTTCGAGTAAAATCATAGTATACCCTATTTGTCCATAGCTGGCCGCTAAGTCCCTTTAATGGGGCCGAGCCGGCACCGTCTATCCACCAGAAATCAATTCCCTCTTTCATGAGCGGAGCGTGCAGGACATTCATGAAGAGCTCGGCCTGATCCTTATCGGCCATGTTGAACTGGATCATTCCGGAAGGTATCCGGTTGCTGATCTCGACAGCAGGGTTTGTGATACCTCCCCAATTTCCCCAATCGTTTACCTGAAGAGCAATTAAGTTCCTTCTGCCTCTCTGCGCGAAGTTGCTGATGTTGACATACGATTTCTCTCCGCCGGAGACTCGCTGCGCCACCTCTTTGCCGTTGACGAAAAGAGCATACTGGTTCGTGACACCGCCGAAGACCAGGTACAATTGCTTCGGAGCTACTTCTGGTACATCAACCCATTTTCTGTACCAGCCGACATCATGAAAGTGAGGATATCCCTGTTCCTCCCAGGGTTTTCCTGCCTCGATAGTCCTCCACCCTTTGTCATTATAATTCAGTGACTCCCATGATTCTTGCATCCCGATCCCTGCCGTATCCGCCATGAACCTCCAGTCAGCTGACAACTTCATCACGAAAGCCGGTTCACTCTCGGGCGCAACGGACAGGAGCCTCCTCAGTTCATCTGCATGAGAATCATGATCTGAAATAGCCGATTCGCCAAGTGTTTTGGGATGGTCGTTTACTGCGACATGGATACCTTCTCTATGAACGATTTTCAGAAACTTCTCAGGATTTTTGAAAATTGGGCTCCAGTCATATCCTCCCTGCCATCCGAATTTGTGCCAGCCGAAATCCATGACCAATACATCGAGTGGCAGTCCTTCACTCCTGAAACGGTTTATCTCATCCATCAGGTTTTTCGAAGTGTAATGATATTTTGTGACCAGGTCCGAGTGCTTCACATATTGGTAATTCAAATCCGTTATCCAAATCCCGAAGCAATAACGGGGGATCATAGGTATCTTCCCGCACAACTCGGAGAACTCCTTCAGACCGTGAGAATAGTCGCGACCATAAGCGAGGAAGTACCAATCCTGCTCGCGGGGATCTGGACGCCCGGCAAGCCATCTCGTTTGTGGATTTATCATCGGACTCTTACTGTCGTTGAGACGGAAGTAGCCGCTTCGACTGAGAATCCCTTTGTGCGGCGGGGGCAAGTGGTTTCCGTCGACTCCGTCAAGAGACGTCGTGCCGCCAAGATTCAAGCTGTCCTGGTCGCCCTGCGCCCATGCCCCGGAGGAACCTCCGTAGTTCCACGACACTTTCAGATTGCTTTCGCTAAACCGTCCCGATCCGATCAGGTAACGGACCGTGAGATCATCCGAAGAGACAACAAGCCAGCCGTTCTTTTGCACGGCGTTGATGTGGACATTCTTCCAATGCCTTTTTACAACCACAACCGTGGGGTCGTCTGTGAATTTCGAGAGCGATGAATATTCCATCCTGACAAGTGTGGGTGTCAGAAACTCGATTCGCACGGCACCGGACACAACTGTAGCGCCACGCTGACTGTATCTTACACCGGCATCAAGCCGGGAGGTGGTTATCAAAAGGAAGGAAAGAATTGTAAGCGATAATACTGAAGAGAGTGTATTCATTGTGCCTCGGCATCATTTTATTCCAGAGGATGGGACTCGCCTTTCTCACCTGGGAACGAGTGCAATCATGGTTCCATACAAGTCCATATCGGTTTCAGTAGAACCAGCCGATCCGTCAGCGATCGGACTTCTATTGTGAAGTTAGTCATCCTGTCAGCCATTGGCAATATGAACCGATGACGAAAAAAAATCAGGACGCGAGATATCTTCGCGCAAACAGTCCGTTTACCGGTACGAGGCGCACGATGATGTAGGCAGGCCGCCGCAAAAGGGCCGTCAACACGAGGAATACAGAACCGACTCTCTTCTTTGTTTGATTTCGATCCGATGGTCATTATGAAACGGAACCGTTTGCGTGAAAAAGACCGACACATATACCTACTTCCCGGTACTCTTAGACCTTCGGAGACTCCCCTGCCTCGTTGTCGGTGGAGGCAGAGTTGCCCTGATGAAGGTCCGCTCGCTTGTCGAATCCAATGCCACGATAACCGTTGTCTCTCCGAAATTGTGCGCGGGGCTAGCCAAGCTGTCGAAGAACGCCAAGATCTCAGTGATTGCCAGGCCATACTCCTCGAGATTTTTGAAGGGACAGAAGGTAGTCTTCTGTGCGACGGACAACCCGGAGATCAATCGTCTTGTGTCCCATGACTGCAGGCGAATTGGGATACTTCTGAACGTTGCGGACGGTCCATCGTGGTGCGACTTCATTTTGCCGGCGAACCTCAAGCGAGGGGATCTTGTCATCTCCGTATCTTCTCAGGGGAAGGCGCCTTTTTTCGCGAAAGAGATGAGGAGAAAACTTGCCGAAGTCTTGCCGCCTTCAACGGCCGTTGTGGCCGAATTGGCCGGCGAATTCAGAAAACTGGTCCTCTCAAACGGAAGATCTCGCGACATGAAAGACAAGGCATACGGAAAATTCCTCTCTACCGATTGGGATACCATGCTGAGAACGAAGGGACAAAGGAAGTCCCGCGAGTATCTGGATGAATTGCTCCTCGATGCGGAAGAAAAGCCGGACAGTTAAAGAGCCGAAATGCAAACTCCTCCACGTTCTCTGAAGAGAAAAATCGTCGTATCATTTTCGATAATCATCGTTCTGATCCTCTGCAGTGGTGCTCTCGGCTGGGAAATAACCAGACAAATTGAGAATACCGACAGGACAGCGGAGACGGTCCACCTCTTTAAGGAAGCCGAGCTACAGCTAAGGAGAGAGGAAAAGAATCTCCTAATCCGGGGTTATTCCGCCGACAGATTTCATCGGTGGCAAAAAGCAAAGGAAGATTTTTATCAGAGCCTCGGTGAGCTGACAGGATTGAAAGCGTTGAGCGAAGACGAGCTTAATGAACTTAAGTCCAGCAACTCTGCAATGTCGGACACATACAGAGAATTTTTTGAAGACATTAAATCAGGAAGATTGACGGAAGCCAAATCCGCCCAGTACGACACCGAATTCAAGAATATCGGGCAGAGATCGCTCCAACTGATCGACGGTGTCCTGGCGCGCGAAAATGCCGTTTCGAAACAGATGGATTCAAGAGCTAGCCTCCTGATAGTCTTCTTTTCGGTCATCTTTGTGGGGACCACATCATTTTTGGTTATCAATGTGCTAAGGAACCTATGAACTCGCGACCCAGAAACGGCAAGGTATACCTGGTGGGCGCCGGACCGGGCGATCCGGGCCTACTGACGATAAAGGGACTCGAAAAGCTCAAGCTGGCCGACGTGGTGGTTTACGACAGGCTGATTAACGACGATCTGTTGTCATACTGCAAAGCGGATTGTGAAAGGATTTTCGTCGGCAAGGAAAGCGGGTACCACCCGATCGAACAGGAACAGATATCCGAGATAATGACACGTAAAGCGGAACTGGGACTGACAGTCGTTCGCTTAAAGGGGGGGAACCCGTTCGTATTCGGAAGAGGCTCAGAGGAGGCTATCGCGCTCAAAGACGCCGGCATCGACTATGAAATAATCCCGGGGATTACGTCCGGTCTCTCTGCACCTGTCTACAGCGGCATCCCGGTCACGCATCGCGGGATGATAACTCAGTGCGTTCTGATAACTGCCCACGAGTCTCCGGACAAGAAGGGGACCCAGGTGGAGTGGGAGAAACTGGCGGCACTGAAGAACTCGACTCTGATCATATACATGGGAGCCTCGCGCATCCAAAGCATCTGCAACGAGCTGATGAAATACGGAATGGATCCGTCGATGCCGTCGGCGGTCATTGAGAACGGGACGCTGCCGAAACAGCGCACCATTACCGGCCGACTCGATTCCATCGCGGGAAAATTCGAGGCAAAAGGCTTCCACGCACCTGCGATCATAATCATAAGCCAGACAGTATCGATGCGCGATCGTTTGTCCTGGTTCGAAACCAGGCCGTTGTTCGGCAAGAGGACTGTCATATCGGCGGAGAGGGATGCGCTCGACAGTCTGCGGGCAATCGTCAGTGATCTAGGCGGCGAGGCCATCGTCATTCCCGCAAATTCCAATACAGCTGTAGAGAACATTTCCCAAGCTGGAGCGATCGATCATGTCGATGGGACTTCGACCGCCGGCGGCTTTGAACGAAACGATTTTCTACTCAGAGAGTCTCCCCTGGCTCCTTCGCGGTCGGTATTCACGGCGGTCGCGCCGGAACCGGTACGCGATCCAGCGGAAGAGATAATACAGGAAGGAGCAGAAGTCTTCATATTTTCCACCTCGACATCGGTTGAACGGCTTTTCGATACGATAGGGCATGAACCGGCCTTCGATTTCCTTGGACGAGGTATCTCGATCGCAATGACCCGGAACGCATTCGATTGTCTTGTTGGCAAAAACATCCGGAGCACCGGGATATTCCTGTCCGAGTCTCCGGAACAAATCCGTGATTTGGTTCTCAACATATTCTCCTGAGACATAATATCGTGGGCGGAATTCTCAAGATGTCGACGGAAGGAATACTTCGCTTCCGGGCGGTGAAATGAACATCATCAACATACATTTGCCGGTTGCGGGAATCGAATTCAGTGCCGTACTCCTGGTACTGATAGGTTTCTGTGTCGGAGTGTTAGGCGGCTTCTTCGGAGTCGGCGGCGGTTGGATGATAACACCCGCCCTCAATATATTCGGATTCCACATGGCCTTCGCGATCGGGACTCCGCTCGCGAATATTTTCGGCCAGTCGATCGGAGCAGTCAGGAAACACCACCGTATGGGAAACATCGACTGGAAGCTGGGACTTGTCTCAATCGTCACTTCAGTCTTTGGCGTGGAGATCGGCTCACGGGTAATCATTGCGATGGAAAAGGCCGGTGATGTCGGTGTGATCGTGAGGTGGTGCTATATCTTCCTTCTCTCGGTTTTAGGTGTATATATGATGTACGATTATTTCGTGATTCATCCGAGATTGGTAAAGCTCGCGGAAGATGAAGCTGCTAACGGAGCACGATCCGGGACAGCCCGCGTTATGACGATATCCGACAAGCTCCACAGAATAAACATTCCTCCGATGATTTCCTTTCCGGCATCCGGTGTGGAAGGAGTTTCTCTCTGGGTTATCCTCATAGTGTTTTTGGTCACGGGGTTCCTTTCCGGTTTCATGGGTGTCGGCGGCGGGTTCATAATACTGCCGGTACTCGTGTACTTGATCGGGCTTCCCACAACCATAGCCGTTGGAACAAGTCTCGTCACCGTCCTCTTCACGGCCGCCTATGGCTGCTTCACGTATGCACTGAAGGGACGCGTCGAGGTTTTGGCCGCTTTTATCATGCTCATCGGGGCATCGGTCGGCGCGCAGATAGGAGCCACAGCGGTGAAATATATAAAGGGGTACGGCATCAGACTCCTCTTTGCAATAATGGTTATTCTTGCAGGATTCTCGGTCCTGACAGAGCAATTCTACAAAACCAGCGGCAAGCCGCTATTTCAGACTCTTGCCGGGATCACACTCATGGGCACGGCACTGGCCATGAGTGTGATGATCATAGGAAGGCTCGTGATTGAAGAGCGTAAGAATCGCGTGAAGGCAGAATGATATGAATGCTTACCTAGTGACCGGATCCTCATCGAAATGAATGTTTTCAATATCTACCTTCCAGTCGCCGGAATCGAGTTTAACGCAATATTGCTGATATCTATAGGCTTCTGCGTCGGCGTTCTCGGCGGGTTCTTCGGAGTTGGAGGCGGCTGGATAGTCACTCCGGCGCTGAACATTTTTGGCTTTCATATGGCATTCGCGATCGGGACCGATCTATCCAATATATTCGGCCAGACGATCGGGGCGGTAAAGAAGCATCAAAAGATGGGGAACATTGACTGGAAACTCGGTCTCATTTCCATTGCAACGTCCATCGTTGGATTGGAGCTCGGCAGCGACCTGATAATCGCACTTGAGAAGGCGGGTGATGTAGGATTGGTGGTAAGATGGTGTTACATGTTTCTGCTTTGGGGACTCGGCAGCTATATGCTACACGATTATTTCGACTCCCGGCAGAAGGTCTCCGCAACCGACTCACGGAATGGTGCGGGTGAGGAGGCGAAACAACGACCGAAATTGTCAGAGCGGCTCCATAGAATATCGATACCACCCATGATTTCTTTCCCGGCATCGGGTATCGAAGGAGTATCGATCTGGATGATCCTCCTCATTTTCCTTTTCACAGGGTTCATGTCGGGGTTTCTGGGGGTTGGAGGCGGTTTCATTATCATGCCCGCACTCGTTTATCTAATCGGTCTGCCGACTGCTGTTGCGGTCGGGACGAGCCTCGTGACCGTGCTGTTCAGCGGCGCCTACGGCTGCCTCACATACGCTCTCAAGGGTCGGGTTGAAATAGTTGCCGCAGTCATTATGCTTATCGGCGCCTCTATCGGCGCCCAGGTAGGTTCAACCGCGGTGAAATATGTAAAGGGCTACGGGATCAGACTTCTTTTTTCCGTAATGATCATCCTCGCAGGTTTTTCAGTTGCCATCGAACAGGTGTACAAGATCACGCAGAACCAGGTCTTCCAGACATACGCCGGCGTAGTACTAATGGGAACAGCAATGTCCATGTCGGTGATAATCATCGCCACACTTGTCGCGGATGCGCGAAAAGAGAGAAACAGGGCATCGATCAAATAGTTCGACTGGGAGCGAGCCAGGAAATGGATATCTTCAATATCTACTTACCCGTTGCCGGAATCGAGTTCAACGCTCTGCTGTTGGTATTGATCGGCTTTTGTGTAGGCGTACTTGGTGGATTCTTCGGCGTTGGTGGCGGATGGATTGTCACGCCTGCACTTAACATTTTCGGATTTCAAATGGCATTCGCCGTCGGGACCGGTCTTGCGATTTTTTTCGGAGAATCGATTGGGGCGACGAAGAAACATCATAAGATGGGCAACATCGACTGGAAAGAGCGGATGAAGTCAAAATGAAGGAGTGACAAATGACGTTCAAGAGAATCGCTACGATAGTTATACTATCCATAACGCTCGTCGGCGCTATTCCTTTTATCAGTCAGGCGGAAAGAGATCCATTGGCGAGCGAAAAGCCGGAGACTGCCCTATCGATGAAAGTCGACACGAAAAAACTATCAGGGATCAATCTATTCATAGCCAGGATGTACAACGAGGACAGGGTGCTGTATGCAACGACGGTGACCTTAGTGATGGCCGTCCTGGGAACCACTCTTGCCTTCATCACGGATCTAGTGCTTAAGGCCCTCGGTCTCGAAGTTTCGAAAATCTCTCATCGAGAATGATGAAGATCCCGTTCGGGCTTAAATACATCAGTATCTCCACACGGATCTCAATTTTGTTGGGAGTTGTCATCCTTGTCACGATGGGAGCCTTTTCCACTATAAGTCTGATCCGGCAACAGCACGATTCCGTCGATGCACTGAACCGGAGCACACTCCTTCTCGGACAGACGACGGAGAAGATCCTCAGATTGAGCATGATTAAGAACAAGCGGGACGACATATCGGCGGCGATCAGGGACATCGTCGGGAGTGAGGGGATTCGTTCGGTAAGGATCCTGAACCACGAGGGAATAATAAAATTCTCATCCCGCCGTTCAGAACTCGAACAACACATCTCGCGCGCGAACCGATTGTGCGCAAATTGCCATACCGGCGGAGACACCGGGGCGGTTCACACAGTCAGCCGTTTCTACAGCCATCATCTTGACGAGCGCAACGGAATCGTCTACAGCTCCCTGCCGATATACAATTCGCCGAGCTGCTACAATAGCGACTGTCATATAACCGCCTCGGCCGAAGCCCGATCAAACAACGGAAGACCTGCAGCCGCACAAATTGTACATCACGTACACAGTTCGTCAGAGACAATACTGGGATTCATAGAGATTGAAGTCTCCGCGAAAAGGATCATGGCAAACTTGGCCAGGACCCGCTCTCAGCTGATTATTCTTACGATCGTCATTGCCGTCGCGGCATCGGCAATCACTTACTTCTCGATTCGCTACCTTGTCGGCAAACCGGTGAGAAGGCTGGTCGACGGAATGCGAAGAGTTGCACAGGGAGATTTCAGTCGCGAGATCCCTTCCGGAAGAGCCGAACTGGGTTTCCTTGCCGATTCTTTCAACCAGATGCAAAGACAGCTGTTGTCAACTCAGTCACAGTTGATCGAATCTGAAAAACTCGCTTCAGTCGGAAAGCTCGCTGATGGAATCGCAAATGAGATAAGCAATCCCCTGACCGGCATAATCATTTATACGGAAAGCCTGATCGCGAAATCGAAACTCGGAGACAGCGAAAGAGCGGAGTGCGATATAATTCTCCGGGAAGCGATGAAGACAAGAGAAAGCGTTAGAAACATTCTA
Organism: Bacteroidota bacterium; assembly: GCA_021845665.1. Classification (GTDB taxonomy): domain Bacteria; phylum Bacteroidota; class Ignavibacteria; order Kryptoniales; family JAKASW01; genus JAKASW01. The sequence continues at coordinate 69,196 of JAJZVO010000006.1, read as the reverse complement.
TCTCTCACACGAAAGGATAAGCCTGAATTCAGGACAGTCGACATTGTCCCGACGGTCAGACATGCGATTACGGTCGTGGAGAAGTTGCCGGATTTCCGTAATATCCGAATAACCACGTCTATGCAGAGAGACCTTCCTCACGTATCGATCGATCCCGGAATGATGGAACAGGTTTTCCTCAATCTGCTTATGATCTTTTCCGAGAATATGCCGGAGGGAGGGATTTTGAACATTTCATCGCTTCTTGTCGAAAAGGATAGGAAAATCGAAATCAGATTTGCAGATGCCGGGAAAACAATTCCCGAAAATTTGTTGCAGGCGATTGCTGAACAAATCGAGTACAGGGATTCCGAGAAAATAGGCAGAACGGAAATAAGTCTATCCGTCTGCAAGGACATACTTGCATTACATAGAGGAAAGATTCGCGCCGGTGCAGGAGCTGAAGCCGAAGCTTCGATTATAGTCGAACTTGCAGTTTGATGTAGAATGCCAAGGACAATCAGGGTACTCGTTATTGACGGAGAGGAAATAATTCTGAAGTCGATGTCGAGAGCGCTCAGGAGCGAAGGGGATGTTGATTACATGGTTGCCACGGCTAACACAGCGTTGGAAGGCTTGAGGCAGGTTCGCAGTAGTATTTTTGATATCGTTTTCGTCGATTATGCTCTGCCAGGGATGAATAGTCGTGAAGTCGTAAGAAGGATTAGAAACACCTCACCTTCGGCTTCGGTTGTTTTAATGTCCGGGTTCTCATCCGCGACGGCGTTTCCTAATGAAGCCGCAGGCAACGCGGACGGCTTCTTATCCAAGCCATTTACGACAGGGGAGATTACATCGTTGATTTCACGTATATTAACACAGCGGAGCGGGAACAAGGCGTAGCGCGGGAATACTCAGCGTTTATCTTTTCCTGCACACTTTGCGAGACAGAGCTCGTGACACTGTTCAGAAAAATATTCCACGGCCGAAAAACAGAACCGGTTTCATTCAAGGAAAAGCTTCAGCATTTCCAGCGCCTTCTGTATTCCAACGACGAAGCATTGAAGCTCATGGGGAGTTTGGGCGACCTCATCATTTCGGGAAAGCCGTTCGCTCGTGGAGAAATATATCCGATATATTCCGGCATCCTGAGGAACACCGAGGAGGTTACGGAACACCTTTCGCTGATGTGCGGGGGCAAGTACAGGACGCTGGCCGGTCAGGTTCAGAGAATCAAGGATGAATGCCAAGATCGACTTGCTCCTGTTCCATTTTGTCCGGAAAGATGGGATTGTGAAAAACCCGACTGCAGCAAGTGCGAAAAGGGTGTCCACCAGTCGACCGGGATGCCTTACTCCTACAGCGTCGATGAAATAACTACCAACCACACCCGGGAGGTAGGCGGGAAGATGAGCCGCCTCTGCGAAGTCCACAATCGCCTCGGCATCCCCATACCCGACGGGTTCTGCCTCACATCGAGGTGTTTCGAAGAGTTCCTCTTTCAGGCGAATTTGTATTCAAGGATCGAGGAAGCGATTTCATCCATAGATTTCAACGATATCGGACAGGTACAACAGTCCAGCCGGGTAATTCAGGCCCTCATAATCGCCTCCCCTATCCCGGAGCTGATTGAAAAGACGATACTCGACGACTATGACAAACTGACAGAGAGGAAAGGAGGGGTCTCCGTGTCGGTGAGATCGAGCGCGATAGGAGAGGACGACTTGCATTTTTCATTCGCCGGTCTCCATTACACTGCGCTGAACGTGAGCAGGACCAATCTCGTCGATGCCTGTTTCGAAGTTCTCATTTCGAAATATCTTCCTCAGTCTCTCGTGTACAGGTACATGACCGGGCTCCGGGATCAGGACATGCCGATGAGCATAGGGTGCATGCAGATGATCGATTCCGAGGTGAGCGGTGTTCTGTTCACTACCGACCCGATAAGAAACAGGGACGAAATAATAATACAGGCAGTTAGAGGCCTAGGGACCAAGGTCGTGGACGGAAGCGTAGAGGCACAGGAATACATCGTGGAACGGTCAGGCGATCACGGCGTACTTTCATTCAAGGCGGGCAATCAGGACTCCCGCGCCGTGCCGCGATCAGCCGACGGATTGCAGGACGAAAGGCTTTCGGAGGATCTCAAGAACGCGCCATGCCTCGGACAGGATCAAATCAGGCAGATCGTCGAATATGCGCTCAAGATTGAGCAGTACTTCGAATCGCCGCAGGACATCGAATGGGCCGTCGATAAGGACGGACGAGTTTACATCCTGCAATGCAGACCTCTTGCCGTCTCAGAGATGGCGGCCTTCGCGGCGACGGACGACACCGCATCGGTCCGCCCTGATGTCGGCAATCCTGTCTTGATCGACAGGGGAGAATGTGCGAGTCCGGGGATCGGGTCGGGGAAAGTGTTTTTCCCGGATAGACCAAAAGATCTCGTGAATTTTCCATCGGGAGGCGTGCTTGTTGTAAAGAAGACTTCACCAGAGATGATACGCGTACTTCACAAAGCGTCAGGGCTTATAGCAGACGTAGGAAATACGACCGGCCATCTGGCCATAATAGCCCGCGAGTTAAGGATACCGGTCCTCGTGAATACCGGCGACGCGACGAAGCGTTTATCGAACGGTACGATAGTCACGATAGATGCGGGTGCCAACAAGGTCTACCTGGGATCGGCACCGGGCTTAGAGCAGCAGACCGGTTCAGTTCCGGTAACCAGGAATATTTTTCTGAATAGCCCGATGCACCGCATTTGGAACAACGTGTCTCAATTGGTCATACCTCTAAACTTGACGGACCCCGATGCTTCGGATTTCACCCCGGACAATTGCAGAACACTTCACGATATCACGCGATTCGCGCACGAATACGCGATGCGGGAGATGTTTTCGCTTTACGAGGGAGCTGAATACGAAGACAGGCATGCCTATCCATTGAAGTTCCCTGTGCCGCTCGACGTTTACGTCATCGACCTCGGAAGTGGTGTCGGCGAAGTCACGAACAAGCGAGCGATAACGCCCGAAGATATTATGTCGAGACCATTCGTATCATTGATAGCCGGTATGACAGCTCCCGGAGTAAGATGGGCAGGACCTCTGCCAATCGACCTGAAAGGGTTCACAAACCTCCTTATGTCGAACGTCATCGATGCGGAGAGAAGCAGCAGGGCACTAGGCGGAAGGAGTTACGCCATAATTTCCGATTGCTACCTTAATTTCTCGTCGAGGCTCGGCTATCACTTCTCGAGACTGGATGCTTATGCCAGCGATGAGATCAACAACAACTACATAAACTTCGATTTTCGCGGCGGAGCTGCCGATCCTCTTCGAAGGGTGCGTAGAGCAAAGGTCGTCGCCAGGATACTTGAGCTCTCGGATTTCACGGTTACACTTCAAAACGACAACGTCCTGGCGACGATAAGAAAGATCCCGGAGGCCGACATCCTGGGCATTTTGAACATGATCGGCAGGCTGATGGGCGCGGTAAGGAATGCAGACGTGACGTTGATAAACGACGACAACATAGAACAATTCGTCGCCGCATTTCTCGGCGGAGATCCTGCGCCTGCGTTGAGATTTACTCAAGGACATTGAACGGCTGAGAAGCTTGCATGTGGGAAATGCCCGGCCAGGAACATCATTACCATGCTAACTGCAGCTGGATCTCGAAGAGATCGTTCTTCAGTTGCACATTTTGCTCCCGCCTGACCAAATAATTGACCTTCCGGACGAGGAACCAGCCTGCCTGGGCATACCAGCCAGCCCGCGTTAAGGAGCCATCGGTTCCATCAACTGTGAGTCACCTTAGCCGCCTTCGCACGCCCAACCGGCACACGAGACTTCCTCCGAGAAACACAACGGCAGCAATTCCGGCGATCATGTATGTGACCTCTTTCGCACTTGAAAGACAGACAGAAGAGACGGCGAGCGCCAGCAGAACCAGAATAATCAGAACGCTTATCGCTCCAACCGCAAGAAAGAGGAGCGTGCCTTTCCGGACACATCTCTCCTTGAAGATCCCATGCAGGCGAGGAAGGAGTCTTCCGGGGTGAGATGCCCCGGCTCCGTCTCGCATTGCACCGAAGCCGTAGTCATTTCCCTGGAGAAATGCGATCCCGACAAGAATGAACATAAGGAAGATAAGGAAGCCGGTTCCAAGCAAGAAGCCTATCATCAGTTTGATCTCCCAATCACCCGAGATCAACGGTATAAACGCCATACGTGCGCTTTTCCTCGCTTGCGGCGGAAGTATGAGGCCGCATCGTTAGTGCTCAAGCTCCGAGATACTATTTATCTCGTGTGTTGCTTCTCAGACCATCATAGTCTCTATCGATGCCGGCGTCAGAAGAGAGTCGCGGCAGTAAGCCGGCGGAGATATTTATATCTGTTGGAAGATTCTTCCTGCGGCTTGCGACTCAAGGGCAGCCAATCCTTTTGACCGGGTTTTGACCGCAGAGACGTAAATAGCCAGAGGCCGGTAAAGAAGGTGTCCCCATTTGCCGAAGGGCACCTCCACGATGAGCATCGGGACGACTATCGTCATGTGAATTACATAAATGATATATGTCGGCATCGGCATGTCCGCGACACGAAATATATGAAGGAGGATTCCCGTAAGCGCAGCAAGAAGAAGGAGGATGGGAAACAGCCAATCCGAGAAATGGCTGAAGCGGTGCATCCCTGTCCTCTTTCTAAGTCTATCGACGACGATCCATATCGTCGCTCCCAGCAGCACCGCCGTCGCATAATAGCCCAGGAAACTCGTCCAGTGTATGCTGCTGTTAGAAACCTGGAACCATGGAAGAAAAACGACCACGAGTGTGAACATGATAGCGTAACCACTCACCAGGAAGAGATGCCGCAGCCAATTCTTAATTCCGGTCCCGCTGCCGCAGTCCTTCCATCGTATCTGGGTGATGCCCTGGAACACAAAGTGAGGAAACTGGGCGATGTAAGATGCCAGCGGTATCTTCTCGCCGCGCGTGAGCCCTGAAAACATCCTTGCCGCGTTGGAAAGCAGGAGCACTCCGAGGACCGCAGCCATGATCCTGTCGCCCCAATCCACGACATCGACCGGTGCAAACCGATTTAGCATTACGGTCGAGAGCGGAGCGGGACCGGAACGGTATAGGAGTCCGAATCCGAAGTCATGAGGCAGCGTGAAAAGCATGACCACCATCGCGGCAACGGCAGCGAGTATGCCGATCTCCCAAAGCACAGACCCGTACATCAAACGCGACAGCCCGGTCCAGTCATATTGCGAGGTCAAATACCTCCGAATCGCCATCATGGTCTCGCCGGGATCGGCGTTTCTCGGGCATCTCTCGGAGCATTCGCCGCAATAGAAGCAAAGCCACGGTCCCGGGTCTTCGAGAAGCCTGTCCTTCAGCCCCCACTCCGCGAGGAGCATCTGCTTGCGCGGGAAGCCGTTCTCCTCCGTCGAGAGCGGGCAGGTCAATGTGCATGTAGCGCACTGGAAGCACTTCTTCAGGCTTTGTCCGCCGTATTTTTTAAGTTCCTCAATGAACTTCACATCGGGATTGACGAAATTCCTGTCACTCATAGTCTGTAATTCTCAGATGGCTAACCTACCTGACTTTCGACCCTGCACCCGACCGAGAGGATCGATCTATGCTGCCCGCCTTCACCCGCATGGTCTTCTCGCCGAAGAGGCAGTATTTCAGCCAGGTGAATCCGAACTTCAGAAGCTCCCCATCGTCTTTTCGAATCTCGTTTACGATGTCCTCGTCGACTTCGAACCTTTTCAGAAAGGTGCTGTCAAAGACAAACTCCCTGAACTTATCGATATTGTAACACACCGTATAGAACATTTCGAGTTTTGCCGGCGTGAGCTGTTTCTTCTCCTTGAAGTAATCGTGCAAAGATACTTCCTTGAACAGTTCCCCCATCTCCGCATACTCTTCAATTCCCTGCTCTTCGATCCAGTCTCCGACGGCTTGTTCTTTATGTTCCATGTATCCCCTGCAAACAGGTTCTTCAATCATGAAGTAGAATTCCTGGCCGTCGTCACGCCTACTCTCTTTCGGAGAAGCAACTCCCAGCGGAAACATCCTGCATGACCACGGCCTGTCACTGTAAACCGAGCACCCTTCCTCCCGGACAAAGGGGCACGATTTCTTTTTATCACCGTTCATGCTGAGCATGATCACGGGATGATTCTGACTCTGGTCAATTGGAAGGAAGGTGTAGTTATCGAGAAATTCCTGCGAGGGAATCCCGAGCCTGTTCTTTAGCCGGATCACGTCGTATGGCGTCAGGAAGATGTTGACGTCGGTACAGCACATGTTAAAACAACTGATGCCTTTATGACAACTGAAATTGAATTTACTCCTCTTGTTCAATCGAGGGTATTGCCTCAGGACCGCCTCTTTCAAATTCTCGAGCTCTTTCATGGTTTGCTCCTTCGGATCGTTCTATCCAATTATCGAATTCTTGAGTGCCTCGTTAGACCATACAGGCAAAGGGGCAGTGGAACCGTTGAGCAGGTTAAACGAGTACCGGTACGAAATGTTCTGGTTATATTTTGATTTCATCCAGTCCCATCCACGCAGGTAGTAGGAGCATTCGTCGTTGAAGCATACAAGGAGAAACTCCGCGTCCCAGGAAGATCCATCCGGACAGCGCCACTTCTTTAGAGGCTGATTGCAGTGAGGGCAGCTTTTCGCTTCTTCATGTCCCATATAACAAGAATTCCCATCAAAAAAGAGCGGGGAGCGGACGGCTCCGCTCCCCACGAGGAGATATCGTCAGCTGACTATAGAGATTATCGGTCTTGTGAAGACTTCCCACTTATTTTCTTTCGGAAGCCATTTCATGTTCACGAATACTTTCCAGTCCTTCTCGTTCATTGCGGGTTTATCCGACCGGAAGTAGTAGCCGGGCCAGCGCGTTTCTTCCCTGAAGAGGATAGCACGAACGTGCGCCTCTGCCTGCCACATCCTGTGGACGTTCTCCCACGATCTCATCAGTTCATGGAGATCAGATGCCGCGAGTTTTTCCGAATCCACCTTAAGGTATTGAAGCAGATCCAGTCCCTTCTCGAGGAGCGCCTTGCTAGTCTTGAATTGCGAAGAGACACCGCCTGCGTACTCGTCCATGATCTTCTGAAGCCTGAACATGAACATCTTCGGCCTGATGTAGTTCGGGTTAATTTCCGGATCGCTGGAAGTCTTGCTGAACTGACTGTAAACGTCGAGCGGTCTCAGAATCTCGGCTTTCAACGCGTCGATCTGGGCCTGGTCGTAATTAGGAGCGGCCGGGTGATCGACGATGTAGTCGATGGCGGCCTTCGCGGCAATTCTACCTTCGGCGTGGGAGCCCGATGAGAATTTGTGGCTCGACGCGCCTGAAGCATCGCCCGCGCAGAAGATGCCTTCGACAGTAGACATGTTCGGGTAGCCCCAGAAGTACTCGTTGGGAGCAATATCCTTCGGGCCGCTGACCCAGGCGCCTGACGCGCCGGAATGCGAACCGATGAAGTAAGGTTCGGCAGCCGCAATCTCTGACGGCTTCTCTTCAGGTGCCGTATCGGTACCCGCCCACAGGATCGCCTGCGAGATCGTCATATCGAGGAAGTCTTCCCACGCTTCCGCTTCGAGTTCTTTCAGCTTCTTCTTCGCGGCCTTCTCGTCGCCGGACTCGGACGCGATCTTCGTGATGGCCTCTTCGGTTCTCATGTAGATCGGGCCTTTCCCGTCCATGACATCGAGCATCATAAGCCAGTTGCGCAGGTTCGCCGGCACGGGTTTCACTTTGCCATAAGGGACCCATTTCTCCAGCTCGTCCTTGCGCTCCTGCATGTAGTCGCCGCCCATGCCGTTCGTGGCTCTCGACTTGAAAAGAAGGAACCATGCGCCGACAGGTCCGTACGCATCCTTGAACCTTACCGGGATGAAACGCACTTCCTGGCATGTCATTTCGGCACCGGCTTTCAGCGTGAAATACGCACTCGAGCCGGAATTCCAAGGCGGATACCACGCGCGGCCGAAGCCTTCGCCCGAGGATCTCGGCTTGAAAACGTGGACCGCTCCGCCCATCGCCACCAGCACGGCTTTCGCCTTGAACACGTAAAACCTCTCTTCGCGCACACTGAAGCCAACGGCGCCTACGCATACACCACCCTGCATGATCGGTCCGACGATGAATACTCTCTCGTATATGTTTTCAGCGCCCAGTGCATTTTTCGCAGCCTCGGCAACGACGACCTTGTACGACTCACCGTTGATCATGAGCTGCCATCTTCCTTCGTGAACATAGTTTCCTTCGGCATCTTTCCAGATCGGAAGGCCCCACTTCTCGAACAGGTGGACAGTGGAATCGACGTGGCGCGCGATATTATAGACCAGATCTTCGCGGGTTATGCCCATCAGATCGCTTCGGACGTACTTCACGTAATCTTCGACTGTATTCTTTCCGTCCTTGATTCCGACGTACTGATTGATCGCGGAGAGTCCCATCGCGACGGCGCCGCTTCTGTCGACCGCAGCCTTGTCGACAAGTGTTACTTTGAGGCCATGCTGTTTCGCCCAATATGCCGCTTCGACTGCTGCGCCGCACGCGGCCATCCCGCCTCCAACAATTAAAAGGTCGGTCTCCACAACTTGAGTTTTCAGATTTGCCATTGTTATTCAAACCTCCCTAATGCTTTATTGAGACTACTTGTGGAAGACCCAAAGACTCTGGCTCCGTAAATAGCACCGGACTCTTGAGGTCGGCATCTTTCGTTTTCCATCCGCCATCGGGGACCGCCTTTCCTTCCTCCGTCGTCCGGATCGGGAACTTGAACCTTTTCAGCGTACCATTGCGGAACTTTACGGTCCACATTATGGAGTCGGTGCTCCGCATCGGTGTGACTGTGGCGCCGAGCGGCACGAAATCCGCGTAGCCGCGAATTTCAATTGCCTGTGTCGGGCATATCTTTACACAGTTGTAGCATTCCCAGCACATTTCCGGCTCGCGGTTGAAAGCCTTCATTATGTCTCTGTTCAGGGTCATCAGGTCATTGGGACAAATATACTGGCACGCTGTTTTGTCCAATGCCTTGCACCCATCACATTTTTCAGGGTTCACATAACTCGGCATTAAGATACCTCCTTTATAATTTCACTTAATTGATAGAATTTCTGATCGTTCAATGACATCATAAACCATAAATCCCAATCTCTAAACTCCAGACAATGCTCAAAGCTCAAAACAGCCGATGTCTGAACCGTCCCGTTTCTTCTTGAGTCTGAGAGTACCGCAATTTGATTTTTGAACATTCGGATTTGTTTAGAGTTTAGTATTTCGAGTTTGGAACTTACCCATGTTATTTCTTGGCCTTCTCCGATGCATCCCCCGTCGCAAACTGGTGCATCTTGATTTCCACTTTCTCGTCCAGCTTCGAGTAGTAATCCCGCAGTATCGCCAGGACTTCCGGTCTGCTGAACTCGGCTGGTACGTCGCTTCCTTCGGAAAGAGCTTTTCTCAAAGCCGTACCGCTCAGGAACAGGCGGTCTTCCTTCTTGTGAGGGCAGGTCTTCATCGAAGCCATGCCGCCGCACTTGAAGCACCAGAACGTCCAGTCGATCGGGAGAGGCTTTAGAAGCATCGCGCCTTCAGGTATCTGGTAGAATATCTTCTGCGCGTCGAACGGCCCGTAGTAGTTTCCGACGCCCGCATGGTCGCGGCCTACGATGAGGTGCGTACAGCCGAAGTTCTGTCTGAAGAGGCCGTGCAACAGAGCCTCTCTCGGACCCGCATATCTCATATCGAGAGGATAACCGCCGCAGACAGCCGTGTCTTTGACAAAATAATTCTCAACGAGAACGTCGATGCATTTCGCGCGGACTTCGGCAGGTATGTCGCCGGGTTTCAGCTTTCCGACAAGCTGATGGATGTAGAGTCCGTCGCTCACTTCGAGGGCGATCTTCGCAAGAAATTCATGCGAACGGTGCATTGGATTCCGGAGCTGCAGAGCCGCAATCGTTCTCCAACCTTTTTCCGCGAATATCTTCCTGCTTTCTTCCGGACGCTGGTACAGGCCCGCGAATTCAGTCGGGAAGTAACTCTCCGAAAGCACCTTCACCGGACCCGCTATGTTCCACGGCTTCTGCTGCATCACCATCTTGACGCCGGGATGCTCCGGATCGTCCGTCGTAAACACCTGCTTGCACTCGAAGCCCTTGTCGATCTGGTACTTCTCGGTGACTTCCATCGTCCCCATGACTTCGTTAGTCTCGTCGCTTATCAGGGCAATTTCCTGACCGGTCTTCAGAGACTTCGCATCTTCGTCCGAGACCGACAGCGTAATTGGAATAGGCCAGAAAAGCCCGTCGGACATTCTCATGTCCGAGCAGACTCCCTGCCAGTCGTCGTGACCCATGAAGCCTTCGAGCGGAGTAAATCCGCCGATGCCGAGCATTATCAGATCTCCGGTCTCGCGGCTTGTCATGCAGATTTTCTTCAGATCATCTGCCTTCTTTAATTCTTCTTCCTTTTCCTTGCCACTCAGAAGAAGTGCCTTCAGCCGGTCACTTCCGTGCGGCCTTATAAGAGTTGATCCTGCCATGACTTTCCTCTCATTTGAAAATGTTACCGGCAAAAACATACCCGCCCATCGAGGGAGAATCAACGAGGAGCGGGAATTCTGTAATCGTGTTGTTGGGATTGGGCCGCAATGAGGGAGCGGTGGATATCTATGAAATATTCAAAGCCACGGAGCGTCTGGCTGCCACTTAGGCGCGCGCCCCAGCCCGGGCCTACATCCCCTTGTACGGGTTTGGACCGAGCTCTCTAATTTCCTGGACGAACTCGCCGAAGATGCCCGGCAGCTTCGCGTATTCGTCGATCGAAAGAGTGAGGAGCTTCACACGCTGCGGCTCGAGCACGAGTTGCTTCAGTTTCTCCTGAACGTTTTCCATCCTCTTATTCGCGAGCTCGCTCCCGCGAATGAAGTGGCACTGGTAATCGACGCCGAACTTGCAGCCGAGCATGAGAACGCCGTCGAACCCTTTCGAGAGTGCATCGGCAATCCAGACGACGTTCACCGAACCCAGACAGCGCACAGGAATCACGCGGACGTTGGGGTCATATTCCATCCTGAACTTACCGGCCGTGTCGAGCGCCGGGTACGCATCGTTCTCGCACATGAACGCGAGAATTCTCGGCTTGTCTTCGTCCTCGTCGGGAATCTCGACCGACTTTATCATCGAAGAGACCATCTGGATCGAATAATCCTTGAAGGAAATAATTCGCTCCGGGCAGGCGCCGAGACAGATGCCACACCGCCGGCATCTGTTGATATTCGGGAGCGGAGTCCCCTTCTCATCCTCGTCAAGAGTTCCGAACGGGCACTCTTCCGTGCACCGTTTGCATTGAGTGCATCTTTGCAGGAAGAACTCGGGGAACGATTCGTCTCCAGACCTCGGATGAACGGCTTTCCCTTCTTTGACGGAATGGATGATCTGTATCGCCTTCAACGCCGCGCCGTAGGCGTCGTTCTTCGCGGCGGAGTAATCCATCGGCGCACGGACGGTCCCGGCTGCATATATGCCGGTTCTTCTCGTCTCGTACGGAAAACAAATGTAGTGCGAATCGGGGAAACCGTATTTGAGTGTCGGCAGATCCGTCCCCTGCCTGTAGGTCAGGTTAAGTATCTTCGCTCCGGCCTCAGCCGACTCGGCAGTCCTCTTACCGTCGAGTGTCACCTCCGCGGCATCTTCCACACCGTCCGATTCGACATTGCCGACAAGCGTCGTCGGGACCATACCTGTTGCCAGCACTACAAGGTCGGATATTATTCGGACCTTATCACCAAGGAGAGTATTGTCTATGTCAATGGCGATCGAGCCGCTCTCCGAATCACTCAAACCGGTTACTTCACCCTTCGTAAGAAAAATCTTGTCTTCATTCTGGACGCGCTTGTAGAAGAGCTCGTGCTGGGCGGGGGTTCGCATATCCCTGTAAATTATATACACGAGTGCGTCGGGATACCGCTCTCTGATATACAAGGCTTGCTTCAGAGAGGCAGAGCAGCAGATCGAAGAACAATATGGAAGATGTTTCTCATCCCGGGAACCCGCGCATAGGATGAACGCGACACTCTTGATTTGCTTCTCGTCGGAGTTCTCGACATCGATTCCATTCTTGAAACGATCTTCCAACTGAACACCTGTTATGACGTTGTGGAACCGGCCGTAACCAAGAGCGCCCAGTTTGTTGGGATCATACGGTTTCCAACCTGTGGCCTGAACTATGGCGCCGACGGTCATCAGTTCAGTCCGGGCGCCTCCGTCGATGCGCAACACCACCTTGAAATTGCCGGGCTGCCCGGAAATCTTCTCAATTAGGCAGGAGGTGATGACGGTTATCCTGGCGTCCGTTTCGACTTCGTGGATCAGTTCAGGTATCTTCGAGTCTTGCGGGTCCGTATAAGGAGGATGATACGGAGCGACTTTGTATACTCTATTAGCCCACCCTCCGAGTGAACACTCTTTTTCCACAAGGACTACGGAATAACCTGCTTTGGCGGAAGCCAGTGCGGAAGTCAACCCCGTGACGCCCCCACCGACTACGAGGATCGTTTCATTGACATCGCACCTGAACGCCTCAGGAGGCTCGCTGTTCCTGACCTTTGCGATTCCCATTCGGACGTAATCTTCCGCGAGCATCTGTGTGTCTTCGTCGTTCGGCTTGTGTGCCCACGCAACACCCTCTCTGAGATTTACACGATCAACCAGTACGTTTGAGTCGAATTGAAACACATCGGAGAGAACCCTTGGAGAACAGGCCCCGATCACTACACGATTCAGATTTTCACGTTTGATATCATCCCTGATCTCCGCAACAACCTCATCGCTGCAGAGCCGGCCTTTGATCTTGCAAAGAGGTACTTTGTTTTCGCCCGTCGCAACCTTCGCCAGTCCGTCGCAATTGATCGATTCACCGATACCGCATCCCGAACAGAGGTAGACGCCGACTTTAGTCTCTATGGCCATGGTGCTAATTCCTCTTGATTGCTTGAATTGCCTTCAACACCGAACCCGTCGCTTCCTGGACGACGGCAGATACATCTTTGGGTCTTGTGTTCACGCCGCATGCGATCGCTCCGGACCCGTCGGAAATCAGGAAGCCGTCGCCGTCGATCAGCGAACGATCCAACGGAAGGTCACTAACGTTCGGCTGCATCCCGGTCGCGAGGACGACGAGCTCGGCGGGCTTCTTCAAACGCGTACCTGTCAGCGTGTCCTCCGATTCCAGAATCAACCTGCCGGAAGATGGGTCAAGCGAGACCTTTGCCACCTTCCCTCTGTGGAAATGCACTTTGGGATCTCTGGAGACGTCGCTGTAGAAGTCTTCGAATACTCCGCTCGAGCGGACGTCGATATAAAAAATATCCATCTCAGCATCGGGGTACTGGTCCCGTATATATCTTGTGTGCTTAAGTGAAGCCATGCAACAAACTGACGAACAGTATTCCAGGTGATTTTCATCTCTCGAACCGGCGCACTGCACGAAGGCGACACTTTCGATGGCTCCGTTGGTTGAGGGCCGAAGAATCTTTCCCTTCGTCGGGCCGTCGGGTGCGGCGAGCCGTTCCATCATCACGTTCGTGATGACATCGGGGAATGTTCCGAAGCCGAACACATCGAGTTTGTTCGCGTCGTAAGGTTCCCATCCTGTCGCCCAGATGATAGCACCCGTTTGTATGCTCACAGTCTCTTCTTTTTGCGACAGGTCTATGGCGCCATACCTGCATGCCTTTACGCACTTATTACAGCTCGTCCCTTTGCACGTCGTATCATCGATTACATATTTCGAGGGGTAAGCATTTTCATACGGAATGTAGATTGAGGCCGTGCGGTCCATACCATAATTGAAATCGTTGCTCCTGGATTCCGGGCAGACTTTCACACACTCACCGCAGGAAGTGCATTGATCGGTGACAAACCTTGGCTTCACCTTGACGTTCACGTCGTATCTTCCCTGTTGCGTTGATACAGCGCTAACTTCCGCCTGGGTTAATAGTTTCACCTTCGGGTTTGTACGAAGCCGGCGAATATTTATTTCGAGTCCACAGGAAGGCGGGCATAGTTTTGGGAAGTACTTGTTGAACTGGGTTACTTTCCCGCCGATATACGGCCTTTTCTCGATGAGCGCAACTCTCAGTCCTGTCTCGGCGGCCTCGACAGCCGCAGTGATACCGGCAATGCCTGCACCTACGACGAGAAGATCAGAAGATATTGAAGCCTCAGTCATGATATATTCTCAATTTTATTCGTAGTATCCCACAACGTTTTTGTCGACTTTGATGGTCTTTACACCTTCGACTTTGGAGAGGACGGTTCTTATATCGTTCTCCCACATTTTCGCACCAACCCTCGGGCAGTTTCCCTTCACTGTCAACAAGCCGGAAGCGGAATCCGCTTCGACCTCCACACCGCTCCCCCTCGTTCGCGGCGATTGTTGAAGTGTCACTTTTGCGATTGATGCCAAACGCAGATTTGAGACGACCTGCTGTGCCTCCTTGCCCGATTTGAATTCTTTTCTCGACGCAATGCCGGCAAGAATGTCTGCGGCAAGGTCGACGCTTATCCTTTCGATGTTGAAAACCAGATCATAATATGTCGGGTCGCGCCAGTTCACGCCGTAAAGAAAATGCGACCATTTCTGCCGTCTTTCGTCGGTAAGCCTTATGTGTGATACGGCCTCTTCTCTCGACTTGCCGCTCTCCTTCATTACACTGCTGATCCTGAATTCATCCGGTGCGGTCAGAAGTATACTTACCACCGACGGAACTTCCCTCAGAAGAAACTGCGCCAGGTGACCGTTATAGATGAAGTTCCCTTTAAGCGCGAAATCGAAAAGCGCGGTTTGAAAACAAACGAGGTATTGTTTCTTCCGGTCCCCCATCTTGTCCAGAAAGCCCGGCGATTTTTCAATGAAGGAGAGCTCACCCAACCCCGTATCTTTAATTCCATATTTCCCGGCAGCCCCGAGTACATCTTCCCTCGTCACCACCGGCCAGCCGAGTCTTTCCGACACTTTCGCGGCAAGCATTGCTGATGCGCTCAACGATCCTCTTGAAATGGTTATGATGGACATATTGCCTCCCTGCTCATTCTATATTCCATTTCACGACGCCTATCTTTCATGAATCGTAAGTGACTCTCATTGCTCATGGCAGGCTGCACTTTTCAACGAAGGTCTAGAGACGCGGCCGAAAAGTCAAACCACAAAGAGCACGAAGATTTTTCACGAAGGACACGAAGGGCTCTATTCATTTATCGCTCTTTCTTTGTGCTCTTTGCGCCATTTCTTCGTGACCTTTGTGGTTAAATAGTTTTGCAGCGGGTTTTCGGCCACGTCCCTAGTACTCAAACATTTTTCAATTTTGCTGTAAAGGAGGTTCCCGCCGCCGATTATTACCGCAGTCGCAACCTTTCCTTTCTGTGCGGCCTTCCTGAAATTCTCAGCATCACCCGGGTAGTGGAAAGACGAGATCAGAGGCGACCTGACACAAGGAAAGGTCGGCCTCACCGGTTCCGAACCGGTGGCAAATATCAGCGAATCGTACGGCAGAGTAAACGCACCGTCTCCTCCGGCCGGTTTACACACGACTTCATTTTTCTCCGTGCGGACTTCGAGCACTTCAGTTTCAGTCAGGACCTTCACTCTCTTCACCTCGCGAAAGAATTCTGCGTCCCTGACGGCGCCGTAAGATGTCTTGTAGAGATTGGAGATACCATCTACTTCTCCGGACGCGAAAAGCGGGAGGCCGCAGCTGCTGAACGAAATGAAGGGACTCCTCTCGACAATCGTCACGCGATGCTCTGCCGAGAGCCTACTCAGCCTGGCCGCAGCCCGGCACCCAGCTGCCATGCCGCCTATGATAACCACATTAAGCAAGCGCGCTCTGCGGATACAGAAGCCTACCGCCAGGGATTTTGTAGTCATAGATGGTTTACGACTCCCTTGATACCGTTCTTAAGCAATTTCACGTTAAAGTCTATGAGGATGCCTAATTTCAGACCACACGACACGTAGACGGGTTCGAGAAGTCCTGGACCGAGCGCCTTGTCGATATTCAGTGTGCAATCCACTAGGATCTTGCCGAGTTCGTCCTCTGTCATAATTTCCTTGGCGTCCCTTTGCGTCCTTGGCGGTTAAAGACTGTCTTGACAGATGCGGGCACCATGGACATTTCACGCCTCGAGTTCACTTCTTATTGAGAGTGCCATCTTGTAAAATATCGTTATGAAGAACACGCCGATGGCCCATATGCCGGCGGCTATCAGCGTCTCCGGCAGCGTGGGCCAGTACTGGATCACCTTTCCAAATGGAGACGGGATGAAGCCCGTAATCACGAGGCCAAGCCCCTTGTCTATCCAAATGGACAGGAACACGGCGATGCATGCGACGATAAGTGTCCTGTGGTTCCTGCGAGCCCGGGGGACGAGCAGAATGGCAAGCGAGACGATCGCAAGGATCGCCGAGGTCCACATCCACGGCGCGAGCCGCGCCTTTCCATCGAGGCCGAAGTAGAGATACTGCATGTGAGCCGCGTCCTCCGGGATGTGACTGTAGAACGTCGTGAAGAATTCCATGAGAATGAGGAATACATTCACACACATGGCGTATGTAATTATCAATCCGAGTTTCTTAATCGCCTCCTCGCCCGCATCGAAGTTCGTCAGCCTCCTGAGAAGAAGGCACAGGAGAAGCAGGAGCGCGGGACCGGCGGAAAACGCGGATGCCAGGAATCGCGGCGCGAGGACGGCCGTTAGCCAGAAGGGTCTTCCGGCCAGACCGGCAAAGAGGAACGCAGTAACCGTGTGGATACTAATTGCCCAGGGGATCGATATGATTATTATCGGCCTGATCCACTTCGGAGGAGGAATTGAATTGCGCTCCGCTGCCAATGTCACGCGTGTTATGACCACGTTCAAAACAAGATAACCCGTCAATGCAACGACGTCCCAGAACATTAATGAGTGGAATGTCGGATAGAGAAAGATATTCAATACCCGGAATGGCTGGCCGAGGTCGACAAAGACAAAGAGCATGCACATGATCACAGAAGAGATGGCAAGGAACTCGCCGAGTATCGTGATCTTCCCGAATGCCTTGTAGTCGTGCAGGTAGTAAGGGAGAACAACCATCACCGCGGAAGCCGCGACGCCGACTATGAAAGTAAACTGGGCGATGTAAAGACCCCAGCTAACATTCCTGCTCATGCCGGTAATTCCCAGACCATAACTAAATTGTCTCATGTAGAAATAGAATCCGGCCAGGATTATCAGGGCCAGGAATAGGAGCCAGCTCCAGTATTTTTTGCTCCCTCTGAAAGCGTGTTCTATCATTTGTGCACCTTATACCAGGTAATAGACTTCGGGGCTCGTGCCTAATCCCGGTTTTCGCCTGACAGAGAAATTGTCTTTAAGCAACTGCCTCACCTCGGAGTTGGGGTCGTTCAGGTTCCCGAAGACCATCGCCTTTTCGGGGCAGGCTTCGACGCAAAGCGGAAGGAGTCCCTGGTCGACTCTCTCGTCGCACCACGTGCACTTCTCCACAACGCCTTTCATCCGTGTCGGGTAGTCCGGGTTAATATCCCTGATGAACGGACGCGGGTCCCTCCAGTTGAAGCTTCGGGAGCCATACGGACAGGCTGCCATACAGTAGCGGCACCCGATGCAGCGATGCCAGTCCATCATCACGATCCCGTCGGGCCGCTGGAAAGTCGCCTGGGTCGGACACACTTCCACGCACGGCGGATTGTCGCAGTTGTTGCAGAACACCGGGACCATTTTGTTCCTGAACTCATCCCGCATGTAGAAGTTTTCCTGGTCCACGAAAGCGTTCTCGTAGGGCTCTTTCCATATCCACTTTATGGCATCCTTTGAGTCGCCGAAGTCGGGAATGTTGTGAGCCTTGTTGCAGACGTCGATACATTTCGTGCACCCCTGGTCTGCGACGCATTTCCTGAGATCAACGACCATCGCAAGCCGTACCTTTTGCTGCAAGTTGCTCTTCGTCAGTCGCTTCCCTGCGCCGACAGCCTTCGAGAGTATCTTTGCCGTGGTGCTCCCTGCGTGAGCGCTCGCATAGTTTTCAGCCGTGACCCCAAGCGCCGTGAGGCCGGCTAATTTCAAGATTGTTCTTCGACTAATGCTCATTCATCTTCCGGATTCTTAGACTCTGATCTGAATTTCTTGAACGATGCGAAGGAAGCTCAAAATCCTAAACATTAAACTCTAAACAAATCCTAATGTCATAAACCGCATTGGTCACACTTACCTTCTATGGCTGAACATGAGTTTTAACTGCTTTGGATTTTGCATTTGGTGTTTGTTTAGAATTTCGGATTTAGGGCTTAAGATTTCTGCCAACTGCGGTCCTTGACGTTGCAGTGCCGGTTTATTATGACAATCCCAGCAGTAAAGGCTGACTCCAATGTAGTTATGGCACTGGTCGCAGAACTGCGAAGGATCAGGATGACAGCCGAGACATGTCTTGGTGTATCTCATCTCGAACTCCCTTCCGTTCGCAGACCTGTAGTAAGTAATCCCGTCCCTGACAACTTCCGTCCTCCATTCATTCAGCAAGGCCATGTGGTCTCGGCGCATAAACTCCAGACTCGCCACACATTCATTCTGATCCGCCTTCGTCGGGAGGACAGGATTCGGCGTTTGCAGTGCGGTACTGCTGGAAAGGTCGTACCAGAACGGAGATGTGAACAATCCTACGAAGATTACGAGTCCTGCGATTATCTTACCACAGTCATACATGCCTATTCCCTTCGATATGAAGCGGGTCTCCTCGGAGGTCCGTCGTTCGCTCCTTTTCGCCCTTCATGATGAGCGCATTGCCGACGAGCTCATGAACGCCTCCGACGTCGACGCCGCCGACCCAGTACTCCATAAGCGGCGGAAGCGTCGCCTTGTCGATCGCACAAATGCAGCCGAGGAAATTGACGCCGTGCTTCTCCTTCACGAACTTCACGGCATTGGCTCTCGGCAGTCCGCCTCTCATTCTCATTTCAAGGTTCTCGTCGGTTCCGAGCCCGGCGCCGCTTCCGCAGCAAAATGTCTGCTCCTTGATTGTATTCTCAGGCATCTCGAAAAAATTGTTGCATGCGTTCCTGATTATGAACCGCGGTTCTTCTATCAGGCCCAAAGCCCTCGCCGGGTTGCACGAATCGTGAAATGTTACCCGCCGGTTATCGTTCCGGCTCTTGTCGAGCTTGATCTTGCCGTTCTTGATCAGGTCTGCCGTGAACTCACAGATGTGTACCATCTTTGTCGACCTGGCGTTCCCGAACTTCGTCCCCGTCACCGGGGAAACAGGTTCTTCCAGAAAATCGGCTGGGCCGTTGAGCGTGTTCATATACTGGTGGACGACTCTCCACATATGGCCGCACTCGCCGCCGAGTATCCATTTGACCCCGAGCCGCCTCGCCTCGGCATACATCTTGGCATTGAGGCTCTTCATCATATCGTGCGAAAGGAATGAGCCGAAATTGCCCCCTTCCGAAGCGTAAGTGCTCCAGGTATAATCGAGACCTATCTCGTGGAACAGCGCGAGGTAACCGAGCAGCGTGTAATAGTGAGGGCTGCCGAAGTAATCGGCTGATGGAGTAATGAAGAGTATCTCCGCGCCTTTCTTGTTGATCGGCGCTTCGACTTTCACACCTGTAATCGACTCAAGCTCATCGACGGCAAAGTCGATGCTGTCTTTAAATCCGTGAGGCTGGATGCCGAGATGGTTGCCCGTCCTGAAGCTGTTAGCAACGGGGGTGACAATCCAATCGATGTTGACACCTATGAGACTCAGCAGTTCGCGGACCAGCAATGTAATTTCAGCAGTGTCGATGCCGTAGGGACAAAAGACCGAACAGCGCCGGCATTGGGTACACTGGTAAAAATAGTAGAACCATTCCTTCACGACGTCGAGCGTCAGCTCCCGCGCACCCGCATATTTTCCGAATATTTTCCCTGCAAGTGTGAAATCCTTCCGGTACACGGCCCTGAGCAGCTCGGCACGCATGACCGGCATGTTTTTCGGATCGCCGGAGCCTATGAAGAAATGACATTTGTCGGCGCAAGCCCCGCATCGCACGCAAATATCCATGAAAATCTGCAGCGAGCGGAACCTGTGCAGCCTGTCCCTGAGTCCTTCGAGTATGATTTCCTTCCAGTTCTCAGGAAGCTGCCAGTCAGGATCCGTCGGCTGCCACTTTCTCGGATTGGGGAGCTGAAGGTACTCCACATTTTTGGGATTACCGCTGTAGTTGAAGGTCCCCTCTCTGAATTCGACAGGCTGATCCATCCAGCCATTCGGCGGAAGATTGTACTTGATCTTGCTGGCTAATTCTTCTGGTTTTAATTTCGGTCCGGCCATTTCTATTCCTTGTCCAAAGGCAATCCCGCTTCTCTCATCTTCTCCCTGAACTCATCCTCGTATTCCTCGTATGTGTGAACTCTCACCGGATGATTCCACGTGTTGACGTGCCTCTTCATACGGCTGTTGTTTGCCAGGTTTCTTGTCGGTGAAAGAAAAATTCCCGGCATGTGCATCAGTTTGCTGAACGGGAAATATGCCAGGAGCGTACACACCAGGAAGAGGTGGACGTAAAACAACACTCCGGTGCCCTGCGGTACGGCTGGGTGAAACGAGAACAATCCGACAGCCAGCTCTTTGACGTTTACGAGGTCTATCCTGTAGAAGTACCTCATAAGGACACCTGTACCCGCGATGCTGAAAAGGAGGAAGAGAGGAAAATAATCTGAGGCAAGAGAGAAGTACCTGATCCTCCGGACGGTGAGACGTCTCAAGATAAGATAGGACAGCGCAATGAGAATGAGGACATCCGTTATATAGAGTCCCGGCAATCCAACCTGGAAGAAACCGTCCAGGCTGTCGAGTCCCAACACAAACGACGGAATCGGCTGCATGAAAAGTCTCAGGTGACGCAGCACGATAATCAGCATAGACCAGTGAAACGCTATCGCCCCCAGCCAAAGGTATTTGCTGCTGCCGTATACCAGCTTCGGTCCGCTCTTCATCTCCATCTTAGTATTTCTGAAGAGCGACCTGAAGAACAAAATTTCGAGAGCCATTCTTCCTATAACGCCCCAGGTATTGTGGGGACTCTCCAACGGGCTGTCCTTTATCCACGGGAGAGACTTCTGCTGTCCTGCGACAGTTGGGATGTGAAAAGGCACGGGCGAAGCCGACCATTTTATGACCCGGTAGATTATGCCCGCCAGGAATACGGTAATGGCGGCGTAAGGAAATACGACTCCGAACAAGAAATCGAGCCGCGGAATGCTCGCTCCGAGAAACGCGGCGGCTATTATCACAATGACCGCAACGAGTGAAAAGATGGCGTTCATCTCTTATTCCCTTTACGGCAAGATGTTCCGTCGCCTTTTGCCCGTATCAAAAGCGAGCCGGACTTCAATTGCATGATATCAGTCGCCATTCCTTTTCTCCCTGTTGTTTATCCCGGCTCCACTTGCCACTATTGTTTGGAAGGATCTGGCTTTTACCTCATCGATGCGAATCTTGAAGAGTTTCTCCCTGGACTCCATGTACGAGTCGAAAGCGATCAAGGCAAGACCGTCTATCCTTGACTCGACCTCAGAGAATTCATCCCGCCATCCCTTTTCGCGAGCTTCCTTTTCGATTTCACTTCGCATTATCTCCTTGAGATCGAACACGAACCTTATCGCCTGCGAAGGTAGGAATTCCTGTACCGCCCTGATCCTCACCACATCCTTCAGGAGCAATTCGGTCACGAGGAAATCGCCGTCACCGACAAGTTCATCGAAGATCGCTCCGGCGCTGCTCGAAATGGTGTAGCCGACCGGATTCGCAAACCTGTCCTTTTGTGACGACAGGAACTTCATGCTTTCCGAGGGGTAGTAGCTTAGAAACCTCTGGACCCACTTATCAACAATCGAAGTTTTCTTCCGCAACAATATTTCTTGTAGACTAGCCTTCACAGAATACACCATGGTTGGTTCAGAACGTTTCTGCAGTTCACCTTCGAGGTTACGCCGCGAGCCGGACGACTCGGATGCCGCGTATTCCGGCCGCTGGATTCAAGAACCGCACCCCGTCTTTTGGACGGTCTGCCGATCATTTGAAAAAGAGAACAGGCTTCCTGTTAGACGCACCCTGTCGGCTTTGCAAGCCCCGCCACTTTGCAGGCCCCTTTTGCAGGTCCGGACGGGTAGAGGTCATATATTTCTTTCAGGGAAAAGCCCGTCTCTTTGCACACCTTTCTAATCATAGGAGCGATGCCGTACTTCTTGTAATAATCGCGAAGATAGTACACGATCTTCCAGTGTGCTTCGGTCATCTCCTTCACGTCTTCAGTCGTGGCGAGTGCTTTCGCGACATCCTCGTTCCAATCCTCCGGTCTCTGCATGAAGCCGTCTTCATCGACTTCAACCTTGACATTTCCATATTCAAATGTCGGCATAGCGTTGTCCTGTTTGTGGTGGATAGTTATTTGATTTCCTACTTCATCTCTATATATCCGCACGGACAGTTGTCCGCGCATTTCTTACAGCCTATACAAAAATCGAGCTTGTACTTGTAGGTGCCGTGTTTAGTGAGCGGTTTCACTATGACCTGGTCCTGGCAATAGCTCCAGCATGTCCCGCAGTCGAAGCACGAGCCGCAGCTCATGCATCTCATTGCCTCGTCGATCGCCTGCGCTTCCGTAAGCGTCGATGTTATCTCACCATCCATATTCTTTAAACGTTCGTCCGGTGAAAGCCTGAAGGCTTCGTTCCTCAGCTTGCTCCCGTAATAACTCAAAATGATTTTGTCATGAGTGATTACAGGGGGCTTCTGTTCCGGTTCAGGCTGTATGTTCTGGAATTTGTTGTGGATTGTCTCCGCGGCCCTCCTGCCGTTGAAGATCGCTATCGTCACCAATCCCAATTCCAGGTCATCGCCCCCCGCGTAAGTGTTGGGAAGCAATGTTGCACCATCCCGGTCGGCTTTGATCCATTCTTTACCGTCGTGAAGTACATCAAGGCCTGTAAAGTCCGGTTGCTGACTTATGGCGGCAATGACCATGGTGGCATCCAGGTAAAAGAAGGAATCGGGGACCGGGACGGGCGTTCTTCTGCCGGAAGAATCGGGCTCGCCAAGCTCCATTCTCTGGCATTTCATCCTCGTGACCCTGGTCCCGTTTCGCTCGAAGGCTACGGGCGCTGCAAGGAACACAAGCTTGACGCCTTCCTCTTCTGCACCGGCGATCTCTTCTTTGATCGCGGGCATTTCGTCCCTTGTCCTGCGATAGACGATCGTGACATCCGCGCCGAGCCGCCGCGAGACCCGTGCCGTATCGATAGCCGTGTCTCCAGCACCGACCACGAGTACTTTATCGCCGACTTCGACAGGCTCGCCTGAATTGATTCTGTTAAGGAACTGGGTACCGGTAAGGACGTTGTCAGCTTCCTCATTCGGAACGCCGAGGAGCCGGCCCTTGTGTGCGCCGATCCCGACGAAGATCGCATCATAATTCTTCTGAAGCTCCTCGTAAGGTATGTCGCGCCCTACGCTCTGGTTGCATTTAATCTCCACGCCGAGCTCTTCGATCCTCCTGATCTCTTTGTCAAGGACATCCGAAGGGAGCCGGTAATCGGGAATGCCATACCTCAACATTCCGCCCGGCTTGCTGAAGGCTTCGTAGATCGTCACGCCGTATCCTCTTCTCGCGAGTTGGTACGCGCACGACAGGCCCGCCGGTCCGGCGCCGATAACAGCGACTTTCTGAGGGTATGACGAATCCGACAAACGTTGCAGTTTAAAGCCATTCTCGAGCGCGTAGTCTCCGACAAATCTCTCTAGATTGTTTATGCCGATTGCGCCGTCCTTCTGACCTCTGTTGCACCCGTCTTCACAAGGATGCGGGCAGACCCGCCCGCACACGGCCGGAAGGGGATTTTTCTCTGTGAGTATTTCCCAGGCCTTGCGGAACGATTCAGGGTACGGTCGCCCGGAGTCCTCCGACTGCCCGATAACGGTAAGGAACTCCCTGATGCTCGTTCCGTTGGGACAGCCCTCCGAACACGGCGGCGTCTTCAGCACCTGCACAGGACGCAGCGGCGATGTCTCGCGCGACGAGCTTCCACCCGACTGCGACCTGAGGCCTCCTAACGGTCTAGACACTTTCTTTACTATCTTTGCCATTTCATGTACTCAATTTTCTGACACTAAGGGCACGACCTGCGAAGCAAGCATCACACTCGTGACAGCTGCGGTACCGGCCTCTCTTCGAGTCCTTTGCGAGAGTCTTCGCGGTCTTTGCGGTTAATTCCCTTTCTGAAATCCGTGTATTTTCTTGCGCACTCGATCATGCCGCTTGCCCATTCGGGGCACGACGTCGCGTGTAAATGCATGTAACTTGCGAACACATTCTTGTACGTCAGACCGTCTCTCTTGTCGAAGCTGCCAACTCCACGGGTTAAACGAAGCGAAGTTCTCAAACCCGCGTCGTGGTCGACGATCCTTGAATAATGAAACTCATGCCCTTTCAGCACACTTCCCTGTCTAAAGAACGCGTTCTTACCGTCCACCGATGCTTCGCAATAACCATGTCCTTGTGGTTTCCTGCTCACGCGCACCGTGATCGGCAAGACGCCGGACATACGATACGCATTGCCATTCCACTCCAGACAACTCGCGAGATACATCAACCCGGCACACTCCGCGTAGATCGGCAGGCCTCTCTCGGCACGCAGCTTCACGCGTTCGAGCATCTCCCTGTTGAGGACGAGGTCATTCAAATTCATTTCGGGCAAGCCGCCGCCGATGTAAAGTGCATCTATGTCATCGCTCAACACCCCGCGGCTTGGAGAAATTGGAACAAGTGTCGCACCCGCTAACTCGAGAGCTTCGAGGTTCTCGGGATAGTAGAATGAAAACGATTCATCCTTGAAATACGCTATGCGCATTCCTTCAGAAACATGCCCACACGCTGTCACTTCAGCTTCCGGCGCCCCGCAGTATTCCAGAGGGACCGCGTTGAAGGCAATATGCCCTAATCCGGCTATATCGACATTGTCTCCCATGATTTGTTTTGCTTCTTTCAGAAACGAAAGAGCCATCCTATATTCACCGGGCATTATTAGTCCAAGATGTCTCGACGGGAGAGTAGAGCTTTCGGGCAGCTTCGGGATCGCACCGAACACATGGACTCCGGACACAGATTCGATCGCGTGTTTCGCGACGGAGGCATGCCTCGCATTAGCTGCATTATTCAGAATCACGCCCGCGATCTTCATCGAAGGATCCAGACCATTACATCCGAGTACGATCGCCGCCGCCGTGCGCGTGACTTTCGAAATATTAAGGATGAGTATCACGGGGGCCTCCAGGAGCTTTGCGAGTTCCGCGGTGCTGTGCGTTCCCACGCTGTCCAGGCCGTCGAATAGTCCCCTGTTCCCCTCCACGACATTGATGCCTTCCCTTGAGGCGCGCCGCATGAAAGATTCCTTCGCCGCATCGAATCCCATGAGGAAGGTGTCGAGATTCCTCGCAGGCTTGCCGGAAGCGAGACCCAGCCAGGCCGGGTCGATATAATCCGGGCCTTTCTTGAATGCGGATACATCGAGGCCTCGTTCCCTGAAGCATCCGAGAAGGCCGCACGACACCAATGTTTTTCCGGAGTCGCCTGACAAACCAGCTATGACAACTCGCGCGTAATTAGAGCCACCCATAGGTTATCGATTTGACTTGAGTTATTTAGGTCCTCGAATTCGACATTTTGGAATTAATTCTCGGCTCCTTCCTTGTGAGGAATCTCGATGAAACTTCCGCCGAAGTAGGTATAGACGCACTTCCCGCTCTCGATCAATTCCCTGATAGCGGACTTCGCAGTGTTCTTGTCACATCTCTCGCCGAACATTTCAGTAACGGCTTTCGTCAAATCGGTGGCTTTCCACTTCTTCTGGCCCATGCTGTCCTTAATCATTTTATACATCGCGTCAGAGACTTCCTGAACGCTTACTTGATCTCCCATGGCCGTCTCCTTTAGTGAGTCAAATGCACGGATCGCTTAAACGTCAAACCCGCATGCTTAAAATCGTCGATATGTTCTTTCTGGAAAGGGATGCCTGTCAACTCGAAGAATCTCGGCCAGCCGATTCGGTTGATCCACTCGCCCATTCTTTCGTATTTCCTAGCGTTCTTCGCCCACACTTCGACGAGATTCCTCACTGCGTCGGTGACTTCAGGCCATCTCGGCGGATTGTTCGGCAGGAATGGAATCGCGAGCTTCGAGAACATCGGTTCGCTTCTTGCGTTGGAGACCTTGCCGCCGACCCAGATCGACAGGCCGTCGTTCAACGGATCGTTAAGCTTCATCGCCGGGCAGACCGTGTAGCAATTGGCGCAGAACATGCACCTTTCTTCGATGACTTCTACCGAGGGGGCGCCGTCAATGGTAGCAGGTCTGACAGCGGCGGTCGGACATGCAGATACGACAGCAGGTATCTCGCACATCGCCTTCAGTTTACTTCGGTCCACCTTCGGTGGGCGGCGGTGAATTCCGAGCACGGCGATGTCTGAACAGTGAACGGCGCCGCACATATTCAGGCAGCATGCAAGCGCTATCCTGAGTTTGCCAGGAAGCTTCATCTCAGTGAAGTAATCGACAAGTTCGTCCATCACCGACTTGACGACACCCGACGCGTCCGTGGCCGCCGAATGGCAGTGGACCCATCCCTGTGTATGAACGATGCTAGATATCGAATTGCCCATCCCGCCGACCGGATGTCCGAGCGCGCGGAGGTCGGCAATCAACGGATCGATCTTCGACTCGTCGGTCACGAGAAACTCCACATTGTTTCGGCTGGTGAATCTCAGAAAACCGTTCGAATATTTATCCGCAAGGTCTGCGTACGCGCGTATCTTGTCGATGCTCAGAAGCCTGGGAGAACCGGCCCTAACAGTATAAAGCTTAGCGCCGCTTTCTGAAACGGTGACCATAACACCCGGCTTCAGGATCTCATGATATTTCCACTTGCCGTAGTTTTGCTTTATTATGGGCGGCAGGAACTTCTCGTAATGCGGCGGTCCAATATCGGTTTTTCTCTGCGGTTTCGGTTGAACTTCAGGCATCTCAGCTCCTTATGAACACTTATTTTTCCCATTCAAAAACAATTAAAACCTCTAAATCCTAGACTCTAAACAAGCACGAAATCCAGAATCACAACCTGAAAGACAGGAGTACCCTTTTCCGGCGTAGTGGTTTTCTTCATTCTTAAATTCGCTCATTTGAATTTGTTTAGCGTTTAGGATTTTCTTGTGATTCGTCTTCTTCGAAATATTCCTCATAGAACACATAGGGATTCTCCCGAGGATGAGCAACCATTTCGGGAATCGGCTCCACGCCGATCGCCTCTAGGAAATTCCCCATCCCGACTCTCTGGATGAATTCTCCGATTCTTTCCCTGTTCTTTCCGTTCTCGGACCAGACCTCGTGAATTTTGTCGACAAGTTCGATCAGCTCGGTGTATGGAGGCTCAAGCTTGATGAACGGTATGAGGACCGAGGAAAGGAGAGCTCCCTCCACGATGGGTGCCTTAGCGCCAATCAGAATGCAAGCCCCGCGGTCTTTTCCCGGCGCGAGCGCCTTAGGCATGGCGTTAATGCAGTGCATGCACTTGACACATGATTTGTTGTCGATCTTCAGCTTCTTCCCATCCCAATCCATACACTTTGCCGGACAATTCCCGACGACGTCCTTTTGTATGTCCATCCCGGCTTTAGCACACTCGGTGACAGCAGCTTCGTCGACCTGGATGTCGTCTCTCCAGGTTCCGATGATCGACATATCCGAGCGGGCTATTGCAGCAACGCAGTCGTTCGGACAGCCGGACATTTTGAATTTCCATTTGTATGGAAACGCCGGCCGATGGAGCTCATCCTGGTAATGCATCGTGAGGAAATAAGTGAGTGCCATTGTATCGTAGCATGCCCATTCGCACCGCGCCATTCCGCAGCAGCAGCTGGGAGTCCTGACATCCGAACCGGAACCGCCGAGATCGAAGCCGAGATCTGTCAACTCCTTGAAAGTCGGTTCGAGCTCTTCGGTCCTCGTGCCCAGGAACACCAGGTCACCGGTGGAGCCGTGCATGTTCGTCAGTCCCGATCCGTGCTTTTCCCATATGTCGCATAATTTTCTGAGCACATCGGAGGTATAGAACCATCCCGCGGGCTGATTGATGCGCATGGTATGGAAGTGGGACACGCTCGGGAACTCTTCGGGCAGATCCGAGTATCTTCCGATGACGCCGCCGCCATATCCGAGCACGCCGACGATCCCGCCATGCTTCCAGTGACCGATCTTCTCCTCGTAAGAACGCTCGAGCTGGCCCAACAAATCATTAGCCATCGCATTCTTGTCCGCAGCACTCTTTATCTCCTTGACAAAACTTGGCCATTCTCCCTTTTCAAGTTCATCCAGCTTCGGCGTCTTTCTTTTTTTGTCAGGCATTATCGCTCCATTGTTTGACTGAGTTCATTGAGAACATAAACGGGAGTCGATGCGGAAACAAGAAACGGAGGGGTTTTTGTATTCTGAGTGTTGAATTGGAACGACTTCGCTCCATCGAAGAAGGTGGAACGGCGTAGCAAAGTAAGTCGGGAGGAAGGCGGTCACGCCGCCGTTTGCGACGGGCGCATTTACAGGCCGACCGCCGGAATAGAGACCAGGTCGCCCACTCTGTAATTGCGGGACGGAGCCAATCCGTTCATGATAATGCCAACGCGGCGTCATCAATCGCGTCGTTGGTGGTATAACACTTTCATCTTCAGTTGCAAGTTGCCGGCGACGCCGATTACTTTACCGGAATCTGGAGCGACCTCACTGCGAGCTCGACGACGAAATTCCTGGTGGCCGGATCGTCGAGAGGAAGTTGGAGTTGCCTCGGAAGTGTCCCGCAGTTGAAGTTCCTGAAGTGAGTCTCACATGGACACTGAAGATAAAGCGAGAGCCTGCTGAAACCGATGGGAAGGGGCTCAAGCATCCACCATGCTATCCAGGCGTTTACTACCGGATAAGGATCGTATTTTATCATGTGGAACTTCTCGAATCTCTTCTCGAAAGCTCCAAGCAGCCCTTCAAAACGCGTACACGGCTGCTGTATCATCCTTTCCTGGAGACGCTTTAGAAAATACTCTTTCGAATTGAGAACTATTTGTTTCATCCGCTTGTCTTTGAAGATGACCAGATAGTCCTCCAGCCTGCACGAACGGTCGTTCATGTGGTCACTCACCGCTTCAAGAATCAACTTCCGGGTGTCGAAAGAATGGCTTAGTTCTTCTCTCAGGTGTTTATCATAGCAAGTTCTCGTGAAATTATGGAGCGTCTCCGAATAAGGGAACACTACCTTCAGTGCGTCTTCGACAACTTTGAATCCGTAAGACATGAACGTCGGGCAGGCGAATCCCCTGCAATTCATCCTGTCCAGCAACGACAGCCACACATTCTCGGACTCACAATCGCCTATCTCGAACCCGAGCACGACAGTCGAGAGGGCGTCTATTGCGAGCGCGAGATACATCGAATGCCCGCTGCTGTCGCCTGCTTTTGCTTTGAATTTCTTTCCGACAAGATGAATGAGGCGCGATTCGTGCTTGGGAGTGCAGGCATCCAGATATTCCTCCCACGACGAACATCCCGCCAAGTATTCCCTGATCTTCTGGTTGATCCTGATAGGAGAGCTCCGAAATATAGACCGCAAGTCTCTATAAGAGCTACCGTTGAGATAAGATTCCGCCAATGCCCCGACATCAGGCCCCGGCCTGTCGCAGCCGTTCTTTACCCAGGTCTTTCTGCAGAAAAGACACCTATAGCGAAGAGTGTTAGCCGATGTCCTTCCGTGTTTTACGATTCTCAAACTGCGACAAAATGGACAGACCAGGCCGATCTGATGATCTAAGCATTCTGCTGATAACTGTACCGTCATGGACCTTTACCTGCCTTTGCTCAAACAATTCTAAATGCCCCACATGCTTTTCCGCTCCGCCGGGTGAGTACACAATGAATGAGACGCGTCATCCCCGAGGTCGTGTGAACAAGTGGGCGCTATTATCTGCACATCGCTTCATCGTCTTTCCACTTAGACAATTCAGGTCGTTCCAATCTTTATGCCGTATTGTGTTGCCGAAATCTTCATCGGCAATTTCCAGGGACATGACAGTCCTGTTCATTAAGACAACACAATGGGAGAGAGGCTTCCGATGCTCCATGTCGTAGCAAATATTGGTTGAGCGCATTTCCCCTTTTTGCTGGCATATCGACTGATCTTGGGAGAAGTCCCATTTCACCACTGAG
Source organism: Bacteroidota bacterium (assembly GCA_021845665.1). Classification (GTDB taxonomy): domain Bacteria; phylum Bacteroidota; class Ignavibacteria; order Kryptoniales; family JAKASW01; genus JAKASW01. The sequence continues at coordinate 38,842 of JAJZVO010000006.1, read as the reverse complement.
CACTCAAAACCGGCACCCGTCATCCCACTTGCGCACATTGGGGCAAGATGGGCTATCTCACACCCGCGGAATCGTCAGCGCTCCAACAATGGCACAATCGGAGCGCGGCCGACACTCCTAAACTTAATCACCGCCGAAAAGCCGGTTCACCTAATACCCCGCACCGGTGTCGGAAGAACCACGTTGTCAAAACGCGGCAGGGACACATCCCACTTCATCCCGGCCCTTAAACCCGGAGGTGTACCTGTCCGGTGACACGTCGAACACAAAGCCAGGTTCGGCTTGTCTTTTATTACTCTTGATTCAATTGTATGACACGAGACGCACAGCTTGTGCATAGCGTCGACGTACGACGGTATGTAGTATGCGTTCGGGCCATACCCGGCGGTGTCAGCGAAAGTGTAGGAAGGGTGGCAAGCGGTACACTTCCTGGCCGTACGCCCGGTTCTGGTCTCACCAGGCGTGTGACAATCGTCGCACTTAAGATTGGCGCCGCTTGCAGAGGCGTGCCAATCGTGCCGGAAGAAATCTACTTCGCTATACATGCTCGTGTGACATTCCCAGCAATTGCTTAGTTTCTCTCCCGGGACATCCAGATGGTGACAGACGATGCAGCTGTCGGCACCGGCCCCCAACACGTAGTGGAGACTGTCTATTGTTACGGACGATATTCTGCCGCTTCTCATCCAACCGATATGAGCCTGGTGAGGGAACTCGACAAATTGACTGTCCCTGTTACCGTTGATGCACAGGGTATCGATCCCGCTCGCCGGCCGAACTGTTACATTCTCAATCCCCTCGGCATGGAGTCTCTTTCCGGAGATCAAAGCCATCCCTACCGCAAAGCTGATCACGAAGGCAAGAGTATGTCTTGTCAGTGCGCTGGTCTTTGGGCTCCCGAGCCAGGTACCGGAAACTCGGTCGAAAAATGGAGGAGTGTGAGATAAAGCTTCCGGATCGCGAGGCTGAATATCCCATACGTGGAAAGTCTCGATGATGAAAAGGAAGACCAGCGCCGCGGTCGAGAGAATGCCGACGCTCAACACAACCTCCATCCACGACGGAGTGTACCATAGCGTCGCATCGCGCATCGCAAAGCCGCCTATGTCGATTCTGTTCAGCACAACACCGACTATTCCTATCGATGTCCCGATCCACTGAACCCTTCTGTTCGCGCACCACTTCGGCATAACAAACATGACGAAAGGAATAACGGTCGTCAGGAGCATCTCAACGATGTAAAGGTAACTCATCCAGCTCCCGTCGAGCAGCAGGCCAAGTTTCCCTTCTAGCGCTACATCACCGATTTTGACAAGGAAGTACAGACCGAGAATCCACACGCTGACGCTGCAAAGCACATGGACGAGGTCTGTTTCAAGTGTGCGACGGTACATCCAGTGAAGCGCCAGCGTCTCGAAGGCGAGCATCAGGAGTCCGCCCGCGATCGCTGAAATGAAGAACTCGATGGGAATTATGTGGGAATAGAACAACGGAAACAGTCGCCGCGGCATGATGAGGAACAATGTGCCGAGTGAAGACTGGTGCAGAGTCGAAAGCATTATACCTAGGAGGACGATTGGAAAACGAAATTTCTGAAGGAATGCTCTTACGGTCGCGTAACGGCTTGTATTTTCAAGCGGGACGGGGAGAAACTCGAGTACTAATACCGTTGTATAAAGCATCACGCACCACCCCACTTCGAAAAGCGGCGAGTTAGGGTTCCAATAGATTATCATGTGCCATATGTTCCACGGTAGACCGAGGTCGAATATCAGGCTGACAATGAATGCGCTGTAGCCGAGAAATGCGGTCAGTATTGCGATCCGGACGAGCGAATGGAACTTCTCGCGTTTCATCATGTAGAAGATGGCGCCGATCACAAAACCGCCGGCAGACAGCGCGACCCAGCTGAGTTTGAAGCCTATCCAGAAACCCCAGGGGACTTCATCGTTCAGATTCGTTGTCGCACCGAGACCGAAGACGAACCTGTTGAGCGCGATCGCCGCTGCCAGCCCGGTGATCAGCCAGAGGACGATCTTCGTGTTGTGCACCCTATTCATGTGTGGAATCCTCTTTATTGCTTTTCTCCCCGCTCAACTTCATTCTCCGCTTGATAATCCAGCTAAGGCCGAGCATGACTCCACCCATCCCGAAAAAAGCATAAGGGACAGCCTCCATTGCCGGTAAAGTCTCCTTCGGGAGCGGCATGTCGACCGGACGGGTCTGATATGAGAGGAAATCGAGATTAATATCGGAGATGTAGAGCACAGAAGTTCCGCCGACTTCATTCTCACCCCAAACCCTGTTTACATATTTCGCGGGATTCTCTCTTATTCTTTTGTGAGCTTCTTTCAAGAGGGCGTCACGATCTCCGAAGATCGTCGCATTTTCCGGGCACGCTTCGGTACACGCCGGCTGTTTACCCTCTTTGAGCCTATCGTAACAAAGGATGCACTTCTCGACATGAGGCACGGTCTGGTCCCAATCGTACCGGGGAATCCCGAACGGACAGACCATCATGCAGTAACGGCAACCCATGCATTTCGCGCTGTCATAAATCACGGCGCCAATCTCTGTCTTACGCAGTGCTCCGACGGGACAAACCGAAACGCAGGCAGGCTCCAGACAATGACGGCATAGCTTCCGGACATAATGCTTTCCGTGCTTTTGTATGATCGAAGTCCAATTTTCGGCGGACAACCCGTCGTTCTTGTCCCAAACTCTCGGGACGTCCGCTTCGAGGTGATTGACATCTTTGCACGCCTCTACGCACTTAAGGCAGCCGATACATTTAGTGACATCAGTTAGAATAGCTTTGCTCAACGCCACACTCTGCCTTTCTCTTCATTTTACTTAAACGCTCGCGACGTTAGAATTCCTAAATTCGAAATCGTAAACTCTAAACAAATCCAAAACTCAAACAGATATCCCAAATTCGGCACCATTACTGAATCCAATTCCACCCATTTGAATTTGTATAGTATTTAATGATTCGGATTTAGAGTTTCCAATATGTCCTGGTCCGTTGCCGGCGGAAATTTCCACGCAAGGGCATCTATGATCTGCGAAAATGGGGCAAGCACACAGTGAGCCATTTTCGTAAACGGTATCAGGAGAAATATCACATCACCCGAAAGGACATGCACAAGCATTAGAAACTGGTACAGCCCGGCACCGATCTTTAAGTTCGCACAGACAAATCCCGTTACGAAAGGGAAGAGAAGTAAAATAAGCCAGAAGTAATCCTGGCCGCGGCTCAATGAATGTATCGCTTTCACAGACAAGCGCTCGATCAGCAGGACGGCAGCACAGACAATCGTGCTTATGGTCAGCCAAAGGGCCCACCGGAACGGAAGCGCAGGCCATGAGATGCCAATCGCACTTTTCCATAGATCGATGTGCGCAAACAGAAACACCGGCACAAGTATCAACCCGATATGGAACAGTATGGAGACGAAGGAATAGAGCTGCGGGTTCCGCCATATTCTTTTCATTGGGAAAGCCCATTCAAGGCCGCGGCGCACTATCAGTCTCCACGGCATCTTCTTGTCTCCGGCTTTGCGATAGGCCCTATATGCCTCCCATAAATCCAGGAACAGTATACGTGCGAGACCAAGGAGCATTATCATGAAGCAGAGGCGAAAGAGAGGGCCGCGGGCAAAATGCAATAGGGATTCCATGCCTACTTCCCCTTTCCGTCCGAAGGCCGCCCCGGATTATACTTGCCCGGATCTAAAGTTGTGTCCTCTTCATGTTGCACCTTGAGTGAACCATCGAAGTCGATCGCCTTATAGATCAGGTCGTGAAACCCCACAACCCGGCAATTTAGTCCCTGGTCTTCGACAAGTTCCCTGAGCTGCTTCTTGCAGTTCGCGCAAGGCGCCACGAGGATTTCGCATCCGCATTTCCTGATTTGCTCCGCTTTCAGCTTTCCGCCGATTGTCATCCTATATGAGCGTATCTCATCGATGGAGACCGCCCCGCCTCCGCCGCCGCAGCAGATATTGTCCTCTCCTTTCGGCGTCATCTCCACATAATTACGGCAGAAGGATTTCAACACTTCGCGCGGCTGATCGACGATCCACCGGTTCCTGGCGAGGTTGCACGGATCGTGGTACGCAACCTTCTCAGTGACGACATCCGGGTCAAGCTTCAGTTTGCCTTCTCTCCACGCCTTGTGAGTATACTCAAGGATATTCAATACCGGTAACGAATCGCTGCCTCCGCAAAAAGTCGGAAGGAAATTCTTCGCCGTGCGGGACGCGTGTCCGCATTCTCCGATCAGGACCTGCTTCCCGTTAAGTCTCCTCGCTTCGCTGTCGACCCTTTTGATTACCCTCTCCATTATCCTGTCGTTATAGAACAGGCCGTAGTTGATAGCGTCAAAATTCTCTGTCCCTATGGTCCATGAATCGCCGGTCGCGGCAAAGACCGACGCGATGCCCATAAGAGTGTCGGCCTCCATCAGGTAATCGCTGACGGGGGCGAAGAAAACATAATCGCTTCCCTCGACATCCGCAGGGAATTTTATTTTTACCGATTTCTCTTCATACATGTCATCTTCGAGAAATTCGATTGTATCTTTCAACGCCGGGACCGGCACTGCGGACGTGTTGTGGTACGGGCCTTCTAACTGTGCCCGAACGCTCACAACCAGGGCTCTCGGGACTATACCTATTTCGCTCAGTATGTAGCGGCCCAGGTGAGTAACCAGGCCGTGGTCCAATCCGAGCGGACACTCAAGGGCGCACCTTCTGCACGCGGTGCAATTGTAAAAGCTATCAGCCATCTCTTCAATCTTCTCATCCGTGATGTATCCGCCTCCTGTGATTCGCCCCCTGATCATTCCCCCAAGTGTGAAATGGCGGCGGTAGACATCAAGCAGCAGTCCAGACCGATAACACGGGATGTCCTTCGGATCGCCGGTTGCCTGGTAGATATGGCAGGCGACCGCACATCTCGAACATCTTGCGGTCACGCGGGTGAAATGATCGAGGACCATTCTGTAATTGGAGTGCTTTAGTATTGCAGCGAAAGCCTCGAGGAAACGGCGTGGGCGGTCGTTCACATCGAGATCTTCGATGTGATACCTGACATTCAGTTTCTGTCTCTCGATCACTTCCGGTTTCTTAATTGTTGCCAGAGCTTTGTCGCGACCCTGTTCGGTTATGACTTTGGTCTTCATTAGTTTTCCGTCAAGTAGAGGTTGATACTTTGCGAGATGCTATCCCCCTTGGGATGATATCTAAGGTCGAAGATCGATTCTCAATGTTTTGCGCTGAAGCATTCACTTCTCGTTCGCACGAATGGTTGCATGAAATTAGAATCGAGTAGAATGAGAAACAAAGAATGGGAGGGTTAGTGTATCCGAGATGTGTCTTCAAGCGGTTCGATACGTCCTGAAGCGTCAGGCCGTAGTCGACCGATCTTCACAGTACTGCTTGCTGTTGCCGTACAACTCCGCTGATGATGGCAGGGCGTGACCTACGCGTCTGCTCTCCGCCTCGACCTCATGAATACTCTTCGCAACCACGCAGGAGGTTCGCACAAACATGATGTCTCCGGGAAGACGCCTTTTCGGCACAACACGAAAAGCACGGTGAGCACAGCGAAGAAAAGTACAATGCCGACGACGTCAGCAAGTGATATCGCCCCTTCGCCGGCGGATGCCGAAATGATTCTCGCGTTCTTCGCGTGACCGTCATGAGAATTTACTTGTTGCAAGGATATGACAATGGTTGCGATACTCTGGACTGGGACCACGCGACTCTGCGTGAAGTGGAACGACGCAAAAGCCGCCGACACTCTTGAAAGGCTGACGATAACTACAATAGAAGTCAATGCTCTTTTCATCTCAACCCTCTTTCAAACGGAAAAATAGAATAGCCGGATTGGACTAACAAATGGAGACGGTTTGCTGTAATCGAGGTGTGTGAGGATACCAGGGAATATTCAAATGGCGGGGGAAACCGGGTCTTTTATCGATTTAGGAGGTATTGGGCCTTTCGCGGCCGCAATTACGATCGGCTAAATGTTTGCAGTCCCCTGGCATCATACAGAGAGGGCTGCCGGGTCAACCGGCAGCCCTCGGTGTTTTTCCTCAGACTAAGAATTTTTGAAAGCCTTCTTACCTGCAAAGCGAGCAGACTTGCCGAGGCGTCTCTCAATTCGCAGAAGCTGATTGAACTTCTCGATTCTTTCTCCGCGGCATCCGCTTCCGGTCTTGAGATGGCCGGCATTCACAGCCACGGTAAGGTCCGCAATTATTGAATCGACGGTCTCTCCGCTCCGATGGGAGACAAAGCATTTATAGTCGTTGTTGTAAGCGAGTTCGATCGTCTCGAGCGTTTCCGTGACGGTGCCGATCTGGTTGAGTTTTATCAATATCGAGTTTCCGACCTTCTTCTCTATCGCCTGTGCAAGGATCTTTTTGTTTGTGCAGAAGATATCGTCGCCGACGAGTTCGATCTTTGAGCCGAGGACCTGTGTAAGATTCTTCCAGCCTTCCCAATCGTTCTCTGCAAGTCCGTCTTCTAGAGAAACTATAGGAAACTGTTTCACCCAGTTCTCCCACTGTTTGATCAAGTCGTCGCTGGAGATCGTCTTCTTAGTGCTCTTGAAGAAAAGGTACTTGCCGTTGTCCCACATTTCGCTGGCAGCCGGATCGAGACAGATGCTGATGTCGGCACCGGGCTTATAGCCCGCCTTTGTAATTCCTTCGAGTATAGCTTCTACGGCTTCCTCATTTGATTTGAGATCGGGCGCAAATCCGCCTTCGTCGCCGACGCCCGTGCTGAGTCCCTTCCCGTGAAGGACCGATTTGAGCGCGTGGAAAGTTTCCTCTCCCATCCTGATCGCCTCCGCAAACGACGATGCATTATGCGGCGCGATCATGAATTCCTGGAAGTCGACGGTGTTGTCGGCATGCTTGCCGCCGTTTATTACGTTCATGCAAGGAACGGGAAGAAGATTGGCATTCAGCCCGCCGATGAATTGATAGAGCGGCACTCCCGCACTCGCAGCCGATGCTCGGACGTATGCCATCGAGACGCCGAGCAAAGCGTTCGCTCCGAGAGCCGACTTGTTTTCTGTCCCGTCCAGTTCGATCATGAAATAGTCGAGCTCTTTCTGCGACAAGAAATCTCTTTTCGTTATCTCGGGTCCGATCTTCTTCAGGACGTTCTCGACGGCTTTCTTCACGCCTTTGCCGCCGTAGCGTTTCTTGTCGCCGTCACGCAGTTCGGTAGCCTCTCTTTCGCCGGTAGAAGCTCCACTCGGCACCATCGCACGCGCTTGTGTTCCATCTTCAAGCATAAGGTCAACTTCAACTGTCGGATTCCCTCTCGAATCCAAAATTTCCAACGCATCTAGCGATTTGATTTTCATTTGAACTCCTATTATTGAATGTTAACAGATAATTATCTTTGGAATGATCGATCGCCCGGACTTATCTAAAGTTGCAAACATCTGAGAATCCATCCAGCCTGTTCATCAAGGAAGAAGGCACACCAGATATCCTCATCAGTTTCTGAATTGTTGGCAAAATATAGCCAATTCCGGCAAGACGTACAATTCGCGGAAGATGAGCGCTGATGTCATTTTTCATCCGGAGATGAAAGAGGTGGCTGAATGTCTATGGGCTGCCGGCTTCGAAAGTCAGAGAGCCGGCCTCATTGCATGCGCCGCAGATTCGCTTACCAAGCGTCCCGGATGCTTGCTTGTAATGTATTCATCCCGTAAATCAGACTTGTGGTTCGCGACTCCCGGAATCAAGAGTTGTTTATAGCAAACGGCTGTCATATCCCCACGGCCCGCATTGCGATGCAGGATTCAGGATTGGTGCTTCATTATATATCGCCTACCCGTTTGAAATAGGTGCAATTTAGATATGAGCTCAAATAGAACTAAGGTAGAGATTCAACCCGGCAAACAGTGTCCTCCCAGGCATGGGATAACCATAAATTGTCTGGTAGCTGGCGTTGAAAAGGTTTTCCGCTGTGACTAGAAACTGCAAATACCCGGTGGCATTATACGTTACTTGCGCGCCGAGAAGAGTATAGTCAGGCAGCCTCTTCTGGTAGTTGACGGCGCCGTAAAGGCAGGCAATATGCTCGAGAGTCAGGTCAATGTCCGCTCTCTCATAAGTGTAATTGAACCCAAAAAAGAATTTCTTGCCGGGAGTCGAGTACGTCTGGTTGCCGGGATCAATGTAGCTGAAGCTTGCATCGAGCCTCAGAGCGTTCATCGGCGTGTAGTGGCCCACAAACTCGATACCTTTGTGCGTGCAATTGCCGGAGTTCAGCAGTTGCAAGTTAGGGTAGACACCCTCGGTAAGAATAAGATTACTCCCCTTTGCGATGAAGGCTGTAAGCTGCAGACTTATTTCGCCTGGAAAAGATTGAAGGAGCCCTGCTTCGTAATTCCAGAGTCTCTCCGGCCGCAAATTCGGATTCGGCGCGGGAAACAGGTACAACTCTCGGATCGTGGGACTTCTGAAGCCCTTCGACACAGATGCCTTGAGGGTACTAGAAGGTGTTGCTATCCACGCGATGCCTGTCTGAGGTACCAGCTCATCGCCGTAGACGTTGCTGTGCTCCAATCTGGCGCCGGCATTCAACATGACCTGGCTCCAAAGGAGCTGTTCCACCAAAGCATAAACTCCCGATTCGTTTTCGTAATGCTTTCCGTAATTCGACATGGTTATGTCGTTTGCCGCTGAGCCTCCGAAGTACCGGTAATCACCGCCGATTGTGAGCACACTTCCTTCAGACGGATGATAATTCTGGTACAGGATGGCACCGACGCTTCTATCGAGCGAATAAAACCCGTCATAAACCGAGTGGTCCCCGTAGGAATAATATAATTTCAGAGAGCCATCGAACCGGGAAAACTCATCGTTCAGAGAAATGCCGCTCGTGCTCCGGAGGACATTCATCCAATTGTTTGCCAGCGGCGAATATACTGTACCCGGATCATAGGTGTTGAACCGGTTTATGACTGCGTTGAGAATGAGGCCGAAATTATCATCTATCTTGTATCCGGCGTTAAGATAGCCATCGTTCGAATTGAAACTGGAATTCGGCCTGTGCCCAGCTGTCTGGTCGTGATCGCCGGATATGAGAATTTTGAGCTTCCCCATCGCGAATCCTGCTCCAGCGCTGTACTCCTGTGTATCATAGGAACCGAAAGTCATGCCGGCCTTCAGCGAGGTGCCGGTATGGTTGTTCTTCTTAGTAATGATGTTGATGACCCCACCCATGGCATTGGTACCATACAGAACGCTTGCCGGGCCCCTTACCACCTCGACTCTCTCGGCATCTTCGCTCATGTACGAATCAGGAAGCGGATGACCGAAGAGTCCCATGAACTGCGGGATTCCATCGATCATAACAAGCACCTGTGTGTTCGGGCTCCCGCCGAGTCCGCGTATCGTGATGGTCCCTGCCTGGTTGTTGATGCCGTAGCCTATTACGCCTCTCTGCGCCACAAAGAGATCGGGAACCCGCCGGCTTAATGCATCGAGGAGCGATATTTGTCCGGTGGATTTGATATCCTTTTCGGTTACAATCGAGATAGTTGCCGGAACAAGCCTTTCGCTCATCGCCTCGCGTGTTCCGGTCACTACGACAGGCTTTCCGTAGTAAGTCTTTGTGGAATCGGAATTCGATCCTTGAGCGAAAGCGGTGAGGAAGGAAAGCACAAAAGCCCAAGAAGAATGAACAGCTTCATTCATCGCAGCGCCCTTCATAGTTAACCTTGCCTTTCACGGAGCATGGCCGGAAAAAGTCTTATCCGGCGTGATCTCATAATTCTTTCCCCGCCAGTGTCAGGCTCAGTTCTCCGTGTTTGACCCCTTTATAGCTCAGGATCCTATTTGCAACCTCGTTTACCTTCTCCGCCTTGTCCTTAAGTATTATGACTTCTAGACAATTGTCGTGGTCGATATGCACATGGGAAGTTGAGACGATGCACTTAAAGTGATCATGCTGGAAGTCGGTCAGCTTTGCTTCCAGCCCACGCACACGGTGATCGTAGACGAACGACAGGACTCCGAATGATGCAGCATCACCGCCATGAATTCCCTCTTCGACGAGTTCATTTCTCACGAAATCGCGGATAGCCTCAGACCGGTTCGTATAGCCGCGTTTGCTGATGAGCCTGTCGAACTTGTCGAGAAGCGTGTCTTCCATCGACACGCCGAAACGAACTAGCTTGCCCTTCACCGTGCCACCTTTTTACCTAAAGTAGCACCAGATATTCCGAAAGTCAACTTCGGGAAGGAGAACTTTCTCACGCCCGGGACAGCATCTTGTGCCGATTCATGATCCCTACCGGGAAACGACAAACCGCAATTGCCTTCTGCACAGATGGCAAAGAAAACAATGGCCGTCTCTTTTCAACGGATCTTGGGCGGCGCGTAGGTGTGCCCTGCATCAATTTTAGTGACGTATGGGCCGTTCCAGTCGCGGTCGAATATCTTCGTGAGTGTCTCAGCCGGGCTGCGACCGCCGATAAAAATGGAAGCGTCGATTGTGGTATTGAAATAGCTCCAGCTCCAGTTTCCCGTGCCGATAAAGGATCGGTCACCGTCCGCAACGGCGTATTTGCAATGCTCGACACGTGCGTACGGTATGAAACCCTGAGGCGCTCGAGGCAGAGTGCTGAATTTTACGGTGATATTTGGGAGCACGGCGAGGCTCTTGAGATAAGCTTGCATCGGTTCGCGAAGCGCCCAGTCGGCGACAATAATCTCGACCTTCACTCCGCGTGCCGCCGCATCGCGCAGCGCGTTGTCCAATGCCGGCCAGTAACCTTTCGGGCCGTAGTCCATAAATCCCGACAGCGTCATCACCTGAATTCGCAGTGTATCCCTGGCCGATTCGATGAAGCGAACGAGTGCCGGCTGTTCGTGGGTTACCCACCTGGGGACCAGTGAGGGCGGACTGAACGCCGGAAATGCGATGACAGGGGAGCCACTTCTTTCACGTAAGACCACGGGATCGCCCTCGGTGACCGGCGCGAAATCGGGCGGCGTCACGGCAGCCTTAGCGGCTGCCGGAAGGTCAGGATGGCCCGCAAGGCGCCAGTCAAAATCGAACACTCCTTCGAAGGTGCGGGCGAATCGGCGGTTTTCAATTCGTGCGCCTATTTCATGGATCTGGTCGAGCGCACGCCAGTCCCAGTTCTGGCTTCCTACGAACACGCTCCGATTGTCGACAATGAAGTACTTCGCGTGCAAAACGCCGCCGGTCAGGCTATCCACCGGAAGGACACGGATTTCCATGTTGGGTACGCCGCGAAGCGGTCTGATGCTGCTTTCGCTTTCACGGAGAAACTTCCTGTCAAGAAGTATGCGCACTCTGACACCCGCTTCTGCACGAGCCACGAGCGTATCGATCACCGGCGCCAGCGCCTCTCCTGGCTTGTTTGAAATGTAGAAGGCAGCGATATCGATCGAATGTTTTGCCCCGCGAAGCATGTCGATCCATGCCCGCTGAGTTCGCGGCACACCCGGCTGACCGTAGATGGTGGCGACCGGCACGCTCTCGACGATTTGAAACGAAGTGTCCGTCGCGTCGACGGCAGCATGAGCGTTGCAGAGCGTGGCAGATAAAATGACGGTGACAATAGCGAATCTCAAGCGTTTCATCGTATCCTCCTGACAGAACCTGTTGAACGGCGGGCCCAACCTGTCGCTCCGGAAATCACTTCGGCCCCTTGATAGCGACAGCATTCCCATCATAGTGAACAATTACATCAGCCTTCTTAGTAGATCCGACTCCCGTGCCGTGTCCAGCCGACACCCAGACAATGCGGAACGTCCGGTCCTTCAGCATCCCCGGATAATTGCCGGAAATCTGTCCAATCTCGAGAGTGTGCGTCGCTTCGTTCCATGTAATCGGGATCGTCTCGTATTCACCTTTTTCATAGTCGTAGTTGTCGCCTTCGTCTTCGTAGAGTGTGAACTTCCCATTTGCACCCCGGTATACACGCAGTTCCATCGGGTTGTCACCCTCCGTCGCATACTGAACTGACGGCCCGTATGGTATTATGGAACCGGCTCGCACGAATAACGGAAGAGTCTTTAGCGGAGCGGGCGCAATAATTGTACGGCCCCCGTCATAAGTCTCGCCTGTCCAGAAGTTCGTCCATCTCGTCCCGGCAGGCAGATATACCCTGCGAGTAGTCGCCCCTTTGGCTGTGACCGGGCAGACCATCAACGCAGGACCAAACATATACTGATTCGTGATGCCGTAGACTTCGTGGTCGTGGCGGAAATCCATTACGAGGGGACGCATCATGGTATAGCTGTCGTGCGTTACCATCCAGGAAACCGAGTAGATATAGGGGATAAGATGATAGCGGAGGTTGTCATACTTGATCAGGATTTTTCGCGTAGCGGGCGGGAACCTGAAAATCGCCTTGTTGTGGTTGCCGTGGATACGGAACATCGGGCAGAACGCGCTGAACTGGAACCAGCGGGCGAAAAGCGGATCATAGGATGCATCGCTGGGGCTGTAATCGAAGAAGCCGCCGGTGTCGGTGTTCCAGTAAGGAATTCCGCTGATTGAAAAGTTCAAGCCTGCCGGGATTTGTTCTGCAAAGACATTCCACGTCGCGCGGATATCACCCGACCAAGTAACAGCTGCGTTGGGTTGCTGGCCGGCATAGGCAGAACGCGTGAGTATGAAGACTCGCTTCTTCGATGTCTGAGCCCGCTGACCCTGGTACACTCCTTCGGTGTGCATGAGGGGGTATGCGTTGTATACGAGGAAGCCCGGCCCATCATAGGTCATGTAATCCTGGAATTCGCCCCAGTTCCCGCTCAATTCAGGCTCGCTGGCATCGAGCCACCAGCCGTCGATGCCTTTCGAGAAGAGGTTGACAGACAGCTGGTGCCAGAAGATCTCGCGGCCGACAGGATTGAATGCGTCATACCACTGGCCCACGCCTTTCGGATAAACATTTTTCACTAATTCGGGATACAATGCGCCTGCATCTTTAAGCTCGCGCCAGTTCGAGCACCCGGTGTCGAAGCGAGCCCATACTGAGATGATCACATGTAAATGTTCGGCGTGCAATTCGTGCGTCATCTCAGTGACATCCGGATAGCGTGTCGTATCGAAGCGATCGGAGCCCCACGGATTCGGCGTCCAGTACTGCCAGTCTTGTATAACATTGTCCAGAGGAATGTGCATCCTGCGATAGCGAGCAGCTACATCGAGGATCTGTTTCTGAGTTTCATAATGGTTCCTGCACTGCCACAGGCCCCAGGCCCACCGTCCGAACATAGGCGCCGCTCCCGTCAAATGGCGGTAGTCAGCGACGACCGAATCGAGCGCCGGTCCATACATGAAATAATAATCGATGGCCTGCGCCGCATCGGAATTCCAGGTAACGAGGGTTCTTGCCAACTTCGTCGGCGGCGGTTCCCATGCAAGGTGCACCGACGCCCCGCCGGCGGCCTGGAAATAGTCGAGTCGGATGCGATGGCGGCTGTTAGCCGCGAAGTTTAGCACGGCCCTTTCGGTCTGCCTCGCATGCTGTCCCCAGTCGTCGATCACTTCCCGGCCATCGACCCACAACCGCGACCCATCGTCGCTCGAGACGATGAATGCATATTTTCCTCCCTGCCGGACTTTTACAGAACCCTCCCAGCGAATGCTGTAGTTATCATGCGGAAGCCCGGCCGGCGGAATATTGTCCCAGTTGAAATCCACCAGCGAATCGATACGCGTGGCGACTAGAGTGTCGAAATTCATACCCCGGTAATACCGGGCAGTTAGGCCACCGGGCCGGCCACTTTCAGTATAGAGGTGGTCTGACGGGATGGTTTCTATCGGTCCTCCTCCAACGTTCACATCGGTGATCGCCGGGTTTGCCCAGAATAGGCCGTAGCCCTTGCTGGATACCAGGACGGGCACGGCGCTTTCGCCTGGATTGCGCTGCTGCAGACGGATAGTTGAGCCTCGATAGTTCATCATTCCGGTCTGGTGCTGGCCCAGTCCGTAGATCGCCTCGCCGGGGGCGAGCATAAACTGATCGGTGCTCCGAAGTGTTCTAATCCCGTTTATCACATTTGGGGTAAGTGACTTCCCGCCCGTTGGATTTTCAGCGAGGACCGGGCGACCGGATTTATCGAAGAAGGAGACAGCGCCCGTCTCCCGATTAACGTGTGCCTGAATATCATCGGTGCTCAGGATTATCTCGTCTTTTAGCTCGCTCACTTCCCATTTTGTCGGCTGAGGTTTACCTACCACAGCCAGGCTCAGGAGGTTTGGGATAGTGTCGTGCGATGCATATATCACCCGTATGACGCGAGGCGAATACACCTCCAGGCGCATGGTTCCGGGTCTCATTTGCAACGTTATGCCAAGCGAGTTCTTCTTCACACTCACTACAGGGATCGGATTGGCAATTGCTTGCACCGACGAAGACAATACGGCGAGGATCACGAACGTTTTCAGCAGATGTCTCATAATGCAGGTCCTATCAGATTTTCATTAACCGGAATGCCCATGCCTTTGGATGGAATCACCCATCGATCAGGAATGCTCACTGGAACCTGGTCAAAGGTAATTACCCAAGGTACTCAATATCAAGCATGGCGAGTGGTAGCTCATTAAACTGCGCCTCGACCTTCCATTTGGCGGCCGAAGACGTGATGGTATAAGGGCACACGCTGAGGAAAACAGGAAGGGGGCTTCCCGTCGAGAACTTCGAACGCTCCCCTCGGGACTGCAAGCCTGCCTCCTTATCTACGCGCATTCTTTTCCCTGCGGGATAAACGCGGCGGAGTTCCAGGTAGCCCCGTCTACCCCTGCGGCGGAACGAATGTGGTAATCGGCAGGCCGATAGCTCTGTCGTTGTAAACATCCCTCATGAAGATTGCCCATATCGGCGCCGCGGCGTCGGCACCCTGGCCATACCAGTTTGTGAAATGTACACGCTGATCGTCAAAACCGACCCACACTCCCGCCACGAGCTGGGGTGTGTAGCCTTCGAACCAGGCATCCGCGAAGTCGTTCGTCGTTCCCGTCTTGCCTGCGCAATCCAGATAGAAATATCTCCTGACCGTTCTTCCTGTTCCGCCGTTCACGACACCTTCAAGCATTTTAGTCATGGTGTAGGCGGTCCGCTTCCTCAGGACGTCGGTAGATACTGTGTGATTGCGCCACAGCACATTTCCATATTTGTCTTCAATTTTCACGATCGCTATCGGCTTTGTCAGGATTCCCTGGTCGGCAAAGACGCCATATGCACTCGCCAACTGGATGGGAATGACAAGACTGGCACCCAATGCAATCGAGGCGTAAGGAGGAATATAGGTCGTGATTCCCATTTCATGCGCCAGTGCAATTACTTTCCGCACAGGTGCTATTTCCTGGATGGCCCTGACCGCTACCGCATTGATCGAATACTTGATGGCGTCACTCAACGTCACTTCTCCACCGAATTTTCCATTGGCATTCTGCGGTGTCCAGTCGCTTCCGTCCGGCATAATGATGGTTATAGGCTGGTTAAGCAATTTGTACGAAGGTGGGTATCCGTCCTCTACGGCCACCGTGTAAACGAACGGCTTGAACGCCGAGCCGCATTGACGGACGATCTGAGTCACATGGTTTAGCCCGTAATGAAAATGCTTGTAGTTGGAAGACGCGACCAGGGCTTTTATGTAGCCGTTCTTCGGATCGATACAAACGAATCCGACTTGTATTCTTTCTTCGGCTTTCTCAACGGAATCGATGAAGGCTGGATCGTTCACGAGACGACGGTAAACATGACTTTTCTCCACGCCGGTTGAAGCATCCTCGTATGCAGGTGAAAGCTCGATCGCATTTCTCACCGCCGAATCCAGGGTGACTCGATTCTCATTCCAGTTCCAACGGGAATCGAACAGCTTCTGGTATACTCTCAAATGCTGGCTCACCGCGCTGTCGGCATAAGCCTGCATTCTCGAATCGAGTGTGGTATAGACGGTCAGGCCGTCTCTGTAGATATCTATCCTGCGTTTCTTCGCCCAAGTCTCGAGTTCCTCCCTAACCATTTCAACGAAGCCTGATGCAAGCTCTCCGGAAGCCCCGCGATATTTGAGATTGTACGGCTCCCTGAGCGCACCCTCGTAGGCCCGTCTCGATAACTTCCCGTTTTCATACATATTATGGAGCACGACGTTTTTTATCATGTGAGCCCGTTCAGGGTGCGCTACCGGATCAAACAGAGCCGGGTTTCTCAACATCCCTACTAATAGGGCGGCCTGAGGCAGAGTAAGCCGGGACGCAGGCTCGTCGAAATAAACTTCGGAGGCAGATTCAATCCCGTAAGCGCCGCGCCCGAAGTAAACGTCGTTGAGATACATCGAGAGGATCTCACGCTTCGTATACCTCCTCTCCAACTCGACTGCCGTTATCGCTTCGCGAATCTTCCTGGTGAGTGTAACACTCTGGTTGAGATAGAGATTGCGGGCAAGCTGTTGCGCGATTGTGCTTGCGCCCTGCACTACCCGCAGGTGTATCAAGTCTTCGAAAAAGGCACTCAAGATTCTCGCCGGATCAAGTCCCCAATTGGTGTAGAAGCTCCTGTCCTCAGTCGAGATCAGCGCACTCACAACATACGGAGGAATTTTGCTGATATGCGTTACGTCCCTGTTCTCCTGGTAGAAGCGGCCTATGACTTGTCCGTCTTCCGAAAGAATTCTCGTCGTGAGATCGGGTTTAGGGTTTTCCAATTCCTTCGTGGACGGTAGCCCGCTGACTATATAGAACCCGTAAATGAACACGAGCACGATAGTCGAAGCGTAAATCGCCGCGCGGCGACTTGGTTTCCTTATTGAAGATTTTCTTCTCCGCCCGCGTGATTTTCTATATTCCGGATCTGCGAAGTAGCGTTCCATCTCTTCGCGCGAGTATTTGTTCTTCATTGCAGCACTTCCGCTATAGGTATATTTACCACTAGAGACATTCTAAGGCTCTTCGCCTCGGCGGTCAATATCGCAATTCATACCTGTCCGGTTACAGACACGGTCCCCGCTTTGACAGGCATCTGCCTTCAAAGTCAAAAGCCCCGTGCAACAAGTTGCTCAAATTATGCCTTTCAACTCCCAAAAGGATTCTTGCCAAAAATGTTTAGGAAGGTGGAGGGCCGGCCTATTCGGATATCGCCATCGTCTTCCGGGTATATCGCAGCGGTTAAACCCCAGCGGATGGGTTTGCGTCATAAACCACCGAAGGGCATCAGGCAGAGTCTTCAATGGACAACGTGATAACGATGCCAAAACAAAAAACAAGGAGTACCACTATGTTTGCAGGAGTGGGTAAATCCATCGCGATACCCCTCGCAATTGTCGTGCTGGTAGCGCTTCGAATATCAGCAAAAGCTCATTCGAAAGTCCAGTCCGTAAAGAAAGGACACTATGTACAGTAACCCAGGACTTCTCCTGTTCACCTTCATGATATTGCCAGTATTCGCAGGATGCGGCAAGAACAGCAATCCCGTTTCGGATTCGGATTCCGTAGGATCGGGCACGCTCCATTATACGCTTTTCTCGTCGAAGACGATTTACGATCCGGGAGATACGTTACAAGCTGAGGTCACTGTGCAAAATAGCGGCTCTGCTACCGAGACAATTACAGTCGGGGACGGGTTGTTTCACTGGGCGCTTCTAAATCCGATCGGTGACACCGTAATGGCGGGCGGCGTATCGTCCACTTTCGAGGAGTTGATCCCTGCAGATTCAGGAAAAACGGAAACACTCTACTCAATTGATCGAGTACTCGTAGCAAGCCCAGGCCATACACTTACCGCCGGAGTCTATTCTTTAAAAGCGGAAGTAAACCCCATGTCCTTTGAACTCAGACTGTCGATACGTTAGGTCACAGGGATTTCCACTGAAAGCTCGTAGGATATATGATCCCGACTCTCATGCTAAGTTCGACGAACTCCGGATCAATCGAGCCTGATAATTAATGAGCGTTGATATGGTGCCACCTCCGGCAATCGGGTCAAGGACTCCATAGCGGATTCAACACATCAACTTCGGACTGACTAACTTCACCAGTGATGCGCATGGATAACAGACTCTCGCTTTATATGTTCCGACGGATCAGGATAACGTAAATCCCGGCAAGTGTGAATATCCCGGCAGTTTATTCCCCGGCCACCGCGATCTTAAACGGCACCTTGAGATTATCCCACCAGAGGTAAGCAATCGCCGAAGTACCAGCAAGATGATCAAATCCATACATCAGCCACTCCATGTGCGGCGCCTCGACGGGCTTCACAGTAATCCGGAGCGCATCATCCGCCTGGTTATACGAGAAGCTTCCCCAGGCCGAGTTGTCCTTGCTGAATATGATGATCCACTCTTTCTTCCCGGGGATCATAAAGAGGCCATATTTCCCCGCAGGCAGACTATGGCCTTCAACGAGCACATGATTTGAAAACTGTATGGTCGTATTTTCGTTAGCCCCTGCTCGCCAGGGAAAAGGCTTCCCCTTTGATTCCTTAATTCCCGGAGCCATGCCGTAGGGGACGAGTCCGCCCCATATCTTCCTCCCTTTCACTCCGGGCCTGCTGTAATCAATTGTAATATCCGTATTTACTCCGATTCGTTGCATGACACTGGCCTTCAGGCTCAGGCGGACTTTGTTTTCCTGGGCGGAAGAGGCCGAAGGCAGAATCAGGAGAATAGATAAAATCAGTAAAGGACTGAGTAGTTTTATAAGCTTCATGGTTCCCTCCTTTTTTTTAAATCTAATTCATTCCAACCATTATATTCAGCCTCGTGGTCAACTCCTCGTAGAACTTTTGGCGATCGCCTTTTCGTGGGCATCCGCCGCGACAGATCCATGAAGCGCGGGATATTGCGGAGCAGGTTGAAATTCGGAAGGACATTGGTGCACGGCTTGTTGGGATCCCTCACATCGAGACCTTCCTTCGGAGAAAAAGCACGGGGATTGGGAATAATGCGCCCCGTAGGATGGCCATCTGAAGGCCGCACGGAATGAATTTGAAGCATCAGGTTGGCAGAACTGCGGTCAACCGCTCCCGACCAAGACGATGACTCGAGCTTTCTGATCGTGAGGCTCCGGTCACTTATCACGAAGACGATCAAAGAGATGTTTCTTCTTAGCGACGGGCCTGATTCTGTGCAACCATTCAGTCCTGCTTCCGATCCATCAAGTTGAAATGGATAGGTAAAAGGTCTTGCAATGTTTGCCCATCCTTCCATCGTGGTCTGATGCTACTTGAGTATCAATCCGCCAAGACAATGGCGGATTTCGTCTTAATGACTCCGTCATTTCAGACTCAACATCTTCATCACCTTGCTCCAGGTACCTGCCGCAATCCGGTAGAAGTACACGCCCGATGCATCCTGCTCTCCATTCCTGTTCAGGCCGTTCCAGGTTATCTCGTTGTATCCGGCCGGGTATTCTTGGTTGGCTAACTCTGTCACTTCCCTCCCGAGCACATCGTAAATCGTCAGTGTGACATGCGATGCCTTCGGCAGCTCGAAGGCTATCTTTGTCGATGGGTTAAACGGATTGGGAAAGTTGTTGTACAGCTTGTAATCCTTCGGCGCACTGACCATGACGGTTATGTCCTTATCCCAGGATTGACCGTCCGATGTGTTTATCACCGCAGTAAGCGCCGTGTCCTTTCCCACAGGAGCTTTCTTGTCAACTGAAAATGTGAATTCCGCATCTCCCGTGCTCTTAGCGGGGATACTCTTCAGCACGATCGAGTTCGACTTGAAATCCAGCCATGCCGGGAGGTTTGTGAACGTCACCGTGACATTGTTCGCGTCGACGGACGAATTGTTGGCCACGCTTAGCGATATCGTGTTCCCTTCGGAGCCGAACGGGATTTGCCAGGTCTGGCCCGATGCAGTGCCGGATGTCTGAGCTGCTGCGCTTCCGGCAATGATTGCGCTGAGTATCAATACTACCCTCATTTTCACAAGCATATTTCATTCACCTCCAAATCTTCTATCTTTATTTCCGCACTAACGTGTCACCCCTAAAGGGGTCCCCCAAGATGGGGGGAGATTTCTTTCTACAGACATGTCGCGCCTACGGCGCTTGCAGGCTCCAACCCGAGCACTGCATTCTCGGCGACTAACTGGTCGCGCCCGATCTGCTTCGCATCTTCCGGCAGCATTTTGCTTCTATTTCTGCCAACATGTCGCGCCTACGGCGCTTCATGCCCTCCGCCCTTTGTCCCTCTATTCCTTGTTCCTTTCTCCTTGCTCCGCGTTCCGTTCTCCCTTTTCACTTCTTCCATTCCTCTCCGGCAGCCTGTCGATCACATACTCCGCATTGTACTTTAAGAGAGCATACGCCTCGCTCGACATTACCGGTTTCCGACCTCTGACCTCCAACTTCTGACCTCTGTCTCCTTTCTTCTCGCCAAGTCTATTTACCAGCTCAACTTCCATCACGAATATCTGCAGGTCCCTCCGGGTAATTGCCGAGTCTCCTTTCGTCAATGCCTGCTTTGCCATATCCAACCTCTTGTTCAATATTCCGACTATTCCATTATTCCAATCTCTGTCGAAATCCCAGCTTGCTCTTCATCTCCTTCAGCCTCCGCTCCGCTGCCTGTGCCTCGGCCTTCGTCCGATATTCTTTCCTGAATACCAGACGCCATGGCCGATATCTTGACGTGTACCCTCGTTCGGTTGTGTTGTGATGGACAAGGCGTATCGCAGGGTTCCCCGACGACCCCTTGTAATACACATCCCCTTTCTCAGAGTACAATATGTAGACCCAGTATCCTGACATATACGAAAAAGCCCGATGACTTCACCGGGCATCTCTATCGCTCCTCGGGCAGGACGATGACTCGAACTGTTTGGCGGCGAACATTGCCGTTTCTTTCGTTAGGAAAACGACAAGAGGGAAGACTCTTCTGGCGGCTGCCCAAGCACAAATCTTTCAGCAAACGGCAATTTTCCCTACTCGCCAATCTGCTTGGAGCCGAACGCAGTACCCACTCCAAAACATTGACAATTTTGACAGGTGCACCATTTTTGTGCCGGATAAACGAAAAGACGAAATAGCGTTCGTGTGGATTTCTGTGGCTGTTGTCATGATATAGTTAAGGAACGCCTAGCCGCCACCTTGAGCTCGATTACATGCTCCCGTTATGTGAAGCGCACTTGCACACGGTGTCGCGTCCCTGAATTTCTTACTGCAACCGTCAATAAGAAACCCGCTCCGACGTTCTTGCTGCCAGGACGGGTTCTGCTTAAGGAGAGGCAATCCTTCCACATCAAACGGAACTAGCTCCTCATCCGGGGAGAGCTCGTTTGAGTTCTCTAACTCCCAAACGAACTCTCCCCCTCCGAAGGAATCGCTCGAATCACATTCCTTACTTCGCTTCTATCCGGTCGTCTTCGTTCATCTGTCGCCTCAAGTATTCTCACGAATAACCTATCCTAAGGCGACAAATGTCGCTATTTGATGAGAACCATTTTCTTGATGCTGACGAAGCTACCGGCACTCAAGCGGTAGAAGTAGACTCCGCTGGCAAACCGAGAAGCATTGAATGTGGCCGTATAGGTACCGGCGCTCCGTTCTCCGGCGAACAGCGTGGCAACTTCCTGTCCGAGAACATTATATACTTTCAGAGTTACAAAGCTGTTCTTAGGGATGGAGTAACTGATCTGAGTTGTCGGGTTAAACGGATTTGGATAATTCTGACTAAGGTCATAAGAATCCGGAACAAGGTTCCTTTCCTGCTTAATCGCAGTAAGCTGAGCGGCAAACGTGTAAGCGCCAATTCCATTATTCGTCGACAGCACGAATAATGTGGTCGAACCATCGCTGTTCTCTTTCACCGCAATGTCGCCTGTTCCGTTGGCGTTCAGAGTCGTGCCAAGTATCGGTGTTGCAGAAACAGAATCCGCGCTGGTTATGCCTTTCGTTATGTCTGTAACCTGAACGTACTGAGGTGGCGTTCCAACAGTGTTCGTGTAGTCGTAACCGAACACGTAAGACTTGGCCGGCGATCCGCCGGATATGTAAGCCATACTGCCAAGCGACGACGGCATCGACGCAACACTTCCGATGAACTTACCGGTGCTGTCGAACTCCTCTATTCCCTTGCCGCCCGAGCTTATAAAATAGTCTCCGTTCGGCAGCGGAGCCACCTTTGGCACAGACCCTATCACGGAATCCAGCTTTATCACTGTTGGCGTGAATGTAGCACCGTTGTCCGTCGTTGTGAACTTCACCACAGCCGAGCCGCTAGTCGCAGCCACCCACACTGCAACGCTGTTATCCACAGTCGATCCCGTCACCGTGAAGTGGTCTCCCAATCGGTACGAACTGTCCGAGTAACTTATCACCGCCTTCGGCGTCGCGCTCTCGCTCGTCCATTCATATACCTTGAACGGACTCGTCTTCGCATTTATCGTCAGGTTCCCGGCAAATATCACTCCGTTTGTCGAGGACTCTATGTCGTCCAGATCGAATGTCCCTCCGGATATTCCCGTCTCGTTCAGCGTTCCTATCGAATCTCCAGTACTCGCGTCGAGTATCATGATCGGAGATAGTCCTCCCGCCTTCGTCACATACAGATGCCCATTCCCTCCGATATCGGCATACGCTAAGTTCCTTTGCGTATTGTTCGTCGCAAACCACGATGGCAGGCTGCTCGTCGCCGACGTCTTCTGCCACAGAACGGGCATCGTTTGCCGAACGGCCGGAGGTGCGGGCTGCCACGCGTTGAAGGTGAAGGCCCCGATGCCGTTGTTCGTCGCAAGCACGTAAATCGTCAAGGTACCGTCCCCGTTGTCCTTCACCGCTATGTCGCCGGTTCCGTTGGCGTTCAAAGCGGTTCCGAGTACAGGAGTCGCGCCCACCGAATCGGCAGAGCTAATCCCACTTGTCACGTCCTCAGCTTCCGCAAATTGTGGCGTAATGCCGGTGATGTTCGTGTAATCATAGCCAAATACGTAGGCCTTCATCGGAGAACCGCCGGCTATGTAAGCCATGCTCCCGACGGTAATAGGCATAGCTGTAACCGTTCCAATGTATTTCCCGGTCGCATCATATTCCTTTATCCCATCGCCGGCTGAACTGATGAGGATATCTCCGTTTCCAGTCAGGCTCACCTTCGGAGTGGACCCGACACTCGACGTAAGCGGTATCACCGTCGGTGTGAATGCCGCACCATTGTCTGTCGTTGTGAACTTCACTAGAGCGGATCCGCTCGTTGCCGCTACCCAGACTGTGACGCTGTTGTCGCTCGTCGAACCCGTTACCGTTATGTGATCTCCAAGCCGATAGGCACTGTCTGCAAATGTAGCCACAAGCTTCGGCATCGCAGTATCGCTAGTCCACTCGTATATCCTGAACGGCGTAGTCTTCGCGTTCACCGTAAGATTCGACGCGAAAATCATTCCATCTGTCGATACTCCGATACCATTCAATGGGAAGACACCGCCCGATATGCCCGTCGTGTCCAGCGTTCCCACAGAATCCCCCGTCGCGGCGTCCAATACAAGAACAGGCGCCAGAGACGGTCCTCCATACGTCAGGTATAGATCCTCTTTTCCTCCCGCGTTTCCATAGGCCATATTGCGTTCCTCGTTGCTCGTATTGAACCAGGATGGGAGGTTGTTGGTCGCTCTCGAATCCTGCCAGACTGCAGGCATCGCCCCAGGCAATTGTGGTAATTGCCATGCGGTAAACTTGTAGGCACCGATCCCATTGTTAGTGGAGAGCACGTATATCGTTACGGTACCGTCTCCGTCATCCGTCACCGCAATGTCGCCTGTTCCGTTGGCGTTCAGAGTCGTGCCAAGTATCGGTGTTGCAGAAACAGAATCCGCGCTGGTTATGCCTTTCGTTATGTCTGTAACCTGAACGTACTGAGGTGGCGTTCCAACAGTGTTCGTGTAGTCGTAACCGAACACGTAAGACTTGGCCGGCGATCCGCCGGATATGTAAGCCATACTGCCAAGCGACGACGGCATCGACGCAACACTTCCGATGAACTTACCGGTGCTGTCGAACTCCTCTATTCCCTTGCCGCCCGAGCTTATAAAATAGTCTCCGTTCGGCAGCGGAGCCACCTTTGGCACAGACCCTATCACGGAATCCAGCTTTATCACTGTTGGCGTGAATGTAGCACCGTTGTCCGTCGTTGTGAACTTCACCACAGCCGAGCCGCTAGTCGCAGCCACCCACACTGCAACGCTGTTATCCACAGTCGATCCCGTCACCGTGAAGTGGTCTCCCAATCGGTACGAACTGTCCGAGTAACTTATCACCGCCTTCGGCGTCGCGCTCTCGCTCGTCCATTCATATACCTTGAACGGACTCGTCTTCGCATTTATCGTCAGGTTCCCGGCAAATATCACTCCGTTTGTCGAGGACTCTATGTCGTCCAGATCGAATGTCCCTCCGGATATTCCCGTCTCGTTCAGCGTTCCTATCGAATCTCCAGTACTCGCGTCGAGTATCATGATCGGAGATAGTCCTCCCGCCTTCGTCACATACAGATGCCCATTCCCTCCGATATCGGCATACGCTAAGTTCCTTTGCGTATTGTTCGTCGCAAACCACGATGGCAGGCTGCTCGTCGCTGCTGTCTTCTGCCACAGAACGGTTGTCTGAGAAAATGCGGGGGCTGAGAAGGCAAGAACGCCTACCAGGCCGAGCAATAAGAGTCTTTTCATTTGTTCCTCCTTATGTGTCTATAGAGACATTTTTTTCCATACCGCTACCGCCCTTCTGAATTCGCCACACTGAAAATTCAAACACAATTCCACCGCGTACCCAATAAACCCGAGGCTAGAACATTCTTCAGGTCCTCAGGAAGATCTTTTTCCTTGTGAAGATGGTAGTAGCCAATGCCACCAGGTAAGTGACGAAAGCTCCTCCTAACACACCCAACCATGGAGTCGGGGTAATATCATGCAAAAGAACGTTCAATCTGGTCAGAGCCAGTAAAGGCAATATCAGGCTGTTGATTCCGGCGTATGCCACCATTGGATTTTGGCCGCTGTCTATAAGGAAGGCGAATCCCTTTTTCTTCTGAAAGACATCCACGAAGATGATCATGGCCATGAGGGCGAAAATCGCCAGTCCGCTAGTCACGAAGTAGTAGCTCAGAGTGGATGGATCCTTCTTGATTCCCCCTTCGTATGGTTCAAAAAACATTCCGAGCAGAAACCAATACACTCCCCATTTGTAGAGAGTATTGAGGAGGCGCTCATTTGGCGAGACCGGCGTTTTCAACAATTGCCAGCCAACCATGCATAGGAAAACAGATATAACAGTTGTTCCAAACACCCATTGAGCCTCAAGTCCCGCCACAACCGCCACATTTATTATTACCATTACGGCCGAGATGGAGAACATCCTTTTTGAATCCCAACTCTTTTCCGTGGCAGATTGACCCGAAAAGGAATCCATCGACTTCACAAGCAGGTCCCCAACGATTGTGCCGGGGATCGCGATCAGCAGATATTGCAGGAACCTGAATTGATACGCCCACGGAACGGGTGAGAGATTCCATAAGGCTTGAATCCATCCGGAAGTTCCGGCAGACAAACGGAGGGCGATAAGGAAGCCCATGATCCCCAGGCGTGCGAACAGATGTTCGCGCGTGAAGAGCCATATCACCCCACCGAAGAGGGCCACGTTGGCGAGCACGAGGATTATGATGTCGCTCCTGTAAAGTGAGAAGCCCGAACCGTCCGGAAACCGCAGAAGGGCCATCAGGATGACAGCGCCGATCCACCCGCCTATCCTTACCGAATATTTCCTTGTTTTGGACCAATCTTTCGGAAACCTCGCAAGCGCAGGGAAGAGGAGCGCGAAGCCGACAAGCGCGGCAAGCCAAACTGCCGAGTTTGGGTTGTTGCTGATCACCTGCGGCCTTATCTGCGCGACATAAACGGCAAATCCAACCAGCAACACAAATCTCCACAGGACGGTAGGTAAAACTCGCCATGGAGACGCTCTTCCTCGAAGCCTCTTTGATAATGCGATAGGTATCGCGGCTCCCATTGTGAACAGAAAGAATGGAAAGACAAGGTCGACCCAAGTAATGCCGGGCAAATGGGGATTGAAGACATTTGTGGGAGGCGGCTCCTGCGCATGGTAGAGCCAAGAAGGAAGGGCGACTCCGAACGGGATGCTGGATGCGAACACCATCAGCAGAACGGAGAGACCGCGAAGTGCGTCTAACGCGAGGACCCTTTGTTGTTGGGAAGGAAGATCTACGGTACTTGCCATTGTTCTCTCCTTTTTGTTCTTCGGCTACATCAAATGGTAACCAACAATCACAAACGCCAGAAGACGTGCATCATGGTTGTTTGGCAGATGAAATACTGGCCATGACCGGCAAAGCAAATCTCTGCACGATATCTACCGGTCGCGTTATAGCTGTGCCAACACATACGGCATAAGCGCCGAATTCAATAGCGCTCTTCGCCTGTTCGGGAGTCCAGATTCTCCCTTCGGCGATCAGCGGCGTTCTCGTACGAGAAGAGATCGCCTTTATCAGTTCCAGATCAGGCACGCCGTCAGTCGGACCGGAATCCTCAGTGTACCCGGATAGAGTTGTGCCGACAAAATCAGCTCCCGCGTCCGCAGCGGCAAGCGCCTCATCGAGTCTTGAGATATCTGCCATCACGGGGATGTTTATTCTGGATTTCGCTAACCTGAGGAACTCGACTCCGGACATTCCGTTAGGCCTCTTCCTGCCAGTAGCATCAACAGCGACAATGTCCGCACCTGAATCTGCCAGCCTTAACAGATCATCTATCACTGGAGTTATCAACACCTTCCCGGATTTGTAGAAACCCTTTGTAAGGCCGATGACCGGAAGCTTTGTTGCGTTCTTGACGGCCCGAACGTTTTCGTAATCCCTCACTCTGATGCCGACTGCTCCGCCCAGTTCGGCGGCCCTGGCAAAAGCGGCTATGAATTCCGGGGAATTGAAAGGACTCCCATCTTCTGCCTGACAGGAGACGATGAGTCCACGTTTCAAGCTATTCATGAGATCTTCCCTTCATTCTAGAGTGTGAGCCTACTTCAATCATTGTAAGACTCTCGATACGGCGGTTTGCGTTCAACGAATTGGACAGGTCTTCGATGGAGGATTGGAAGGCAAGGGCGGCTGCGCCGATGATTCCCACTTCTTGTGGAAAAGATGAAAATGCTATTTCAACACCATCGATGGCAGGCCTCATACCGCGCTTTGATAAAGTCTCTCTGAAACTTTCAAAGTACTGAACGCCTACATCTACGAGACGCCCGGAGAAGATTATCATCGAAGGATTGAAGATGTTAACCAGTCCTACCACAGCTGCGCCGAGTTTCTCACCTGCCCTGCGGAGTAGCTCAATTGCCAAAGGATTTCCCAACCGGGCAGACTCTGAAATCCCTTTTGAGGATCGATTCCCGCCGGCCCCAACGATAAGTGGCGTCAATAATTCCTCTTCCGCCCATCGAGCAAGTCCGGAACCGGAAGCGTACAACTCTATGCATCCGTAATTTCCACAAGAACACTTAGGACCGTTTGAATCCACGGAGATATGGCCTATTTCAGAAGTGTAGTTACTTTCTCCACGCAGCAGCTTTCCGTCAACGTATATGCCTCCACCAATCCCTGTTCCCAGGGCAATGGATATGAAGTTGTCGGCCGATTTTGCTTTCCCAAATACTTTTTCGGCTACTGCGGCACAATTCCCGTCGTTATCAATAACTGAAGGGATGTTGAATCGAGCTTCAAGCATCTGCTTGATGTGGACGTCTCTCCAATCCGGAATCAGAGCAGTGGAATCCTCTATTATCCCTTTTTCGTAATTAACTCTTCCGCCAGTGCTCATACCAACACCGACAACATTTAAATCCATTGATTCGGCGAAGATCAAACCTTTACCTACCTTTTCGATAATCCAGTTGATAATCCCATCCCTGCTCGTAGGTGTATCCCCTTCGCTCCAATGAGCTATTTTCCCGGTGTCATCGACGACAGCCATTCGCAAATTTGTGCCACCTAGATCCAACGCAATAGCTGCCTTCTTCTTGGGGACGAAAAAGGGACGAGGTGGTAATGGAGGATAGTCCTTTACCTCGTATGTGCCTTTGACAAAATGAAAGATGTCCTCATAGAACTCCCTTTCGATTGGATCTGTATGGGAATACATTTTCTGAAGAGAGTCGACTCCCTGGAAGTGCGCACAGGCCGACTCCGTCATGTAGCCATATTTCACGCCGGCGTTTAGATACTCTCTAAAACGCAGATGTCGTTCGTCCGTGATAGAAATCGGCTCATCAAGTTCGAGGTAGTACTCCATTTCAATTCCAGCGTTGCACTTCCTTGCCACTGTCGCAGCTGTCTCGATATATTTCCCCTCTTTATAAAAAAGGAAGTTAGGCTGCAGAAATGCCGCATCGAAATAGTATTTCTGATAATCCTCAAGGAGATGGAAGTTGTACGTTGCGTAGAAAGGTATCCAGAGGAATTTTAATCCGTTCGAATTGATGTGCTTGCGGAGTTCCTTCAGCAACACATGATCATCGACGTCCCAAGATCTGTAGATGGTTTCAAATATCCAGTATAGCCCAAGCAGATTGAGATGTTTGTATTGCCCCTTGTGCCACAGCTCTACAACCCTTTCCACAAACCATTCTTCCGCACCGAGTCGCGCTTCCGTGGCACGTTCCAAGTTTTGACCTTTGATTGAAAAATTTAAAGTCTCGCGACTGTCCCCATTTCTGCCAAACTTTTCCTGCGTTATGTGCGGGTATGGTAGCGATAAAACGACGTTCCTCTTGTAAGTAGGCAACGGAACGTGGCCGGCGATTTCAGAGATTGTGTTATCCAGAGTCTGCAGCGCTCCCCCTTCACCAAAATAGTAGGCAAGAAGTGCGTCCCAATCTGACTTATCTGCAGGATTGGGGGAGCACATGGGACAAAAGTCTCCCTCTCCTGACATAGTTTTGCCAAGATTCACATCAGCTAGATAGTCTCTCCCTGCACCTGATTTCGGACTTATGAACAAGAAAGAATCAAAAAACCAATCATCAGCTTTCCCATCCACCCCCAAGTGTGCCACATAATATTTAAGCTCTTCCTTCGTCCACTTCTTCTTGCTGTCTCCATAGAGAAGTGCTAAATGCCTGAGATGATTAAATTCAGGCAAACCCTGTTTTAGATAGGACATCTATTCTCCAGTCTAACTTTTTACGATTTCAAATTTTCTTTTCAGAAATAATCACAACTATCGGTTCCGAAGCCGGGATTTGCTGGAGCTCCATCCTGCATACTGCGAGGACCTGGTTTACGCCAGCCAGATTCGATAGGTCAACTACTTTAGCCCCAACGGCAAGGTAGACTTCGGGCATCACCAAACCAGCGTCTCCGTACAACGATTGTTCATCAAGAGCTCTTGGCAACATTTCAAAAATCGATCCGGCATTGGTCACCGTGACGTTGCCGCGTGGCAAAGTCAATCTCGCAACTCCATTTCCATCGACCACGACGATCGGCCGAGAGACACGTTGCCTCAATCCAAAAATGGATGTTTCACAGCGTGTTGCTTGAAACACGTGGAGGTGACTTGTCTCGCCAAGGATCGCAACATCGCCATGAGGCACGCGCAGATTCTTCCCAGCCATTTCTCGAAGTTCAACATCAGATAACAAGCAAACTGATAAGTCCCTGGTTCTTAACTCAGGAGTTCCAAATGCGGTAGCCACAACTTTCTTATTGCGCTGGTCGACCTCCACGTGTACCTCCGCGGAATCTGCCGACGCACCCATTCTCAACACTCCGTCCAAAGCTTCCCGGCGCGCTTTCAGTATGTCTTCTTCAGTGGGTTGAAGTATATTCCGCTCGACCGTTTCCTGAATGAGCCCAAGCGCAGCGCCAATGGCAGATACAACTTCCGGATTCTTGGACACTGAAAAAGCGGCACCTAAACGTTTTGCCGTAAACGGCACGATCACTTCGGCAGCGCCCCCACCGCCAACGAGATGCAATGTGGACCTGTCCAATTTGTAGTCGCTTATGAGAGCCTCGACGGTCCGCATCACTTTATCTGTTGCCTTGTTAAGTATATCTGACGCAAGCTTTTTCGGATCGATTTTGTAAAGGTTCGCAACCTTCTCCAGTACTCTCCGAACCACCTCGGAATTTCCGCGCGCGTACTCGCCGCCTATCAGGCTCAAGTAGTTAGCGGCATCGGTAGCGGTGAGCGCGTACTCCGGCTCACGGCCTGGCTCGGCGGAGATCGCGCAGTAATCTGCTGGGTCCGAACTTGTCGGTCTTATCAAATGGATTTGCGGATCAGGCAGTTCTTCCGGCGTAGAGAAGGAGATATATTTCAAACCGGCGATATGCGCACTTCGTGGACCGACATCCACAACTCTGCCATTTGACAATCTGACCATGGATCCCCCGGCCACTCCGACCGTACGTACGTCCAGCGTCCGCAGAAATACTCTGCGTCCGCCGATCTCTGCCGTCCTGAGGACCGGACGGCCATGTCTAATAATCGAAATGTCGGTAGATGTTCCACCAACCTCGAGAAAGATTCCGTCGAATACGTGTACGTACATAAGGGCCGCAGCCACACCGGCTGCGGGTCCGGAAAGCATGGTAAGAATGGGCCGCTTCCGCATTTCAGCCACACTCATAATGCCGCCATCGCTCCGCATGATCATGAGCCTACTGGCGATGTCGTTGGACTTCACGGAAGCCTCGGTCATGTCAGCGGCTTCCAGCATCTTTGGAAGCATGCTTGCGTTTATGGCGGCTGTCTGAGTCCGAACTCTTAGCCCATACAAATGTGAGATTTCAGAGGCAGCAGTGCATCGATAGCCTAAGCTCTCAATTATTTCGGCAGCGCGGGTTTCATTCGACGGATCGTCGACCCCAAACGCCTCAGTTGCAACAAACACTTCTGCACCTTCGGATGAGAGGTTATCGACGGCGTTCTTAAGATCCGTTTCCCTCAAGCCACCGACGGTATCCACAAATGCGAATCGCGTCTTCAAGAACTTCTCCGGGGCAAGTTCGAGCTCTCGGACATTTTCCTGCGACTTGATCCGGAATTTGAGGGAGCCATTTCCCATGCCTATGATTCCAACCGGCGCGACATCACCCTCCAGGAGAGCATTCGTGGCTTGTGTAGTGCTGTGAGCTATTAATGATACTTCATCCGGAGAGATCCCGACTGAGGCGAGTAACTTCTTCAGGGACTGCACCACGCCGAGAGCGACGCCTTCCTTCGCTTTGTGCGTTGTTGGCACCATGGCTTTACCCAGCACCTCAGCAGTATAGGCATTCACCGCGACAGCATGCGTGAACGTGCCTCCGACATCTATGCCTACCTTCACCTTCCTACTTCCGTTCGCGTCAACATCGACCATCAGAAGAACCTCAAACCTGCTATGATGAGTCCGGCAAAAGCCGTCACCCAGGCGTAAGGGAGAGTTCTCCACATCAGACTGTTGACGTCCACACCTAATTCATTTGCCAGCCAGACGTTTTGTGTGTTAGTCGGATCAGAAATACCCTGCACGATGCTCATCGACATCAGAATTCCCATGATTGCGTTGGCACTGAGCTGTCCGGTCGACATAAGAATACCAGCCACCCCGTAGCCGAGCCCCCACACGTTCATCGGACCGCGATAAAGCGCCAAAGGGGCCAGAAGGCCAAACCCCAATGTATATTCCCAAAACGTGTGTGGAATGACAAGCCGAAAGATGGGTCGCATATCGGTTAGGACTGGCCACACATGGCCACCGCCTTGAACGGTGCTCGCAAAGAGCCCACTTCCCGGACCGCCGGGTGATGGCCCAAGAATGGAGCTCAGTAGCATGCCGATCTCTATGATGAGCACGATGACCGGAGCAACCCCTTCTACGCCCTCTACGAGGGATCGTGTTGTCAGTTGAACGCTCCCGGGCCTCAAAGTAACCAGGATGCTGTACACAAATCCTATCAAAAATGACGCGATGTATTCAACATGAAATACCAGGATCAACACCAGCGGAACCAAAGGAATCAGGTAGCAATACCATTTAACCTCAGACTCGTTCCCCTTCCTGAACGCTGAAAATCGATCGTAGATAACATAGAGGAGCAGCGCTATTCCGAGAAATTCGAATAGATATCGCACGAAAGTCAAAAGCGGGTTGAAGTTCACGCTCTTGAGAAAGATGTATCCCAAAACGCCGCTTACAGCTGCACCCAAGAGATATGACACGGCTCTCAACACTCTCGATGAATCAAAGCGGATCAACCGGCTGCGCCATAACTCAATGATGATGTACACAATCGATACAGGGATCAGTACGAGGAAAAGAAGCAGCGCGTAGCTCGAAATGGCCGTCGGACCGATCGTCAGGACCGTTTTGTAAACAGCCCAGTTGTTCACATTCAAAATCCCGCCCACACTTATTCCGAATAGCAAGATCCCGCCTGCTACTTCTTCCCGAACACCGACGGAAGCAAGAATGGGAAGCACTATCGTCGCAATCATTATGACAGCGCCCAATCCGGTAATTGTAGTAAAGAGTAACCCGACAATTGCCAGCACCACAAGCGATACTGCGAGCGGACTCGACCCGGCGAGCTCCGCGCCAAGTTTGACAAGATTCTCCGCCGCTCCGGATTTTTGAAGAACCACGCTGATCGTACCGCCAAATATGATGATGATCATCGGCTCAACCAGCCGTTCGGCGCCGTTAGCTACCACAACCAAAAGAAAATCGTTCAAGGATAGATGTCCCGCAATTACTTCGACAAGCCCGATACCAAGCGCCAGGATGGGGAGGGCAACTATGGCGGGCAACTTGCGGAGAAACATCAGAGATGCTGAACCAGCAAACAGAAAGAGGATAACAACCGCGACGATCACGATAAACAGACCTCATTCTTCGCGTTCGCCGCTTGTGATTTACGAGTAAGAGGAACGTGGTACATCACAAGCTTGCGTTCCTTTGGCGCAACGCACTTCTGAGCTCCGCCCCGTTCACACCGCGGGGAGAGGCACTGCTGTCGAGTGATATCGAAGATGCGAGACCTGCTGCCTCTCCCATGGCGCGACAATTTGTCTGAATGCGCACAGAAGCTTGCGCCTCAAACGTTGCCGACATGCACCTCCCAGCCACAAGTAGCTTATCAACCACCTTAGGAACGATGCAGCGGTATGGAATCTCATAGTACGCGCCTGCAGGAAGGTGGTGCAATTGCATTCCCCCCTTCTCGTCAGAGCTATGGATATCGATCGGGTAATTGCTTCTCGCGATGGCATCCGGGAATTTTCTCGCACCAAGTATATCTTCAACTGTCAAAAGGTATTCCCCTTGGATCCTGCGGGATTCACGGACTCCAACCATTGGAGCGATGCTTGTGATCGACGCATTTTCGCATCCCGGCAAATACTTTCGACAGAAGGTAAGGTATCTAAGGATGGCCTGTCTCCCTAGTATTTGGGCTCTCGTCAAATGGAAAGGATTTGTCCCATCGACCTGGAGCGTGATTCTAGGGCAATTGAAAAACACTTCGCCACTCCTACCCGCGACGGTGAACGCCTGGAAATAATTCCCGTCCGTCTCCAAGAGTACTCCATCTTTGACGGCCTGACGAAAGACCGGCTCAAGTGGAAAGTCTCTTCCCCATACCATCGCAGTATGTATCAACGGCGTATTCGAACCTTTAGGATGCTGCGTAACTTCCGAACGCCCTAGAGAATGGAGGAAGGAGATAAATCTATGCATATCGATGCCGCCAGCCGAAAACCTCACTGAAAAAGGCTGATTTGTGGCGGTTGCCTCATCGCCGGAGAAGAAGGGGACGCCGGCTCTTGCAGCAACATCTGCATCGCCTGTGGCATCTATCACCCTTTTTGCTATTATCGCAGCCCTGCCACCCTTGTTCAAAATAGACACACCGCGAATAGTATTGCCATCCATGATGGAGTCTTCGAACATTGTGTAGTACAGAATCTCCGCGCCGGTATCAATCACCATCTGCTCCAGAACAACCTTCAGCATCTCAGGATTAAACCATCCCATGTTCCCATCGGGCCACTGACCGGATTCACCCACCTCCATCATTCGTGAGTTTATCTCCCAGTCTATACCGCGATTTAGAGGTACCTTGTCGATCTGGTTTGGCATCATTGGCGTGACCAGGCCTGCAGTCTGTGTCCCTCCGAGAAAACCAAACTCTTCGACGACAAGTGTCTTTTTCTTTTCGCGCGCCGCTGAAATGGCCGCGACCGATCCTGCGGTACCGCCACCGACAACTAGCACGTCTACTTCGGCTGATATTTTCCAGCTATCAACAACGACCTTATAATCCAGCATCGTGCACCAAAATTCTGGAATTGCGAGGCGCGACTATCTGACGACCGCGATAATACCACCGCGAATGCAACTCACTTGAGGATGGACAATCTTGCGTGCTAGACCAGTATCGATTACTGAAAACCATCATACCCATCCTGTGTAAAACTATAATTGGATCACGTCTGCAAAATCGATTCACCGATTAACTTCTCCTTGGCACCTTGTCGGTGAGGGGTACTGAGTCCCATCCACGTGACCCGACCGTTCCCCCTCCGGCTACTCCTTTAACTAACAAGGATACCTCCACTGGATTCTTTTGCGCTCCGATAACGTCGCTTCATATGCGTCATGGGAGGCTGCGGTTCAAATAGTTCATACAGTATAAGCCCTATCGCGCCCAGTAAGACGCCATCAGTTTTATGATGAGCAGGTACGACCTTCACTTTTTGCACAGGAGCCGGAAGTATGTCCTTCTTCAAAAAAGCAGAAACATCCAGCATCAACTGAGGATACGATTCGATAACGTGTCCTCCTAGAACAATCATCTCCGGATTTATTGTGTTCGCTAGAAGTATGCCGATTGTACCGATTAGCCTGCTCATTTCCTTAAAAATCTCCGTGGCAACTTCATCGCCCTCTGAAGCTTTCTCAAGAATTACCTCGATGTCACACGAGGTTTCATCTTCGGTTCCGGCAGCTCTTTGGAAAGCTTCAACGATCGAATCTTCTGAAAGAATATCTCCAAAATCTTTTTGTCCGGAGTAAAGGAGCGGGTATTCTTTCTCGTTCGCGATTAGAAAACCAAGGTCATTGTAGCCAATTTCCCCAGCGCTCGCAGTGGCTCCCCTTAGAAGTCTTCCTTCGACCATTATGCCTGCACCGATGCCGGTCCCGGTCCAAAGGAGAACGAAATCCCGGACACCTTTCGCCACACCAAGAAGGTATTCTGCTATGGTCATCGTTTTCACGTCATTCTCAACATACACGGGGACCTTGAATTGAGCTTCAAAAGTTTCGCGGAGAGAAATGCCGTCCCATCCGCGCAAAGTATCTGCAACCAGTAGAGTGCCGGTCAAGTAGTCGATCACACCGGGTAACCCGATTCCAATCCCGATCAATTCCCCCGAGTCGGCAGGCTTTTCTTTCAACAAATCTCTTACCGCTTTGACCATCTTTGGAACAACCTCATCAGGTTTCGCTCCTTTGCCGAAAGTGACTTTCGTTCTTGACAAAATTGTCGCGTTTAGATCAGACAGCGCTAGCTTTGCTGAAGACATCCCGACATCAATTCCTACGACAAGCTGGGCAACAGGATTGAACTCCAGGAGCACTCTTCGCCGGCCTCCATTCTTGGTAGACGATGACGTCCCTACTTCGCGGAGGAAACCTGTCGACATTAATTTCTGAACCACCTCCGAGACTCCCGCCTTTGAAAGGCCGCAATTCCGCGAGATCTCTATTTGCGAAGTAACTCCGCGTTCTCTTACATACCTGAGAATTCTAATCGTATTCGGTTCACCAATGTTTCCCATGCGTTCACTGAAGAAATTCCACACAATCCACTCTCCATTTTGAGAATGACTAAAAATTCTAATTCGCGACGAGATTCAGCGCCAATGAAGGCGTCAGAGAAATAGACGGAAATGGCACGGCTCATCGGTTTGTTCGGGTAGCGAACAAAATTTAGCCAATACACTCAATGCTTTCAAGCAAAATGACCTGCGCCGATCGAGACCGCGCCAAACTGTCTTCCGTAGTAGACAACGTCATTGCCATCTCGTTATAGTAATCATAAGCCGTATGCCAGGCGCCAATCAACAGACTAATCTTACGAACAGGAATTAGCCTTGTCCTGTCGCCCATTTGAAAGTCTGATATTTCAGGAATCGAATCCTGGATTTGCCTGACCTCTCCCGCTTGACCGAGCCATAGCAGGAACGGCGAGTGCACGAAATTATCACTCGGACGTAAGACGTCATCAGTTCGCGCTGAGTATCTCGAGCTCGGCGGGTTAAATGCTTCGCCAGAGTTTCGCAAAACGGAGCGTAAAGAATTTCGACCGATCATTTTAGAAGAAGCATCTTAATGATCTTACGCCTTTCATAACTCGTTCCTGCAATTCTCACTGACGCGAAGTAAAGACCGCTAGACATTGACGAGCCGTCGAATTTGACGAACCACGTCCCCGCCTGGTAGCTCCTTCCATCCAGCAATCGCTTTACCTTCTGGCCAAGTGAATTATAAATCGTGATATAGACACTCGCTCTTTTTTTCAACTGAAAAGAAATTACAGTCGATGGGTTGAACGGATTTGGGTAGTTCTGATAGACAACAAAACTCTTCGGGATATTGTCGTTTCCCAACACATTCGTTATCTGAACCGCTCTTTCAAGCATTATCGCGTCTGCAGCAACATATTGACTGGTGTCGGTCCCGGCAATTGAAGACAATGATGCCGCAAACTGGTCTCCAGACTGAAACGGAAAGTTTCCTAGATCAACCCATGTGCCTTCGTTCGCGGATTGTGTAATGAAAACCGAGTCGCTTCCGAAATGATCTAAAACGACATACATGCATCTGCCGCTCAGCGTAAGTTGCGTCTTCGGAATGTAAGCGTAAACATTATAGTAACCGTTGGTCTTGATCTGCATGGGTCCCCATTGGACACGATCCACTTGTTGGCCTTGCTTTGCGACCCAATAGCTTCCGCCAATTGCGGACGAACTAGTGTCCTGCAGCCAATCACCCGTCTGTTTCCAAAAGGAGTTCGGCGTGCTTCCGTCGATGACAAACGTGGTACTATCAGGATCGTAAATCAAAGAGCGCGACAAATTCAGTGTATCATACGACACATCAACGAGATTCTTCACATAGACTGTGAAAGGGACATTCTCCTTAAGAGTCTGGACGGCAAGATGGAGGATCGTATGGTCAGTCGGATCCACGAAGTAGCTCAATTTCGCTCCGGTAAGCGAAGCGGATACTGTAGTTATTGGCGAGAGCGGATCCAAAAGAGGAGTCGAGAATTTTAGCAATATCGTTTCACTGTCAGGAACGGCATAGTCGCTAAGCGAAAAGGGACTGGCACGCCTCAGTCGGAACGCGTCAGCGATAAGATTGCCACCTCCGGTGCCGGACAATCTGATTGTGACTGTGTCGCCGGAATTAAGCTGGAATTTATCGACATAAGACCACGTATTGAGATTCAAATCCTGATTCAACGTATCGGTCCTAACAAGACTCGAAGTAGATACTTCAGCTAATGCCTTTGAGCAGTTGCTGGAAGAATCTCCGCCCCAGTAACCATAAAGAGTATATTCTCCGCTTCGAAGTATCCTAACGGAGAAGGTCGCCGTGTTACCCGGGACCGCTTGCGCGGTCAGATAGGTGCCGTTGTATCCTCCACGGACTCTCGTCCAGGCGCCCTGATAGTCGAGAACTCCTCTTGAGTTGTCGATAAGAAGATCATCGTAACTTGGCATCGTCTTCTCAGGAAACACCTGTGACTTCAGGTCTGCGAAGGCATTCGGATAAGTGCTGAGATAACCGTAGTACCATATCGTGACGCCAGCGGCGTTCCTGTTCACAGCATCTTGTATTTCTGATATTGTGTTAGCAACGGAACCGGCAGAACTCATGTCAATACCCGGAGAAAGCTGGAACCCTTGCGGGACGTAAGTGGTGCTAAGACTCATCTGGTTGTCAAAATCAGCGGTGTTGAGGTAAAGCATTGGTTCAGCCATATCGATGTAACCGCTTTTTGCCCACTCATCCCAGGATTCGAGCATGTAGCTCGACATGTATGGCGGAGGAACCGCTGAGGTAACCACACAATTAGGGTTCACCGCTTTAACGCCATCATATATTCTCCGGATAACATTTGTTATCTGAAGTCGCCTCCACGAAAGCCATGCGGAATTGTTGTTTGGCAATGTCAAAGGGTCTGGCTGCCCCGTCTCCTGCATGAAACGGATTCTTGAAGTGTCAGAATATGACACTGTGGTATCGTTCTCGATATCCGTCTCTATTCCGTCGAGATCGGGATAATTGCGCGCGCATTCCGTATACATATCTACTATGAAGTTCGACGCGGCAGACACACTGGGGTCGACGGCAAAGAAGTAGCCGTACTCGTTATGAAAGAAATTCTTCGTCGTGTCGCGTTGCACCATCGCCCAATCGGGATGCTTCTGCAGTATTCCGGGAGCATCCGCTGAGTCCGTACTGGTTCCCACCATGAAACCATACTCAAACCATGCAAAAACTCGTATGCCGTACTCATGAGCAATTTGAATCGTGGTTTTCAGCGGGTCGGTGCCAACGAAGACTGGGTTTTGTGAGGGACCGCCTGCCGCCTGAACTACCTGGCTGGGGTAAATGGTCGATCCCTGATACCAGACGTCAATATATACCGTATTAAAGTTTGCTTCGCTGAGATTTCTCATCAGCGTTTCTATGGTGCTGGGACCGCCCTGGAGGTAATTACCACTAATCCACACGCCACGTGTCTG
>JAJZVO010000121.1 GCA_021845665.1 Bacteroidota bacterium | reverse complement strand
GCGGAGCTTTCAGGCAAGAAATCTGGTGAGTCATCTTCAGCCGTTGGAACAAGAGTGAAGAAAGCTCGTGAAATTCAGAGGGAAAGATTTAA
Source organism: Bacteroidota bacterium (assembly GCA_021845665.1). Taxonomy (GTDB): domain Bacteria; phylum Bacteroidota; class Ignavibacteria; order Kryptoniales; family JAKASW01; genus JAKASW01. The sequence continues at coordinate 6,375 of JAJZVO010000121.1, read as the reverse complement.
GGGTCGGAAGGGACTCTTCAAGAATGCCGACATGTCCCGTCCCGAAGAGCATCTTCGGGACAGGGATCCTGCGGACAGAGCAAAGAGATACGAGAGTTCTGTCAGCCTGACGCGGGCGGAGAGGACTTACTTAAGCAGGCGATAACAAAGCTTGGACTGAGCGCGAGAGCATACGATAGGATACCTAAAGTTGCACGGACTATAGCGGACCTTTCCGGTAACGGAGACATCATGCCGGAACATATAGCGGAGGCGATACAGTACAGGACGCTGGACAGGCAGCTGTACCTTGAAGCGTAAGATAGCAAAACCTTCGTGCGCCACCGCCAAGATGGGTTTCATAGAGGACGCAGATATGTCGCGAAGCGATCCGGCCACACGCATGTGCGGACGGACAGAGCAAAAAGATAAGGGAGTTCTATCAGCCTGATGCAGGCGGTGAAGATTTGCTGAAGCAGGCGATAACAAAGCTCGGCTTGAGCGCGAGGGCTTATGACAGGATACTTAAAGTCGCGAGAACGATAGCGGACCTATCAGGAAATGAAGATATAATGCCGGAGCACATAGCCGAGGCGATACAGTATCCGAAGGATCCTGTGGACGGGACGTTGGATAGACAACTGTATCTGGAAGCATAGAGGGATAGGACTGCGCTCAACTTGCCATAGCCGAAGCAAACATGCGCAAGAAAGAAGCCCCGTTGTTGGTTCTCATTTTGTATGGCGGGATGTTCCTGAAGACCGACATTTAAGCGCGGGTATGCAGGGTGTCGACTGCCAGTGACAACTGCTCCTGAGGGAAGCTGCACTGCGAAAGTCACCTGAAATGGACGCGCTGCTTTTCGCAACAGCCGGGTTTGGGTTGTTGTGCCTTGTCTGATTTCAATTGCTTGCCGGCTCCCATTCATTAGTTACTGCGCTGAGGACCAGATGGAAGCGAATTGCATCAAAACCGAACACCACGTGTATCAAAACCGCACATATGAGTCACTCCTCCCTTCATTCTGAGCCCTATAGGGCCCATCGCAGATGGCATGCATATTGCGCCCAAGTCCGATGAGACTGAGTGTGATTGAAGGAATCCATATGAACGAGAATGATGAGAATGCGGCTCCTGCGTTGGATCGGTTGAAGAGCGGTGGAAAATCACGGAAAGGATGCGAGTTGACCGCCGTGCATGGCAAGACGATCCTTGCCATTGAGGATGAAGGAATGTTGAGGGTGTATCTGCAAATGATGCTCGGAGAAAGCGGGTACAAGGTGATCATGGCCGCGGATGGCAGAGAGGCCATTCAGCGCTACATGGAAAACAGGAGCGAGATAGGGCTCGTGCTACTTGACATGGGGCTCCCCGAGATGAGTGGAGAAGAGGTGCTCTCCACGATTGTGAGAGTAAATCCCGGTGCGAAAGTCGTTGCCGTAAGCGGCTCTGTCGAGCCAGATGTGCAGGCAAGCGTACTTAAGATCGGCGCCGCCGATTACCTCGGCAAACCATATTTGGCAGAGGAACCCCTGCGGAAAGTTGACAACTTGCTTCATTGAGAGTTTAGCACATAAATTGTTCAAGAAGATGAGAGGTGGGTCGTAATTGCGGTTTTTCACTTGGCAAATGATTTGTTTGCGGTCAACGCTTCGCAGCAGAATTGAATTGACGGAAGTTGTTAAACGGAGGTAACCGTACTTTGAGGACGTAGCACAATTTTTTTTTGCTGGCTCGTAGTGCAGGAGATATAGAAGCTGTTGTGTGTGGGAACGGCAGGCATTATGGGCTAGTGAGTGAGTGAACTTCAAGAACCTGAGGGCGAAATGCGAGAGCTGATTCACAAAGGCAGCGAATCGGGGCAGAGTTTTCCAGGTCACTGCTACAAGAAGGGGCGCGGATCCAGTATTTTAGTCGATTACTCCAAGTATTCCACGGACAAGATATTCATTTTGAACGCCTATTCCGGCGCGGTGTCCAACATTGCACCATTCGACGCAGGTGCCACCGACTGGAGGAGATGATCGAAAGTAAAATCCGAAGATCAATTGATTTCCCAATGAAACAGGAGGCTGATTCAGATGAAAAAAAATCGAATAACTGTCGTATCGCTTATTCTCCTAATATCTCTTTGGTTTCAGTCATGTGAGAATCCGGTAGGCAGCAGCAACTTCCTTGCAACACCGGGACCGATTCTCTTCATGTGCACGAAGAGCGGCACGTCTCAGCCATACAGCATGAACCCTGATGGAAGCAACGTGCAACAGTTATCGAACGACTCGAAATTCCCAATCGTTGACGCGAAGTGGTCACCGGACGGGAAGAAAGTCGCGGTGGAAAGCCCGGTCGGAGGCATCCCGATATACGGCGACGCAATCTATGTAGAAAATTCGGATGGAAGCAGCAGATACCTCGCGACAAGGAAATCAATGGTGGTCATGTACGATTCCACGGTTGGAGATACCGTAGCATACAGGGGGGCGCTCGGGCCAGTTTGGTCACCGGATTCAAAACAGATAGCATACATCAGGCATCGGCTTGCGGAACCGCTGTACAGCAGTGACATTTTCGTAGTGGATGTGGATGGTCAAAACGAAAGAAGGATTACGGACTCACCGAAAATCGAGAAGGATTTGGTTGACTGGTCACCCGATGGAAATTACTTATTGGCGGCATTGACGAACGACTTGCAGATGGACTCTGTTACAGGATTACCACCACGCAGTGCCGTTCTCTATAATTTACAGGGAATGCCGGTCATGTCTTGGGTACCCTCGAAAGCCGGAGCAGGGCCCTTCTCAAGAGGCGGCTCCAAGATTGCTTACGGCGAGCCTGATGGCGTATATGTAATGGACGCTGATGGTTCAAACCCACAGCGAGTAGCATCGGACCCGCCCGGTGTTTATCTCAGCCCCGTTTGCTGGTCGCCGGATGACAGTGAAATTCTTTGTGATGGGAGTGAGATAGACGTAGAGAATCGCATATTCATAATAAACGTGGAAACAGGAACCGTTACGGAAATCACCCCTTTCAAAAACTATGATGGCTATGAATTCGCCACCGACTGGAGGAGGTGATGTGCCATATGAGATGAATAACGAGAGTAAAAGGAATGCCCTTGTCCCCGTTGTCGGGGAAAAATAATCTCACGCCCGAGATGGGATTTTTCCGAAGGAGGCCCATTCATCGAAGCTATGACTCCTCGGATAGAATAACACCTCTTTTCGGACAAGGGCTTCCTTCTTATTGTAGCAACTGTGGGCATTAGTTTCAACAAATTTCCTAAAAGGAGAAATGACAATGAGACGCACCATATTTGCACTCTTTGTTACACTGATGCTCGTCACACCAGCGTTCGCTCAACTGCAAGCTCCAGTTGGGCACAACATGGTACGAATGCAGGACAAATTCGGACACGAGGTTCTCGTACAGATGAACCAAAGGACTGGCTCCGCCCACCGGGTATACGGAGTTCTGCCAAATGTCACCGCTTATGGCTACCAGCCTCAGAACTTAGACTCGTCATCAATCGAAGGCTTCTCCAAGAAGTTCTTCTCCGATTACAGCGGGATACTCAAAATTAACCCGGATGAGACCAGGATGAGTCAACTTGAGACCAATGGAAAGTTCTGGTTCGTAACATACAAACAGGCAGTAAACGGTGTCCCGATTCATGGCACCCAAATCGGATACACGATCGACAGAACCGGCGATATGATCGCTCTCGGCGCTGATGCGTACCAGAATGTGAGCGTTTCTACTATTCCGAAAATAAGTTCTGGTCAGGCGATTGCGGCCGCGGAGAAAGCGATGAGCGCCAGCTCCCCGAAATTGAACACGCCTGCTTCACTCGTGATTTACCCGATTACCTCCGACAGCACCACAACCTTTCGGCTCACTTGGAAGGTAACACTCAGGTCGTTGAATCCTCTAAAAGAGGTTACCTATTTCATCGACGCCCAAAACTCCCAGGTGGTTGCTGAAGAGAACAACATCGTCCAGGATCTAACCGGCAATATTTCGGGTTCTTATTGGCCAGTGCATAATTACGACACACCAGCCAACGCAGGCTTCTGGACGACTGGAATTTATCTCCATGATGCTGGTTACACTAACACGAGCTACACAAATAGCGACAACAATGGTAATTACACGGTCAGCATCCCATATTCGGGACAATGGTACGTCGAATACCCGCTTCAGGATTCGTGGGTCAGCGTTTGGAGTTATAATAACAATCCGAACAACGTTCCAACTCAAGTAATTAAAACACTGACAACTACCGGTGCTGGCACATTGAATCTTAATTGGGGCGCCAGCGATAGTACAAGCGTAAGATGGCTTGCTACGGTAGCACATGACTTCTACAAGAACACTCTCAACTATAGCGGCATGGACTATCAAGCAGGCGGTTATGTTGAAGAAGGGACGAATGTCAACGGGCAATCCGATGGTTACAACATCTACTTCGGCTCGCAAAGCAATGAAGAGTGGGCGCGCTCAAGTGACGTTGTTTACCATGAATACGCGCATTGCGTTATCCATCATCTTTACGGTGGCTGGATTGGTGACCCAAACAATGGGGCTCTTCAGGGGACTGCAATGGACGAGGGTCTCGCGGACTATTGGGCCTGCACATACAACAACGATCCGGTTGAAGCTGAGGATTGTGGGGTAGGCCGGGACTTACAGAACACCGACACTTATCCCACGGATTACGATTCCTCCCCGACCGCCGATCCTCACCAGAACGGCTTAATAGTCAGTGGTGCCTGTTGGGACATGCGTCAGGCCATCGGTGCCACCATTGCGAACGATTTGGTTTTCGGAGCACTGGAAATGTCACCTCACGCTTACAATTTCGATGACTTGGAAACCAATATCATAACGATGGACGACGAAAGTTACGAGGGAAATCATCTCAGCCAGATACAGACCGCCTTCAACAACCACGGTATCTCAACGCCAATGTTGACCATTGGTGTTTCCGGGCCGAGCAGCCTGGCCACAGGTCAGCGTGGGACCTGGACCGTCAGTGCATCGGGCGGGAGCGGATCTTACACTTACAGATGGTACCTGAAATCGGCTGATCCTCAGACTGGCGGCAATTGGATTGGTCCATTAGGCTCGTCAACAAGTTTCTCTACAACAATGCAGAGTACAGATCAATACTTGTACGTGAGGGCCGACGTCGTTTCCAGTGATTTGTATTTCGGTACAAGTTACAGGTACGTCGTATGTTCGGATTGCAATGGCGGACCGCTGAGTCCAACCATGTCTGCTGAGATGGTCGGAAACAGCGCACGCTCCATGGCCATTCCCAAGACACTCCTCCTCGGGCAGAATTATCCGAATCCGTTTAACCCGACGACCGAAATCTCATTTGGGGTCCCAAAAGACGAAAAAGTCACTCTCGCAGTCTATGATCTTTTGGGAAGACGCGTTGCGACTCTGGTCAACGGAGAAATTGGCGCCGGATTTCACACGGTGACTTGGGATGCGAGCAGGTTGGCAAGCGGTGTCTACATCTATAGGATAACTGCAGGAAACTATGTCCAGTCAAGGCGCATGCTTCTTATGAAATAGGATTCATAAGGGAACTCTCGGCTAAGCCCCGATATGCATCGGGGCTTAACTTTTCTGAATCCGCATTACCCAAGCCAAATAAGCGTCCTTATCGGGCTCTTTTTTTCGAGCTTGTCGTGTTCCCCGCGCGCCTTCTCTGATGAGGACATCTGAGATGATTTACTTACAATTCAAGCGGGTGTCTGGGCGGATCGTTTCGACACTTGGACCTCTGTTCTTGTCTATGTACTCCGTCGATCTCTATAATCTATCGGAAGCGGGAATCCGCAAGCTACGGAAATTGCGACAAGGGGATTCGCGGAGGAAAGCTAACGAAGGAACGTCATCGACAAAGCTCCAAATGGATTCATTTGGCGCAGTCTGACAGAGGAGGATTACCGGGGACAATTCACAGATTGTCCAGTGCGCTGGAGCGCCGCTCACTGGTCACACGAGCTCATCAAGAGATAGATGAAGCATTTGTTAGTTCCCCTGCCGACTGCCCGGTTTCACGAATATCAGGCCAGTAAATCTTTGTACTCCTCATACGGATCAATCAAAGAAGTGATTTGAAAAGCCTAGCGATCTTCTTTATGGTTTGTGCAGCGTGTTTTCGTTCGTCCGTTTCAACGGAGCGTAATGTCCCTTCGTCAAGGTCTAACTCCTGCGCAAGTTGCCTTCTGGTCATCCCGTGAAGCAGCCTGTAGCGCCTCATCTTCTGACCTAACCCAAGTTCGACGGTAGTGGTACAGAAGAAATATTTTTTGTGGCAATTTGATTTGGATGAGCGGATGAGGCTGGAAAAGTCGATGTAGTGCCGACCTTCCTTAT
>JAJZVO010000051.1 GCA_021845665.1 Bacteroidota bacterium | reverse complement strand
ATCTTGCGACATTGAAGGATATACCTATGAGGAAATCGGAGACTTTATAGAAATCCCTGTTGGGACTGTCAGGTCACGGCTTCACCGGGGAAGAAAGATACTGCGCTCCATCTTGAGAAGTTACGCGGTCGCACATGGCTTTAACGATTCTAAAGATGAAGTGATAGAAACTCATGCGCTGTCCATAAGTCGTGTTAGGACGAAGCAGATGACCTGAGGCGATTTGTACTACAGAACGGCCGGTCGAAAGCATCAAACAGGAGGAGACTTTCTGGTGAAGAAGAGGAAAAGGAAAATGCTGATCGCTATCATGGCGGTCGAAGCGCTTCAATTCATTCTCGTAGCGGTGTCTATAACAGGAACCACACCAATCGACGAGACGATCAGGAACGAGCTTATGGCGGGGGAAGGTGTGGTGTGGCTAAGCTTCTGGTTGTTTGTCGCTTGTTATGTCGCGGTTGATTTCATGCTCTTCACAACAAAAACGCAGTCCGAGTGCGGTGCCCGAAAGTGTAATCAAGACAAACAACAAAGGAGGCAAGTATGAAAGGCAATGACAAGGTACTCACAGTACTTAACCAGCTCATGTCCGAAGAGTTAACTGCCATCAACCAGTATTTGGTGCAATCATAGATATTATATTCGGACGCTTCGAGATTGTCGCTTAGATATTTATCAATCACACTTCCAATTCTTTCTTTTGTTAAACCCATACAATCTCTCCTTCAGCAGTCTGGTTTCTTATGCATTTGTTGATACTTAATGGGTTCATCATTTCTCAGTTATCGGTGACTTTATAAACAAGGCGATTCTTTTCGGAGTTTATCCGGGTCTACGTATTTGTATCCATCCTTGTTTTTCGATTCACGCAGAGAGTCGATCAGATGAACTCTATTGGCTTCGGTGGATAAGAGATATTCTGTCTCATCATATTTCGAATTGAGAATATTATCTCGACGACATCTCCCCGGTGAAGGTCTGGGGAGTTCACTTCAATACGCACTTCTTCGTTAACAACCACCTTTCTTCTCAATCCGTTTATCATCTTTCAGTCCCTCCTTTCCATCGCATTGTCAATATGCCTGAAATTAGTCGCGACGGGGTACTCTTTCAAGTTTTTTGCTTTGTCCGTCATTCTATGTTTCAAAGATGCCAATATCCGGTACCGTTTTGGTGATGCACGGTTCGTTTCGCTCTGTAAAGCACACGGAGAAAGGTCTTATTCTCTGTGTAACTCGGTGTTGTCTCGGTGGAACTTGGTGTACCATCCTTGTCCGAAGCACGTTTCAGCCGGGTTCCTAGAGATAATATCTGCTGCCAAAAACTGCAGCTTATTTCAGTTGCAACCGTATCTCAAGTGATGAATGTGGCGCGCGTTGAAAGCTCATTGATCTCCGCCATAGCGGATGCTCCTCTGGCGCATCGCAATCATTCCTTCATTCGATGATCGCAGATTACCCTTGATCATCTTGAAATAAGCTGATCGTCATTAATTGGAATGTCAATGCGGGAGCGGAAGGTGCATTAGCACATCGTTCGAACCGTTTATACAAGGATGTAGCTCCCTTTTCATCCCTTCGCACTATTTACCTCCCTCGCGTTTCTTTCTATGTTGGTTCAGTGAATCATTCCAGTGATCACAAGACGAGTTGTAGCCCAAACAGAGAGGCCTTGGATGAAACTGTCCACTATGTGTCCAATCATGGTTATTGCATTGGGTATCGATGCGGGATCTTGCCGCAAATTTGCGGCGTTTGTCGTCGGGGTGAACGGGTCCGGCGGGACCTATCCAGGATAACAAACGATTTCAAGGGAGGAGCAAAAAAATGATCCAGAAAGATTTGAACGACGAGAATAAGGAAATTAAGAACAAGGCGTACGAGCTCTACAAAAAACGCGGCTTTAAGGACGGCAATGATTTTGTCGATTGGCTTGAGGCGGAAAAGCAAATCGGAGAAAAATCCAGATCAAAGCGCAATAAACGGTCGAGGAGCCTTCTTTTTACTATAGTGGGATTATTGTGCGTTATCATCGCGATCCTGTTGATTATGCTTCTCACGAAAAGCCCTCAGGTGCAAGTATCCGAACAGAGCTCTGCTGCGCCGAAGGTCACGGTGCTTGTGCTCGACCCGAATCCCGATGAGAAGGTAGTCGCCTTTGGTGACACGTATTTCGGTTTCGATAAGTCCACGCTCAGCGAGGAAGCGAAGACGGTGCTGGACAGCAATGTGCAGGCCTTGAAGGATAACCCCGCAATAGACGTCCGTGTAGCAGGATATACCTCTGCCATGGGCACGGCAGAAGTCAATCAGAAATTAAGTGAAGAAAGAGCAAATGCCGTCAGGGACTATCTGATCACAAAGGGTATTGCGCCGGACAGAATTACTGTGATCGGGTATGGCAGGACAAGACCGGCGTTGTATGAAGCGACGCCCAGTGACGCAAACTCAAAGGCAGCGCAGGCGAACATGCGGGTTCTTTTTGAAGTTGTCGTGAAATAGGACGGTAAGGCCGACGCAATGGAGACATTAGATGGCAATGAGTTGAGCGTTAGGCAACCATGATGAAAGCCGAAACGGTTTTCTCATTTTGGCAGATATTGGCAATTGAACAGCCATCGAAAATGACTCCGTCGTTTTGTCACCGGCAATTGTACTCCGGTTCTCGCATCAACCAAAGGTAAAGCAAATGATTCTAGTCGAGCAAAGGAAATGAAAAACGCAAAACTATTGAGCCCCTACGAATTGGGTCGCATTGGACTCAAAAACAGAATCGTCATGTCTCCCATGACGCGCTCCCGCGCGATCGGTAATGTGCCAAACCAATTGATGGCGGAATATTATGAACAGCGTGCTGCTGCAGGACTTATCATCACCGAAGGGACCTCTCCTTCGCCGAACGGTCTCGGTTACACCCGCATTCCCGGAATCTACAGCGATGCGCAAGTGGAAGGCTGGAAGAAAATCACGGACGCCGTGCATTCAAATGGTGGGAAGATATTCGTACAGCTTATGCATACCGGACGTATCAGCCATCGTGCGAACATGCAGGAAGACGCGGTAATTGTCGCGCCCTCTGCCGTCAAAGCAGCCGGGCAAATGTGGACGGACTCACTGGGATTACAGGATTTTCCGATCCCGGCAGAAATGGCCGTTGAAGAAATAGGACGTACGAAACAAGAATACGTTTCCGCTGCGACTAACGCTATCAAAGCGGGGTTTGACGGCGTAGAGCTGCACGGCGCTAACGGTTACCTGCTGGAACAATTCCTGTCTCCGGTCAGCAATATCAGGAAAGATGACTACGGCGGCAGCATTGAAAACCGCTGCCGTTTCCTTTTAGAAGTGGTGGGAGCTGCAATTGAAGCGATTGGGAAGGAGAGGATGGGCATACGGTTGTCTCCTTATGGTGTTGCCAGCGATATGCCGTACTATCCAGAGGTTGAAGACACATATAAATATCTTGCTTCAAAGCTGGATAGCAAGGGAATACTCTTTATCCATTTGGTGGATCACAGTGGAATGGGGGCGCCGGAAGTGCCCCTCGAAATTAAGAAAGCAATCCGCGAAAGGTTCCAGGGGGCTATTATCCTCAGTGGCGGATATACACTTGAGCGCGCCGAAAGCGAATTGGAAGGCGGACTTGCGGACCTGATCGCGTTCGGCAGGCCATTTATTTGTAACCCCGACCTCGTCGAAAGATTCGTTAACGGCTGGCCGCTCTCAGAAGAACTCGATACGAAAACATTTTATACCCCGGGTGAAAAAGGATATACCGACTATCCCGTGCACGCCGAGTAATTTCATTTATATATGGGAACGTAGAGTGACAGTGCAACAACAAATAAACAGACAAATCATTTTAGTCAAGAGGCCAACCGGAATACCTGATGAGAGTTGTTTCAAGCTGGCCACAACCGCGATGCCTCAGCCGGTGAGCGGACAGGTACTGCTGCGGACACGATTTCTTTCCGTCGATCCCTACATGAGAGGCCGGATGAATGATAGAAAGTCCTATGTTGCGCCTTTTCAGCTCAACGAAGTATTAAACGGAGGCGTTGTCGGAGAGGTCGTTGAGTCAAACTCAAATGGTTTTGCCAGGGGAGATTTTGTGGTGGGCAATCTCGGCTGGCAGGATTACTCAGTAGCCGGCGAGAAGGAAGTGCGGAAGATAAAGTCCGACATTGCTCCTGTTAGCACGGCGCTGGGAGTGTTGGGAATGCCCGGCCTTACGGCGTATTTCGGATTGCTGGATATCGGAAAACCAATGCGAGATGAAACAGTCGTTGTCTCCGGTGCGGCCGGTGCGGTAGGAACGGTTGTGGGGCAGATTGCCAAAATACACGGCTGTCGCGTTGTCGGCATTGCCGGGTCCGACAAGAAGACTAAGTACCTTATAGATGAACTGGGATTTGATGCCGCAATCAATTATAGAGCTGCTCCCAATTTAGGGGTAGTACTGAAGGATTCCTGTCCGAATGGTGTCGACATCTATTTTGATAATGTCGGCGGTGAAATCTCTGACGCGGTGATTTCTTTGATAAACAATAACGCCCGCATTCCCTTGTGTGGACAAATCTCGTTGTACAACGAGACTCAAATCCCGACAGGTCCGCGAATCCAGCCTCAACTCCTCACGCATAGCGCGCTCATGAAGGGCTTCATCGTTCGCAACTACGCGGACCGGTTCGATAAAGGAATACGTCAGTTGGCGGTCTGGGTGCAGGAAAAGAAGCTGAAGTATGTCGAAAACGTGGTTGATGGACTGGAAAACGCTCCGAAGGCTTTCATCGGATTGTTTGCGGGAGAGAATCTCGGCAAACAGCTTGTGAAAGTCAGTTGAGGAACGGAAAAGGAGGTGTACCATGGAAATCCACATACGCGAGGACGAACAGAACATGCTGCCGCCGGCTGATTGGGCGGCAGAAATCCAGAGGCTGCAGGAAGAGCTGATGAATGAGCGTGACCGGAATCTCCGCACGCTCGCAGACTTCAACAATTATCGCCGCCGCGTTGAGCGTGACGGCAGCAAGCTTGCCGGGGAAGGAAAACGCGGCATTATACTTCCGCTCCTCAACATCGTCGACGACCTGGAGAAAGCGATGCAGTGGGCAGGCGACGAAGAGGACCAGTTTGTGCATGGCGTGCAAATAATCCACCAAAAGTTCCTTGCGCTCCTGGAAACGCACGGAGTCCGCCCTTTTGTAAGTGTCGGTATGCCCTTCGACCATAATCTGCACGAGGCTGTGGCGATGGTGGAACGTGAAGATGTTGAACCCGGAACGGTTGTTGATGAGCTCCGCCGCGGCTATCTCTGGAACAATGAACTACTGCGCACGGCCCAAGTGCGGGTCGCAGGATAATATATGTCCTGTGTGATAAGGTCCCGGAATGAGTATAGAGCGATAAGACTATGATCTATAAAGATTACTACAAAGAACTGGGCGTTGGAAAGACAGCGACGTCTGCAGAGATCAAGAAGGCGTATCGAACGCTTGCCAACAAATATCATCCCGACAAGACGAAAGGGGACAAGGCGGCGGAAGAAAAGTTCAAGGATATCAACGAGGCCAACGAAGTTCTCAGCGATCCGGTGAAACGGAAAAAGTACGATCAGTTCGGTGCGGATTGGAAACACTACGAGGAAGCCGGAGCGCAGCCGGGAGGGTTTGATTGGTCGAAATACGCAGCCGGCGGGGGTGGACAGACCTACCGGACCACCATGAATGAATCCGACTTTATGTTTATGGACGAGAGTGCCGGTGATCTTTTTGAGATGCTGTTTGGACAGCGAAGCGGCCAGCATCGGGGAAGACGGGGCGTCGTCATCAAGGGCGAGGATCTTGAAACCGAGACAACCCTCTCGCTTGAAGAGGCGTATCACGGCGCGGCGCGGCTCATCCAGTTGAATGGACAAACGATAAAGGTGACGATCAAGCCTGGCGTCGCAGACCAGCAAACGCTGAGAATTCCAGGCAAAGGGGGACGTGGATTGGGCGGCGGTCCGAACGGCGACCTCTATCTCAACGTCAGGATTGCCCCGCATCCCGAATTTCAGCGCAAGGGAAACGATCTCCACTGCAACCTCCCCGTTGAGTTGTATACTGCCGTCCTCGGTGGAAAGACTCAGATCAAAACACTGAAAGGAAGAGTAACGGTCACTATTCAGAAAGGAGCGCCGAACGGCAAGGAACTCCGGCTTCAGGGACTTGGAATGCCGGTCTATGGAAAGAAAAATGAGTTCGGAAATCTATTGGTGAAAGTCGACATCCTGCTGCCGGATCATCTCAGAGAAGAGGAGATAGACTTGTTCAGAAAACTGGCAGGCCTGCGGAGATAGCATCATGGAACGGCGCACGATGAGCGACGCGGTGATAAATTACAGGAATACTAAATGCCGATTTTCTACTGACTAACTAATAAAATAGGGATTTATCATGAAAACAAAATATGCATTGCTGACGGCAGCCCTGGCGTTCGTCTTTTCACTGACCGTGTTCGGACAGGCCACCCACAAAGCGAAGACAAAGGCCGTCATAAAGGAGAACGAGTTTACGAGAGTGATGGGGAAGCCGACTTATGAATCCAAAGTCGACAGCATTGACACAAAAGTCTGGGTAATGACGCAGGCGCAGCACAAAAGAATGATGAAGGGACAAATGGGTTTGATGATGCGGCGTGAACTGGAAGGCTTACACAGACATCCCATGATGGGCCGGATGAGTGACAGCAGCATGGGGATGGATATGGCTTCAAGGAAAGCGGTGATGCAAGGGACCCATTTCATAATGCTTGACGTGACAAATACTTTAACCGGAAGGGAAATTGCCGACGCCAGTGCCAAGGTTCAGATTGTGTACCCATCCAAGAAGACTGTTTCCGTCGATCTGAAAGCTATGATGAGTCATTTCGCGGGGGCCATGACGCTCAAAGAAAAAGGGAAATGCCTGTTTACTATTAATCTCAATATCGGCACGGGCTACAAAACTATGCAGTTCGCGTACGTTGTGAGATAAACAGCTTCTATAGTCATGCAGGATGGAATGACCGGCATTGGACAAGTTAATGTGAGAGAGCCCTTTTATGGAAAATAAGATCAAGAATACAGCTGAATATAAAACGATCTCTTTAGAAGAGACATACAAATTCCTGGAGACGACTGCCGACGGATTGTCCGATTCTGAAGTGAAGAATCGTCTTGAGAAATTCGGTAACAACGAAATAGTGGAAAAGAAGCAACATCCGCTCCTTGAGTTCATACTCCGTTACTGGGGTCCAATGCCATGGCTGCTGGAAATTGCCATGGGGCTTTCCTTCGCTCTAAATCATTCCCTTGAAGGAATAATAATCTTTGCATTGCTGACGGCAAACGCCGTCATAGGTCAAATGCACTCAAGCAGCTCGCAAAAGGTAATGGACCTGCTGAAGAAAAAACTGGCAATTAAATCTAAAGTCTTGCGGAATAAGAAATGGTCGGAGGAAGACGCGAAAGGAATTGTGGACGGAGACATTATCTCCGTGAAACTCGGCGACATCGTACCTGCGGATGCGAAGATTATGTCCGGCGAACTTTCGGTTGATCAATCGGCGCTGACCGGAGAATCCCTCCCCACGGAGGCGCATCCGTCCGACATTATCTACTCCGGCTCCGTGGTAAGGCGCGGTGAAGCCACGGGTATAGTGGTCAACACCGGCGAGAATACTTTTTTTGGCAAGACGGCTGAGCTGGTAAAGACCGCCAAGCCGAAGTCACATCAGGAAGAGATGATGATGACTGTGGTAAAATATCTGATTTATCTCGGTATTGCCGCGTCTGTTTTAGTCTCAGCATCTGCTTTGCTGATGCATTTAAGCATTCTAATAATGCTGACCTTCGTGATTGTCGTCCTCCTGGGAGCTATTCCCGCGGCTCTTCCGGCAGTCCTAACCATTGTGCAATCTGTCGGTGCGACCGAGCTGGCAAGAAAAGGGGCGCTGGTAACGAAGCTTGATTCGGTGGAAGATGCCGCTTCGATAGATATTATTTGCTTTGACAAGACAGGCACGATAACTCAAAACAAGCTATCGGTCGTCGACAGCATACCGTTTTCCGGGAACAAGAAGGAAGATGTCCTGAGGGTAGCGGCACTGACATCGCAATCGGAAGGAATGGACTTAATCGATCTTGCGATTATCGATTACGCAAAGACAACAGGAGTAAGTTCCGATGGTTACAAACAGGTGTCCTATACTCCGTTTGATCCCTCTACAAAGAGAACAGAGGCAACTATTGAATCCGGCGGGAAGCGCTTCAGGGCTGTTAAAGGCGCTGCGCAGGTCATCATGTCCCTGTGCCATGATGTAGATAAAGGAACCTCGGATGAAGTAAACAAAACCATAGATGGCTTTTCCGGGAAAGGTTACAGGACGATAGCTGTTGCCAGGTCAGACGGAGATGATGTAAATAGTCTTAAACTTACTGGATTGCTCCCCCTGGCTGATCCGCCAAGACCCGATTCAAAAAGTATGATTGAGCAGGCAAGGAAGCTGGGTATTAAGCCGATGATGCTTACAGGCGACAGCATCGACATCGCAAAAGAAATTTCCAGCCAGGTTGGCATCGGCAGCAACATCATTCGCATGGCGGATATCAAAGATTTAAGCGCGGACAAACAGTTGAAGATTGTCGGTGAATGCGATGGCTTTGCGGAAATATATCCCGAAGACAAATATAAGATCGTAACCCTATTGCAGTCCGGAGGGCACATTGTCGGAATGACCGGAGACGGAGTTAACGACGCGCCCGCCCTGAAACAGGCGGAGATGGGCATAGCCGTGAGCAACTCGACGGACGTGGCAAAAGCAGCCGCCAGTGTGGTCTTGACGGAATCCGGCGTGGGTGTAATAATCGATGCGGTAACAATAAGCAGGCAGACATATCAGCGAATGCTGACATGGGTTATCAATAAAGTCGTCAAGGTCATTGAATTCGTCGTTTTCCTATCTATAGGCTTCTTCTGGCTGCACAATATCTTGCTTACTCTCCTTGGAATGGTGTTGCTTGTGTTTGCAAATGATTTCGTAAGCATGACTCTGGCAACCGACAATGTAAAGAGTACGAGCAGTCCGAATCAGTGGAACGTAAGGAATATTATCCTGGCATCTCTTGTCCCGGCGCTATTCTATGTCGTTGGAGATATTGTTGTAAGCCTGATAGGCATCAACTATTTCCGTTTGCAGTGGAGCGAGCTGACTTCTCTCGTAATGCTGAGTTTCATATTCAACAGTCAATTCAGGGTGTTGATCGTCAGGGAAAGAAAACATTTCTGGTCATCGCTTCCGGGTAAAGGGTTGCTCATATCAAGCATTTCGGCGATTGTCGGAATTGCGCTTATAAGTCTATTAGGAATCCTTGTTCCTTCACTAACCCTGTTCATAGTCCTCAGCGTTTTGGGATTGTCGGCGCTCTTCACGATCGGCATTGATTTCCCGAAATATTATCTCTTCAGGAAATTTGGATTATAAGCGATGAGTTAATAACTGATGTTAGCCAAACGACAATAAAATGGACCCCGCTATTTTTGTTAAAGGAATCATAATCGGTTTTGCGATGGCAGTGCCGATCGGGCCCATTGGAATCTTGTGTATCCGCAAAACACTTGCCGAGGGACGATTACGCGGGCTAATCATAGGTCTTGGGGCTGCAACCGCGGATTTGCTGTACGGTTGTGTCGCAGCATTCGGGATTAAGATTATTTCAAATACGATTGTTACTCAGGGAATGTGGATACGACTCGTTGGAGGAGCGCTTATTATTGTCCTCGGTGTAAGAACATTTCGCGCTCGCCATGTTGCACCGAATATTTCTATCAGCAGCGGTGGCTTTTTAAAATCCTACATCACTACTGTGTTTCTAACGCTTACTAATCCTCTGACTGTTTTTGCTTTTATTGCTGTGTTTGCTGCGCTTGGGTTAGGAAATGGACTCGGCTCTTTTTCTGCTTCGGCTCTGGTAGCAGGAGTCTTTATTGGTTCATGTTTATGGTTTCTGTCTCTCAGTTCTGGGGTTACCCTTTTCAGAAAGAGGTTCGATAAGGCCGGACTGCGATGGGTAAATCGAATTGCCGGCATCTTAATAACGCTCTCCGGCGTTGTTGCCATAGCGAGCCTGATATGAATGTGTCGTCCATTTTTCCAGAGAAGGTATGAATGCGTTCATCGATCAGGCAATGCGGGTTGAACCCCGCCACACTGTTTATCACTGAACTCTCGAAGGAAGTGTCATGAAAGATATTGCCGGTTTTTTCTCATGGGTTTTCGTTACGCTCATAACGCTTCTGCCAATCGTGAATCCTGTCAGCACGGCTGTACTTCTTCTCGGCATCAGTGCTCACCTCAGCAGGGAGGAGAGGAATCGTCAGATTACACTCGCGTGCATATACATGACGGCTATCCTGGTCGCATTTCTTCTGGCAGGTCACCTGATAATGGTTGCCTTCGGCATTTCAATACCGGGCATCCGCATCGCCGGCGGAATGGTGATCGGCTTTCTCGGGTTTCGCATGTTGTTTCCCAGCGAAGGACACATCACGCAGGAAGGAAAGCAGGAGGCGTTTCAGAAACGCGACATCTCGTTGAGTCCCCTTGCCATGCCCAGCCTGAGCGGGCCCGGTTCAATCGCAGTCGTCATTACCATGTCGTCATCCATCGATGTCCGGCACGGTTTTGACAAGTTCTTCGCTTATTCGGGTGTGGTATTGGCAATAATCATTACCGCGATCATCTCATGGCTGGTCCTCCGCGGGGCAGGAACTTTACGGCGCCTCCTCGGCGTGAACGGAGTAGACACCCTTTCGCGGATCATGGGGTTCATTCTAATTTGCATCGGCGCTCAATTCATGATTAACGGCGTGCGGGATCTCATACTCGATGCGGCATTTTGGAGGAGCGTTTCGTAGGAACGCGATCGGACGTGCGCGCGGTAGCATGTGACACCAGGCATGTAGAGTGGGACCATCAGGCCTGTAGCGGAGTGGAATCCTATTCTGCTGTAAGTGCCGGCCCAAGACGCCCCGGACAAATACCGGGCATCTGCATATCGTGTCGATACTCTCGCCTTTTCCTATCTTTCCCACAGTGTCCTCAAGCCGTCGGGCTCTGGCGACTGTGTCGTCGAACTTCCGATCGACAGCACTGCGGGATGTTCGGTCCTGCCGACTATACCAACAGTTTACTGATCGGCATAGTTAATTCTTCTTGTCAAAGAGGATTAGTTTCCTTTTCATCCCTTGGAGGCATTCTCTGCCGACACATTTATGGATATACTTCTACTAAAGCATTTGGGACCAGGTTTCAGGCTCCGCGCGTGGCTCTTGGAGATGAGCGCACATCGCGTGCCGTCGCCCACAACGCTACCGGCGACACATCATAATGAGCTAGTGTACCGAACCATGACACCGCTGTAATCCCGATGAGAGACGCACGAACATTTCGTAGCGCCCATTGAATTCTGAATGAAGGATTATGAATTGACAAGTAAGTTCAGAAAAAACAAATCACGGCCATCAAATTCAATTACCTAATATCATGGAGGAAATCACAATGAGAAAAAGCAGTTCCTTTGCAGCATTAATATTCATAGTAATTTTTGGCATTGGCTTGGGCTTAGCATTCGCCGTTTACAGTGCCACGACCAGCACAGAAAGTGTGTTGATTGGAATCGTTGCGTTTGTTATCGCCCTCTTCGTCTCTCTATCAATCAAGGTTGCCGATCAGTGGGAAAAGGTGGTGATATTGCGGTTAGGCAAGTTCCGCGCTCTTAAAGGGCCGGGGCTGTTCTTCATTATCCCGGTCATCGATCAGATAGCTTACTGGATTGACACCCGCGTGATTACCTCTTCTTTCAAAGCAGAGAAGACGCTTACGAAAGATACAGTGCCGGTAGATGTTGAGGCGGTGTTATTCTGGAAAGTTCTGGACCCCCAAAAGGCCGCCCTTGATGTTGCCGACTATCAAAGCGCCATAAACTGGGCCTCTCAAACGGCTCTGCGCGATATCATCGGCAAGACCATGCTTTCGGACATGCTGGAAGGCAGGGACAAGATTAGCAGCGAGCTCCAGAAGGTCATTGACGTACGAACGGAACCGTGGGGCATCAATGTTATTTCGGTGGAAGTGAAGGATGTACTTATTCCCTCAGCCCTGGAGGATGCGATGTCGATGCAGGCTCAGGCTGAAAGAGAACGTCAGGCCAGGGTAATCCTGGGAGATTCGGAAAGACAGGTTGCTGAGAAATTTGAAGAAGCGGCCAGGACCTACACGAACAACCCTGTCGCGTTGCATCTGAGAGCGATGAATATGCTCTACGAAGGATTGAAGCAAAACTCGACAATTGTAATAGTGCCCAGTTCAGCCGTGGATACCATGCAGCTTGGCGGCGTAGCCGGGTTAACAGCTCTGACTATGGGGATCGGCCAGGAGAACGCGAACAGAGAAAAGGAAAGCGGGAGCGGAAAGCAAGAATGAGATCAGCGCAGGAAAATAGGATGACGAAACACTGCCGATCGATGAACTTCGGGAACGCACTTGCCGGATTGAGCCAATCATAAAGGAGGATATAATGCAAATCCAAATCAACACAGACCACAATATAGTAGGCCACCAGGCGCTGATTGATGAGGTCAGCGGAAAAGTAGAGAATGCCCTGAGTCGGTTCAGCACTCACATCACTCAAGTGGAAGTCCATCTAAGCGATCAGACCATCCACAGGAACAGTCCCAGCGACAAGCGCTGCATGATGGAAGCCCGCCTCGAAGGACGACAGCCAATTGCAGTCACTCACGAGGCACCAACTCTGGACCAGGCCATCGACGGCGCTTCTGACAAGTTGGCCAAATTGATTGAGAACACGCTCGGACGGGACCACGACCAGAAGAGACACAGGACCGACCCGCCTCCACGCGGGCCGATCAATAATTGACAGAATTCCGTTGGGACCAGATCCGGGAATCCGGAGTGCCTCCCTAAGATATGCACCTGTTCCACGTCGGTGGCGGCAAGATTCCTGATGACAGATTATACGACGCGAGTGATGAAGCAAGGCTCATCCCTTCGGTGCCAGTGAGCGGGGTTTTGGGGTTGATCGAACGACGGTGCGGGATATAGAAAGCGGTCGCAGTTCTCCTTAACCGTCACAAAAAGGAGAAAGAAATGAAATCCATTGTCAAAAGCCTGTTTGTCATGATTTGTGTATTCACGGGGACGACCCCGTTGCTTGCCCAGTGGGTCCAAACAAACAGCCCTCAGGGCTTTCAGATCCAGTGTTTAGCTGCGAGCGGCACAAATCTCTTTGCCGGAGATTATCAGGACGGCGTCTTTCTTTCCACCGACAACGGCAGAAGCTGGACGGGGGTGGATTCAGGCTTAACGAACAGAAATGTTCGGTCTCTCGTGGTCATGGGTGCGAACCTCTTTGCGGGAACCGGCGGTGGGGTCTTCCTCTCGACCAATAATGGGACAAGCTGGACACAGTTGAAATCGGGTTTGACAGACACTTGTGTCAATGCTCTTGCCTTCTACCCCAACGGGACAGGAGGAACGAATCTATTTGCCGGGACTCAGGATGGCGGCGGCATCTATCTTTCCACCAACAACGGCACAACCTGGAAAGCAGTTAACAGCGGGTTGCTCAAAACAGCTTATGACGCATCTCTCTATATCTCAGTTTGGTCATTCACCACGTCCCCCAACGGGGCAGGCGGCAGGAACCTCTTCGCCGGAACGGATAACGGTGTCTATCTTTCTACTGATAACGGCACAAGCTGGAGCGGCGTAAGTTCCGGCCTTTTGCCGACAGGCATCTATCAATATTCTATCGTCCGTTCTTTTGCACTTGTGGGCACTGCTCTCTTTGCCGAAACTTCGGGAGGCAGTGTCTATAAGTCAACCAACAACGGAACATCCTGGGCAGCCGCCGATTCAGGATTGACCAACACTATCGTTCAGTCCCTTGTCGCAAGCGGCGTGAATATTTTTGCCGGGACATATGGCGACGGAGTCTATCTTTCCACTGACGACGGGACAAGTTGGACAGCGGCGAGTACCGGTTTTCCGAGCTCAACTGTCCAAGTCCTTGCAGTCTCCGGCACGGATCTTATCGCAGGTACCTTAAGCAACGCCATTTGGAGTCGGCCTTTGTCGGAGATGGTCGCTGGAGACGCAAAACAATTGCGGTAGAGACCCGGCTGGATCTTCCGGCTTGAAACCTTGTAACGGATGCCGAATGGCTCTTCTATAAAGAGTAGTGAGCCTATTGACCCGCATGCTGTAATCAAGACTGGACACGAAAGCTTCGTCCATGCCTTGTTTGGATTTCGAGTCGACATCCATCGTTAGTAAGGGAAAGGGTGTAGCTCCCTTTTCATCCCTTGGAGGCATTCCCTGCCGCTGCAATAATGGCTATACTCTTAGTATAGCATTTTGGACCAGATCCGGGGATCCGGACCAACCTTCCAAAAGCGAGCGCCATCGGCGTCATGCCGCACGCACTGAAAAGAATTGAGCGGCAGAAAGGAAGAGACTCGTTGAAAATAGAACACATCAAGGAATCTAGGAGACAACTCCAGAGGACATCTCTGGATGAGTTGATCTCAGGGACCGAGGCTAAATATAAACAGCCTCTCGGAATCTCCTGGTTGAATATTCACAGGCTCTTTGATTTCCGGAGATGGCGCTATTTTCGTTTCAAACTATTTCTCTTGGCAAGAGGCATAAAAGCTTCAGGTCGCAGGACTCTCTCTCTGACCGGGCGCCGTAACCGAACAGGCGCTTCGGGTTCCGGAGTGTGAGCGGTTTTGTAAAGAGCCTTTAACCCATCCTTTGGCAGGGCTTGCCTCAGGGTCGTCGGACGGCTTAAAACAGAACCCCGTCCGCCAACTCGAGATAACGATTAATCACACGAACAGGCAGAAGGTGATATGGAACCAAGAGTGGAAGCCCCCAGCAAGCAGCCGGCGCGTGCCTCAGAATTTCTCGAATCACTTCTGGCTGATGAGTATGTCCTTTGTGTGAGGACGAGGGACGCGCGGCGGAACGTAAACGGAACCAACATCACTCAGCTGCGTAAGCTTTTCGGGTATCACTGTAACTATCTGGATAGCGTTGTTGCCGATCTTTCCCGGAGAGCCGCCACCCTCGGACAACTCGCTCCGGTCACGTTTGCACACTCCATGGAAGCCACCCGACTTAGGAGGCACAACGAGAAATTAAGAGGCCAGAATCAAATCATCGAAGCTCTGCTTGACGACCACGAATCCATCATCCTATGGTTGAGTAAAGAACATTATGGTGTGGCGGATGTGACAGTCCTTGCTGCCACAGCCGATTTTATGTCGGGACTCCTCGGGCAACATATGGAAATGGCCGGGGATCTGAGGGATTTGTTGTGAGAGAACGACTTGAACCCCTCACAGCATAAATCGTTCAGGGCATCCGGCCGAAGCTTAATTAGAATAACGACTAAGATGGCATGGAAGTGGTATTGGCTTGCCCTTGTTCTCGTCATCGTGATATGCACGGCAGGACTCGTGCTTTACCGGTTCGACAATCGGTCGCTTCTCTATTTCGGTGACGCGGCATCGCGTCTTGTCAAAGCACGCGAGTTCATGGATTCGCAGCACCCCGGCCTGAGCAACATTGGAACAGTCTGGCTTCCGCTTCCGCAGCTCTTGCTTATACCTTTCGCGTCGATCAGCGCTCTCTTCTATTCCGGGATTGCAGGTGCTTTCGTCGGCATCCCTTATTTAGTGGGCACGGGACTTCTTCTCTTTGCCACCATCCGGAGGATAACTCATTCGCGTCCGATCGCCTTTCTGGGTGCATGTCTGTTCGCACTTAACCCTAATGTCGTTTACATGGCGCTCACACCGATGAGCGAGGCAGCTCTCTTCTTCTTCGTCGCACTCGCCGGGTACGCGCTTCTGCGATGGCTGGAAACGGACAGTGTGAAGTGGCTTTCTTTGTGCGCCGTTGCCGTGATGCTGGCAACCTTGTGCCGCTATGAAGCTTGGGTTCTCGCCCCGTTTATCGTGTTGGTGAGTGCATCGAAGGGGAGTCGTTCCGGCAAGGAATCCCGAAGACTCCCAACAATCGGGATGGCCGCGATTGGCTCAATCGCTCTGTCCGGGATTGCGTTCTGGCTCATCTGGAACGCGGTGGTATACGGAAACGCGTTGGAATTCCTGCACTGGTCAGCGTCTATTTCGCCGGTCTTTTTCAGCCCCTCGCTTAAGCATCCTCTGCTGGCTAACCTCATCACATATAGCCGGGCGGTCTCGAGCATCTTCGGTCCGGTATTGCTCCTAATTTCGACCGGCGTGTTTTTCCGCTTCCGGCGCAAGGGTGCGGAACGGAAGCACGTCTTACTCCTTATATTCTTCGCTCTTCCTCCGCTCTTCATTTTCTTTGCCCTGATGACCGGCCGCATATATATGGATCAGTGGTGGTGGAACTGGCGGTTCGTTTTGACTCTGGGCCTGTTCCTGTCTGTGGCGGGCGCAATAGGTCTGGCTGAATTGTTCAGCACAGTCCGGTCGACGGCAACTCGCGCTACCGTAATCGCCGGCCTTCTTGCCATGCCTGTAATCCAGCTGGCAGTTCCGGAGGTGGGCGTGGCTACTTTCAATGATGCCGCAAAGAGTCGTTTCGATATGACTCAGTACTCGACCGCGCTTGGCGAACAGCTGCGCTCAATAGATGGCAGAAGCTCCATCGCACTGCTGACCGGATATGGTCAGGCGGAGAGAATCATGATATCCAGCGGATTGCCGCTCAAGAGATTCCACATTATCTGCTACCCGGATAAGAGGGATTCTCTTGAGCCGCTGTCGCCCTCTGACAGATATGTCGTCGTCGAGGACGACCTCACACCAAAGTCACAGGAACTGATTGATAATTGGGTTTCTCGTGGGCGGCTTCGCAATTATGAAATCCTTTTGGAGTACGGCCGCTATATCCTGCTGGAGGGGGGCGAAACATTTGCGATGAAGGGCAGGAAACCAGCTCACTCCAAAGCTCGGTCAGGATTTCGATGACACGCGTTGGCCAATCTTCTTCGGAAATGCGGGAAAGAAATACCGCGGGAGAATCTGATCAAAGACATTGACAAGAGGAGATGAATAATGAAATCAAATAAGAAAACTATCGTTGTGGCGCTATTCGGTTGCCTGATGGTCCTCATAGGGGGTTGCACATCATCCGTACTTGTCGACGAGTGGAGCGATCCTTCATTCCATGCGCCTCCTTTGAAGAAGCTGTTGGTCATCGACGTGACCAAGGATCTCTCTAAACGGCATATTTGGGAAGACGCCTTTTCAGATGAACTTTCCGAAGACGGTGTCAAGGCAACTTCTTCTTACCGCCTGTTTCCGCTTGTGCTGCCGGATACAAATCAAGTCTTCAAGGCCATCCGGGAAAACGGTTTCGACGGCGTACTGGTGACGCGTCCTCTCCTTGCGGACACGAGTTCCGATTATGTCGACAGTTCCGTTACAACCGAGCGGGTGCGGCGATACAATTTGCGAACAGGGTATTACACATATTATAAAGTATATGTACAACATCCGGGATATCTTGAGTCCCGGATTACCAGGCGGCGCTCCATCGAGGTCTGGACGACCGGGAAGGGGGGAAGATTGATTTGGAGCGCCACGAGCAACACTCCCGAAATGAGAACGATCGAAGCCGTCCGGGATAATATCGGCGACCTTGTTGTGCACGAGTTACTGCGGCGGGCGGTAGTCAAAGCCGGGCGGTAAAGGGACGGATGCTGAAATTGCAGGGGGACATCTCGGACCCGAAATAGCCAGGGCCTGCATAGTCAAAAATAATGTCGGCGACGCGTTGCAGGCGTCACTGTACACGGACGGTATTCACCCGTTTCTCGCTGAAATCTCCCGGGAGAGAGCCAGTACTCGACTCAGCCTCAACTTCAGCAACAAGGCTGCAAAAGGAGATCGACACGGTTGAAGGTCATACGGGCCCGGCTAAAGTATATTTTTTCCCATGATGCATCTTAATCAACTATCGTGTATATTATATCATTAAAAAAGACATCTTCTCCCCCCTCCTAAGAAGAAGAACGGGCGACGGTGTTCAAAGCCGGGATTTGGCCTTCTTTATTAGGATCTCCAGGAAAACGAAATGTTCCCTCCAGCTCATTTTTGACGGAGCTCATCTTCCCCGCACATTTTTTCAGTTACAAGAAAGATTTATATGAAATCAGCTTCTTTTGTGCTGAGCAGTGAAATAACAACTCTGCTCGAAGCACAGGGAATAACAGTGCCGACGCCGGTACAGGAAGAAATCATACCGGCAGTCACAAACGGTCAGGATGTGCTTGCACAGTCTGAAACAGGATCGGGCAAGACACTTAGTTTTGCGATCCCGATCATCGAAAAGCTCCAGAGGAACGACGGTCTGCGGGGGCTCGTCCTCGTGCCGACACGCGAGCTTTGTACCCAGGTCACGGGGGAGTTTGTAAAATATTCTACCGGCAAGCATCTCGGCATCGTTCCGGTATACGGCGGAGTACCGATCGGCGCGCAAGCGTCCCGTCTCCGAAATGCGAACATAATCGTCGCGACTCCGGGGAGGCTTATCGACCTCCTGAACAGGCGCGCCGTGAACTTGTCTTCCGTAAAGTATTTTGTCTGCGACGAGGCGGATAGAATGCTGGATATGGGATTCATCCACGACGTCGAAAAGATCGCCCGTCACCTGCCGCCCGAGCACCAGACTATGCTGTTCAGCGCGACCGTGTCGAGGGATATAGAACGTCTCGCAGGCAAATATCTGCGCAATCCGAAGAACGTCCGCCTGGCCTCCACGGTGAAACCGATATTCCTGAAGCAGACATACTGCAACGTAGCCCAGGACCGGAAAGCAGGAGTGCTTACGGATTTGCTTAATGAAGATCGCCAACTCGCGATTGTCTTCTGCAACAAAAAGTATGTGACCGCCAAACTCGCGAAGACACTCACTGCAGCCGGCATTCATGCCCGCTGTCTCAACGGCGACATGTCTCAGCCGCAGCGCGAAAGGGTGACAAACGATTTCCGTCAGAAGAAATTCAGCGTCCTCGTCGCCACCGACGTGGCGGCGCGAGGGATCGACGTAGACGACGTGTCTCATGTCTATAATTACGAGATACCGAAGGACGTGGAATCTTACACGCACCGCATCGGACGAACTGCCCGCGCGGGTAAGAAGGGGGAAGCGATTTCGCTCGTAGCGACGGAAGACGAGAGAAAATTCTTTCGTCAGATTCTCTTCAAATACCGCGGCGAAATTTCGTTGAGGGATACCGGCGGTTCAATCAGCCGGCAGTTGCCGAAAGAACCTCCCAAAGGAAAGGTCATCCGTGCAAAAGACAGCGTGCCGAAACCGGCACATGACCGGAGTGGCCCAACGTGGAAGAGGAAATGGCAGGAACTGCTGGGCTACGAAGGCAAGAGTCGCTAATCGGAAATCATCCGGCATTGAATGAGATTAATCATGCGTACGTGGTCCGCCACATCTGATATGCAAGATTGGTGTTGGGTGTGCCCGGAATAGGTAGTCCGTGAAATTCTGCCGTACCAACAGGATGCTTGTCTGGATTATGCGGCGTACCGCGATGCGGGTACTTGATAATTATTTTCTCTCGAGGGCCCGCCGAAGTAGTTTATCGGCGGACCCATGCTATATTGCCTGACAAGGAGACGAATGAGGGAAAGAACGGACGACGAGTCAACTGCACCGATTGTATCATCGATTCCTAAGACGCTGCATTCGCGTGAGTCCGCGGAGAGACTGGTAAGGGCGGTAGTAGGTTTATGGAGAGAGAAATCCGACACGCATAATAACCCCTCCTCGCTCATTCTCGACTTTGACGGTATCTTCCTTTTATCAGAATCCGTCGCAAACGTGCTCGTTCAGTTCCGTTACGAATTCCCGGGGGGTAAATGTCCTCCGGTAAAATTCATGAATGTATCGGCTCCTGTCGGGAAAACTCTTGCAGCTGCCGAAAAATCTCTTGCACAGCTCCATAAAAGACTCAATGACAATCGAAGAAAGAAAAATGGTTTCAGCATAAAAATTTGAGCCTGTAGCAGTTTCCAGGGGAATTCACGCCTGAGAACACCGATTACGCCGGTGTGAGAACCCGGGCCAAGCTTGGGAAAGTATTGGACTCGAGTATGACGGGGTCTCGGCTGTTGGTATCCCGGATGGTCCATTGCGGGAGTGCGCCGGATTGCACGAGTCCTTCGGGTTGGGTAACTTCTATCGATGCCATTTGTCAGGTCCGAGTACCGTGAGGACAACGCGCAAGGCAGGCATCCCAAACCGGAGAAACCGTGGCTGAGAAGATTAGGCTAATGATCATCGAAGACAACCCGCTTCTCCGTGAGGGTATCTCGGCAATACTCAGGAGAAACTCGGACATCAGGGTACTCTCCGACCCGGGTAACAGGAAGAAACCGATCGAGAAAGTACGTGACCTCAGGCCGAACGTGCTCCTTCTTGATCTCGGGTTGAGAAATCAAAACAGCCTTGAGATAGTCCGGGCGGTCAGGTCGAATTTTCCTCACGTGAAAGTCGTAGTCATGGACCTTGCTCCAACTGAGACGGACATCCTGCTCTTCGTGCGCGCCGGGGTGTCCGGTTTCGTTCTTAAAGGAGCAACGACGGATGATTTCCTGAGGACGATTCGCGGCGTGGCCGGCGGCAAGAAGGTCCTGCCGTCGCTGATGACCGAATCGCTCTTCTCCCAGATCGTGGAACAGGCCGTCAACGGGAAAATTACCTCGAGGGTTACGGAAGCTGTCCGGATGACAAGGCGCGAACGCCAGGTCATCTCGCTGATAGCAGATGGGCTTTCGAACAAGGAAATAGCCGATAAGCTGCATCTCTCAACTTACACCGTAAAGAGCCACGTCCACAATATCCTCGAGAAACTTCTCCTTCGCTCCCGCGTCCAGATCGCGAAATACGCGCTGACAAATTCGGAGCTGATGAAAGCCGAGGAAAGCATTTCTCTCATCGAGGAGTGAGTAATCCCCTCCCTGCAAAGGTCTAATTCTGTTTTCATCCTCTTGGACGATTGAACCCGCCTTCGTCCTAACCTACCTTAATAACGCAACCGATACATCGAATCTGATTTGTAGGGTCGGTGCGGGCAGTCTGAGCATGGGCAATCAACAGATCAACCCGGAAGATTAACGTCAGGAGCATCAAATGAAGAAGACCAGACTTTTACTCATCGAAAAGAATCGAATGCTGAGGGATGGACTCGCGGCGATTCTTAGAAAACGCCACGACATCACAATCGTCGCCGCATCCGGCGATAGCGAGAATACGATTCTTAAACTCCACAAACTGAAACCCAACGTAATTCTTCTGGACCTTAATTTGCGCAGTCAGAACAGTCTGCACGTGGTCAGTCTCGTGAAGAAGGAATTTCCTGAAGCGAAAGTGGTAGTGATGGATCTCGCCCCCGTTCACGGGGACGTCGTTCAATATGTAAGGGCGGGTGCATCGGGTTTCATACTCAAGGATGCGACGCTTGACGACTTCATCACTACCATACAAGCCGTCTCAAGAGGCGGACAAGTCCTGCCACCTACGCTTGCGGATTCACTTTTTTCGCAAGTTGTGGAGCAGGCAATAAAAGGAAAGAAGATTAAGGTAACGGAACCCGTTCGGATGACCAGGACGGAAAAAGAAATTTTCGGGCTCATCGGTAACGGCTTGAGCGACCGGGAAATCGGGGAGAAGCTCAAAACGCCGATACGGACCGTGAGGACACATCTCCAGGCAGTCATGCGAAAGCTGGCATTGCACACCCGTCTGGAGATTCGGGACTACAAGTACACTGATGGCACTCTTGAAACGATTGTGGGCAGCATCTCGGTGGTTGGCGACTGAACGAAGACTCCGCTAACGCGGGTGGAAACGGCGACACACGTGACTATGCCTCTTCAAGAAATTTGCCGGTGAGTCTGACTCTTGCGCAAACGTTCGTGGGAGGCGGGAAGATCTTTAAACTGCAGAAAGGAAACTGCGAAGTGAAAGGTGAACAGGTAAAGAGATTGTTGAGCAGATTTCGGATGGAATCTCTGGATGAAATGATTTACGGGAGTGGGCCCAAGCATATACAACCGACCGGGATCTCATGGTTGAACGTTCACAGGCTTTTCGATTTTCGTCGGTGGTGGCGGTTTCGTTTCAGGTTATACCTGTGGCGTAAAGGAATAACAATGCCACGGCGTCCTCGAATTGGCTAAGTAGGTCGTGAATCTCGGCCTTCAGAGGGAGTAGGCAGAAAGCAGTCTGGCGGCATGAGATATGAAGTTTATTTCAGTTGGGTAAAGAAAGAGAAATGGCAAATAAATCGGAATCCACCGAAGGGAGTGTATTAGTTGAAACGTCCGGACTTGAGACGCTTCTGGCCGACGAATACGTGCTTTACATGAGAACGCGCGATGCAGGCCGGAAGATACCTGACGAAAGTCCGGCTGAGGTGCAGCAGCTTTTCGAGAAACAGTGCCGGTCTATGAGTGCCATAGTTGCCGATGTGGGCAGGGCCGCGCGCTCTTTGGGAGCTACACCGTCTTTCATTCATGAAGAATTTATGGAAATCACGAGGCTAAACGGACACACCAAGCTATTCGAGAAACAGAATGAAATCATCGCGGCCCTGCTTGACGACCACGAGTTTGTTATGGGCCTTTTGGGAAAAGGCGAGGCCTATCTCATAGATCCTCGGTCGGTCATCAACCCCGAAGAATTCACGGCGGACCTCTTGAAACGACATGAGGAGATGGCTGGAGCACTTGGAGAATGGCTGGAATGAAATTCTCCTTGCAGCCCCCGGAGGCTCCTTCATTCCATGCCCGTCATGTACCCGGTCGCTGAGAGAACACTATATCAAAAAGGATTTCCTTGTGTCATGAAATCTGCAAAACGAAAGGAAACCGCGAATTTGATTTGCACAGCGTACCATGGCACGCGTCTCACGCAGGATGTCGTCCCGATTCAATGAGGTTGAATCGGGACGCCTCGTCAACCCCGTCACAATTTCCACAAAATCCTTCAACAGACGGGAAAGAAAATGCACAAGAATAGAATTGTCGATTGCACCCGCCCGCCTTGCAACGCGGGAGAAGTATAGCCCGCGTCTAAGATAGTCCACCAGGTGCTTCCTCGACCTGTGGCTCTCGGGCTGTGAGTTTTCAGGCATCAGATCCAGTCGCAGGTCGGAAAAACAATCCCTGTGAAGCAACTCTTCAATCAGATCCTCGACACGAGAGGAGTCGCGCAGCTGACTGTACATAGCGCCTATGATAGCTCCCATGCTGGAGCCGACTATGAGAGAGGGCATTATTCCCTCGTTCTCAAGAGCTCTCAGAACGCCTATGTGGGCCAGTCCGCGCGCGCCTCCTCCGCCTAAGGCCAGAGTAAACGGAGCCGCAAAGATCTCATCGGGCTTCATTAGATGCCTCCCTCCGTTGCTCGCGCTTTGCTCTTTGCGCTATGCAATTTGCAGTTTGCTCGCGTTTCATTATTGCTCCGTTTTGCCAGGCATTCATGCCTTGTGCAGGTGGTCTGTCGGTTTCTGATGCTGCTTTCCGTCCAGCGCCGAGCCGAGCCATCCGAGTAATATCATGCCGAGCGTCAAAGCTGTTGTCCAAATAATTGTTGCCGCGTTCATTTTAATATCTCCTTTCAGGTTGTTGTTTTGTCGGCTGTGTTCTGTTTCTTGTCTCACAACCAACTTAAGTTCAATCGCTGTGCCAGGATCGGTTTGAAGGAATTGAGAGGAGAATAGGCTTTGTCATGCTTCGTTCACACGACTTGAGAAATGCCACTTCGCACCACGAAGCGGAAGTCGATGATTGCCGCTTGTTACCAAAGCAAGACGGTGGGAAATGAGATTTCACGGAAGCCTTGAGCATGGAATTGAGCTTCACCCAAAGCTACTCCGTCCAGGCATCGATCCGCTTTGGGAAAAGTGACGTTGTTATCAAACTTGTCTCAGACCTGAATTCGGTCTATATTATAGTCGGACACAGAAGGAGAAATCATGAAACTCAGCACATCAGTGAAGCCCATCAGCTACCTAAAAGCGCACGCCTCTCGTCTTATCAGGGAGCTATCATCCCACCAGGGAACACTCATAGTCACTCACAACGGGCAGGCAAAAGCTGTCCTCCAGGATATCCGCACTTACGAGCAAACTCAAGAGACCCTTGCGCTGCTCAAAATGCTGACACGAAGCCAGGAAAATGCGAAGCGGGGCAAGGTTAAGACTCTGGATGCGACTTTCGCGTCGCTTGAGGAGCGCATACGGACTTTCAAGAATGAAGAGGTATGATGTACTGCTTGACACGGATGCTGAAGATGACCTCTTTGATATCTATCGATATGTTGCACTGAATGATTCAATCGTTCAGGCCGACCGCTTGTTCGAGGGTATCAGGAGGGCCTGCTACTCACTTCGGACATCGCTATTGAGAGGTAACGTTCCTCTGGAGTTACATGACATCGGCGTCTCCGAGTTCCGCGAAATTAGATTTAAACCTTACAGAATCATGTATAGTATCAAGCGGAGAACCGTCATTGTTCACTGCATATTGGACGCACACCGAGATATAC
This sequence comes from Bacteroidota bacterium, assembly GCA_021845665.1. Taxonomy (GTDB): domain Bacteria; phylum Bacteroidota; class Ignavibacteria; order Kryptoniales; family JAKASW01; genus JAKASW01. The sequence goes on along the minus strand of JAJZVO010000051.1, from coordinate 7,098 downwards.
AGACGTTGCTTCAGGAGCGTCTCCTTCGTTGATTCGTTTTTTTCAACAGATGTTTCGTTGTCTCCCTCCGCGGTGTTCACAACGGTCGTCGCTGAGACGAACCGGTCTAACATGGTTGAATCCATTATCTCTTTATTGGTCAGTCCTTTCCCCCGATGCCACCATGATTATCGTAGTTGCATTTATGTCCTTATCTCCTTCGAAGGTGTGAAGTATTATGTTCGATGTATTCCGGCAGCGGAAATGAACCACCGTGTAACTTTGACTCTCCCTGTCTCATGCCAATCTCTCTTCATGCCTTCGGCCCATTGAAGCAAACCCTGTGATCGTGATGATCAGCCCCGAGATGAGATCGTTGTACACGCAACCGATACCTCCGGTTAATGGCGGAACGAAAGCTGCAATTATCGTCCACGCTGCAAACACCACTGCCAGCCATCCCTGCCATTGTTTATCCTTCAAAATTGTGAATGAGCTGATCGCGACAACTATTCCTACAATGAGATCATTCCAAATACTGACCGCGGGATCCAAACCAAGAAATGCTGCCGAGATGAGCCAGATTCCGAGGATCGCGTTCGTCCATGACTGCCACATATCAAATGTCTCCTTTCAAATCTGCATACCGTCTGCAGTCTCCCTCTCGGAAGACTGCGCTGTTCTTGAGTCCCCGGCGGGAAGGTCGGAGCGAACCGCTTCTTTTGCAGCTGCTTCTTGTATCATCTTCTTCGCAAGGTAACCGTAAGCTTCTGATAGAGTCGGGTGAGGATATATGGCATCCGCGACATCACGTAGGGTTAAGCCCCTTGAGACTATGAGTGCCCCCTCGCCGACTATTGCCCCTGCGTCTTTTACAAATATATGAACGCCAATGATGACGGAGGTCCGGCGATCGACGACGAATTTCAGATATCCGAACGGATCGCCGTTGATTTGTGTAACCGCATCGATCCTGTAGTCGTAGATACCCGTCGCTATGTCTATTCCTTTCCTTCTCGCCTCCGCTTCCGTATATCCGACCGATGCAATTTCCGGATCCGAAAACAAAACCCACGAGTTCTTGGTGAAGTCAGGTCTCGTGGAATTGCCTCTCACGATGTTGGCCGCGACGATATGCGCTTCATAAGTAGCCGTATGAGCAAACTTCGGAGCATTTATTACATCTCCGGTGGCATAGATTCCGTTTACGCTCGTCTCCATGTATTCATTCACAGCGATTCCTTTCGGAGTGTACATTATGTCGGTCGCGCCCAGGTTCAGCTCATCCAGGTTTGGTTTCTTGCCGGCCGATACAAGGACCTGATCTGATATGATTGTCCTTGTGGTTCCATCGGGACCTGAGAACGCCACGCTGAATTTGCCGTCGGAACGGGAAACCTCACTGACTCGTGAAGAAGTAAAAATGTCGATCCCTTGTCTCTGAAGCCTTTCGGTTATTCCATTGACAAACTCCGGCTCGACGATGCCGTTCAAAATGGTATCCATTACTTCGATGACGGTGCATTTCACGTCGAGCTTGGAAAACATCTGGGCGAGTTCGATGCCGATCGGTCCGCCGCCGATAATCACGAGAGACTCGGGCACAGAATCGCGGCTGAATATGGTTTCGCTGGTGAGCAGCTCACCGGTTGCGTTTCCTTTGAAGGGGGGTATCGTCGACGAAGCGCCCGGGGCTAAAATGCCATAATCGAATTCGGCCCTGAGGCTCCTGCCGTCACTCCCGGCAATCTCCACTTCGTGATTTGAAATAAAACGGGCAGTACCCCCGACCAGAGTAAGATTCTTAAGCTTCTGAATACCATTATAGGCTGCCCCTGATCTTGAACTCAGGATTCGCTCCATGTTGCTTCGTATCTGCGCCCAGTATCTGTCGCGCTCTTCGTGCGACGGGGTTGCTTCCGATTGCCGCTCCTTCCCGAAGTAATATTCATCGGCGGAGTGCTTTATTATCTTGGACGGGATGCAGCCGATGAACAGGCATGCTCCTCCGAGTTTCCCGCTCTTTTCGACGAGCAGGACTCTCTTCCCGCTGGTGGCCAGATCAATTGCGGCAGGGGTTCCACCAGGTCCTCCCCCGATAACTACTACATCAAAATGTTCTTTCACGTTTGTCTCCGATATTTTAACAGTTTGTTCGAATTCAGATCCCTTTGTTGCAGAGCTATAATGACTTGATTTCATTGCGCACCCTTGCTCTCGAGATAATCCAGCTCCGCGTATTCCAATAGAATGTCTTTCTGGAAATTGAGTATGGAAGTCTGCACCGCTGCCACCTGAACCTCTGCGTCGTTAAGCTCAGTCGCGGTAATAATTCCGTTCTCGTAGCTTACCTTAGCGATCTCATGAGCTTTGCTGGCGACCTGGAGGTGGACTTCCTCGGCGCTCATCCTGGCACGCAGGTTCTGAATATTGATCAATACGTTCTTTATGTCGAATCGCAGCTTGATCGTCATCCCTTCCTCGTAATCGCTTACCATGTTTTCTGATGCGTCAACTTCATCGACTTTCCCCTTTGTCAGGTTACCGTTAAAGAGCGGCATCGAAAGACCTACTCCGGCGGCAAGCCCGTTTCTCCACGCGTTATCGTAGGGAGGGAAGTCCATCCCGTGGTAAACATGATAGTTGCCGAAAAGGAAAATTGTCGGCTTCATCTCTGCCGCCGTAATCGTTTTCAGATTGTCGAGCATCTGTTTCTTCAAACGAAGGTTCTTCAGCTGGTAGTTATTCGCGGCGGCTTTCGCGTAAATGTCGAGGCTGTCTGAGGGGCCTGTGCTGTCAGGAAGCTGCAATCCACCTACGCAGTCTATATTCTCGCTTAGTGGCAGCACCAGCAGCGACTTCAGGCCTGACTCCGCCAGATCGAGCTTGCCTTCGAGATCGACAAGCTTCGCTTTGAATTCGTCTACCTTACTCTCAAAGGTGAGGACATCGAACTCGGAGCGCACCCCGTTGGCATAAGCCTGCTTCGCCAGTTCAAGATGGGCCTCGAATTGCTTGAGTGCCTGTTTGTTTACGTCGATGACCTTCTCCAGCAATAAGATGTTGTCGAAAGCCGTCGTCACATTGAGCACAATTTGATCCTTTTGCTCGTTCAGGTCGGACGTGGCCGCTTCCTTCAGTATGCCTGCATTCTCGTTAGCTTTTGATATCTTACCACCCGTGTATAGCGGATAAACTAGATTTATGTCTGTGGTAAACACGTCTCTGTTCTCATCTGCGAAAGGAGCCATCGGCCTCGTGACCACATACTCGCCGGATACCGGACCGGTTGATGTCATCACCGGAATCTGGTTGGGACCCTGCAGGAACATTCCGGGAAGATTGTTTGCGTAGAAGTATTGTGACATCAGATTGACGGTTGGTACCTCGTATGACCGGGCCTGCTCCATCTTCGATTCTGCTGCCTTGACGTCGGCCTTCTTTGCCTTGATAAGCGGATTATTGCCTATGGCGATGTCGATTGCCTGATCGAGTGTCAGCTGACGCGTCTCCTGTGCGCTTGCAGTCACCGCGAGTATAAGGATCGCCGCTAAAGTAATCTTTATAAGTTTCTTCATGACAGAATCTCCCTGGGCTGGGTACCCGAAATGTGCCCTGTGCCATCGGATGAGATGATTCTCCTTCTTTCGAAGGCTCCGAACAAGATGGACAGTAGCGAAAGCAGTAGGAACCCACCAATGAAATAGTAAAGTGAATTAAGATAGTTACCGACATCCGCGACGCTCAGCCCGCGGTTGAATACTCCGTACAGCGCTTCGAGGTAATACCTCAGTGGAAACCAGCCTCCTGCCATTCTTGGGAAAGCAGGCATCTGCTGGAACGACACAAGAAATCCGGAATACAAGAATGCCGGCAGAACGATGAGCGTGTAAATGGCAACCAATGTGACCGTGCTTTTAATGTTAAGCGAGAAGAATAGCGAGATGCTCTCCATCGCCATGACGAGGACCGAGACTACAAGGACAACGTTCCAGAAATTAGAGGGAAGGGGAACTGCAAACATTACCATTACGGAGTAAAAGGCCGCTGCGATTGCTGTCGTAACAATCAACCACGAGAGGATCACAGGCATTATCACAGCCTTCAAGGGAAGCTGCCTTGCGACCTTCGCACTCGGGAATTTTTCACGGAATTGTTTCAGGTTCACATTGAGCAATAGTACTATGATTACCAGGGAGACTACCTGCATCGCGAGGCCCATGAAAGCCGGCAGCATTGACGACTCCATATTTACCGTCGGCGAATAAAACGCCCTCGTACTAACTGTCAGAAGCGGCATCATCTGATGTCGGAAGTTCGGTATCGAGCCTAAATCCTCTACCGGTACCTTCAATTGCAGCTGACCTGCAATAGTGTTTACAATCATATTCATGTTGCCGAGCGCGAGATTTGGAACACTCGGATTTGCAGAGCCGTTAAGCACTACCAGTATTCTTTGCGACCTTCCATTGAGAACATCCTTGTAAAGGTCATGGGGTATTACTACACCGGCGTCGACCTTCCCCTGGGCTATCAGATTTTGCAGTGCGAGGTAGTCTACCGGCGTATATTCAACGTCGAAAACGTTCGACGACCTTATGCCAAACACGATGGACCTGCTTAGTGGTGATTGATCCTCATCTACAACTGCTGTCCGGATGTGTCTGGGGGCATTATTATAGTACATTCCCGCCATCATGCTGAAAAAGAAAGTGAGGATAACCGCGATGAGGAGGGTACGCAGTATGATTTGTGCCAACATCTTAATTGGTTTCATGGCTCCCACCTCTGAGTGCTACCCGAGCGCTGGGATTTGCAAGCTTTAGATAGACGTAGATTCCGGGTTTTATCTGGTCTTTATTGTTGAGGATTTTCATCTTTACCGAAAACGCTCTCACGTCTCTTTCATCCTGCAGGTTGGTCGGCACTTTTGTAGCAAAGTCAGCCATAGGGAGTATCTGGATTACTTCTGCGCGAAAGCTTACACCTGAGATGCCCGTTGTCAGTGTGAGAACCTTTCCAAGCTGGATCTGGTTGATGTACGATTCGGGTATGCTGAACCGCGCCCACGAAATGGAAGTGTCTGTCTCAACGACAACCGGCATTCCCGGTGCCATCATTTGTCCGGGCTCCAGAACTCTGACATTTATTTTGCCCGCTATTGGGGATGTGATCGTCATGTCGTTGATGTTGCTCTGAAGGGCGGCCATCTTGTCTTTGACAACCTCATAGGCTGTCTCTATCTCGTCCAGTTTCTGTTGCGGTACCGCGCCCACAGCGTAGAGATTTTCCAGGCGCTTCCTGTTCCTAGCGATATTGGACAGTTCCGCTTTCATGGCGGACAGGTTGTCTAACATTTCTTTGTTGTCAAGCTGCGCGACTTTCTGGTCCGCCTTCACATACTGTCCTTCGTGGACATATATCTCCGTTATCTTTCCCGGGATCCTTGTCGTGACGTTTACTTCTGTGTCTTCGATGTATCCCATAAAAAGGTTCTGATACTTCGGCGGGTCCTGAGCGCATCCTCCGATCATCAGCATCGCGATGACCGCCAGCCCGACCGATACTTTCGAAATCTTTGTGGTATTTGTTTTCATGACTTTATCCTTCGCCTCGTCATTATTTGCCAAGTTGATATTCTACGCCAAGCAGGATCGAATAGCCGGTGAACCAGGCGCTCTTCTGATAAATCGTGTACGGGACACCGACGCGGAAATCGAGACCGTGGCTGTAGTAGTACGTTATGCCTGCCAGTACGTTCAGGTAGTAGTCGTAAGAATTGTTCACCGGATTTCCCGAAATTCTGTCGTCGAATTTATATGCGGCGTTGAGTCCGGCATCGAATGTAAAATTCCCGAACGGGGTCTCCGTGTATTTGTCAAGAAGGAGATAAGCTCCTGTCCAGTCTCCGTAGTTAAGCGAGCCGTCGTTGCCCACGAAATTGTAGTAAGCGGAGTAGAGAAGGCCGTATGTCCCGACGGGATTGTAACCGTCTACCGATCCTGTGAACTGAATGGCATTTACACCTAAGGCATATTCACCCTTTCCCGGAGGCGTGTCCGCGGCGATGGGAAGTGTGGTTGAAAGAGTCGCGTCCAGGCTCGACCGACCGCGAGTATCAAGGAAGTTTAGAGTGCCGCCCAACTGGAGGTCGCCAAACCCCTTGCCGGTCAATGTCGGGTTGAGCGAATACACATGAACCGAGCGCAGCGGGATTTCGCCGAACACGGTCAGATTCCGTGTCAGTCCGTAGGCAACGAAACTGTTCAGCGCGACATCGTTATAGACCATCGTCGAGGGTTTGACGACGTACGTGTTTTTCGTCTGGTCATAGATTTTCAAATGGCTTACCATGTCTCCGGTGAAATCGAAATAGAGATTTCCGGGATCCAGAACCGATTTCTGAATTTCGAATATCGTACGATATCCCAATTGTGCTTTCGCAAGTTGAGGTGATAAAGGAAACATTAGTAAGACCAGTAGGTAGCTCAATTTTCTTCTCATCTTACTGCTCCGATGTGTTATGGTTTTAGAATGCACAAGCCTATAGTCCAAGCCCCGTGCCGCTATCTGATCGCCGCAATTTGAGCCGATTGGCTGGTTTCCTGGTGTTTGGAGAAGAGAACGGGAAATCGGGTTTCCCAGGGAAAGTGTGAAGCTACCGATTAGAGCCTGTTACTTGGGGAAGTCTGTGTGAAATGGTATTTCGCGGAGAGAAGGATGCTCCGTCTACAACTTTCGATTTGCCTGAGTGCCTCTAATCTTTGGGTACTGGCTCAATTTGAGACGCAGTGCACTTGGCTTTTCAACGAGATCAGGTTATTATTGTCCCGAATATTTTCTTTGCCGTCGGAGTTGAGGCTATAAAGTGCTCATCCACATCATGGTACACCCCTAAAAACTCCTTTCACTTTCTCAGATAAAACCAAACTGAGACACTAGGGTCTGCGACAAATTTGTGAGTGGTCTTGCATTTTTCGATGGTTTTGGGTATATTCTGGATGCTTGTAGGCAACCAGAAGAGAGGAGATCTATGGGAAATACCATCGAAAGCTTGCTGGGGAAACGGGAGGAGATTTTAAGAGAGATATCGGGGTTAGGAGAATTTCGCCGAGGAAC
>JAJZVO010000120.1 GCA_021845665.1 Bacteroidota bacterium | reverse complement strand
TCGCCTCTAACCCTTTGCAATAAGGAAGGTCGGCACTACATCGACTTTTCCAGCCTCATCCGCTTATCCAAATCAAATTGCCACAAAAAATATTTCTTCTGTACCACTACCGTCGAACTTGGGTTAGGCATAGCCATATACCCGGAAACGGTGTCGCTTCCGCTGGGGTAACTGACGTTCATCGTTCTGATGATTTGTGCGCTTGCCAGCCCCATGGGAACCAGCAACGCGAATGCTACATTAACGATCCTCTTCATCTTCTCCTCCCGCTGTCTTGTGAAAATATTTAGTGTGGTCCTGGACAATTCCCTTCAAAATCTTCAAGACATATACGAGGACTACCGCGAATACAGATGAATCTTGAATCAGACGAAAGACACGTTGAGACCACGATCGCTCAACAACTTCTTCCTGCTCCCTGCCGCGGAATTGCCTTCCGTGTTTTCGCCTATCCGATGTTAAGCGCCCTGGCCAATTCAGCCAAAGGCGGATTGAAGAGGTACTTCCCGTCTGCGTCGATAGTCGGGATAACCCTTCTGCCGCCGCTTGCCTTGATGACAAAAGCTTCGGCCTCCGAATCCTTGTCTATGTCAATCTCCTGATAACTTATGTTGTGTTCGTTCAGGAATTTCTTGGCGACCCGGCAGTCGGGGCACCATGACGTGGTATAGATCTTCAAATTCTTTGTGTGGTCGTTCACTGTTGGTATCTCTCTTCCGGTTTATGTCCTTCTCAAGAAAAGGCCGCCGCGCGTAACCTTCCGGAAAAGCGCGGGCGAGCCGGTCAATCAAAGCTCAGTTCTTCTCGAGCACCCTGGTAATCTTATCGACAAGCATCGATTTCGGAACGGCACCGACGAGCTGGTCAGCAACACGGCCGCCGTTAAATATCAAAAGTGTCGGGATGCTCATGATGCCGAAGTTCTGTGCTATTTCCCTGTTTGCATCCACATCGAGCTTGGCTACTTTGAGTTTGCCGTCGTATTCTTTGGCGAGTTCCTCGACCACCGGAGCGATCATTCTGCACGGCGCACACCACGATGCCCAGAAGTCGACGAGGACCGGGATGTTGCTCTTCACTACTTCGGATTCAAAATTCTGGGTACTTACAACAACTGGTTTCATCGGGAAATTTCCTTTTGGTTTTGTTTTACTAAAGCAATCTTATATTGTCATTACCGAAAAGTTCTAAGAGCGCCTCCAGGAGCTGGCGGTTAGGTTTCACGCTATAAAAGTTCGACCTGTAGATCGTCGGTTTAGAATCTCCATTAGTAACACTGAAGAATATCGTGCAATTCCCGCGGGGGTGTTTTGCCAGCAATTGTTTCAGGAGAGAGAGTTGATCTTTGGATTTCCCTCCCGTGTCTACGGAAACGGCGATACTCTTCGTCAATTTTTCGGCGGCTTCCTCCAACGGGTAAGCTTCATTTGCCATGATCCGAACGGAATCACCGTTAGACTCCGCCTTTCCCGACACAATTACGATCGAATCGGGATAAAGAACTTTTTGAAATTTAGAAAACGCGTCCGAGAAGAAGATGAGTTCCCCTTTGCCGGTAAAGTCTTCCATCTGGACGAAGGCCATCGTATTTCCCTTACGATCGATTTTTCGCCTGACATCTACGACGATGCCGGCTGCTCTCGCAGAGGATCCTTCGACGACGGTGCTGGCGTCACCGAGGCGGATATTCGTGAACGCGTTGTATTCCTGCTCGAATTTCAGAAGAGGGTGGCCTGAGATATAGACGCCGAGGAGTTCCTTCTCGCGGTTGAGCTTCTCTCCCTGGCTCCATTCCGCGCTCTCGATAAGCGTCGGATAGGTCGCAATTTTTCTCTGATCGCCGTCGAGCACGTCGAACAGCGACGACTGCGAGCTATTCCGGCTTTCCTGGGTGGACTGGCCGAATTGCGCGATACGCTCGAGCGACGCCTGCAACTCCGCTCGCTTGTGACCGAGCGTGTCGAACGCGCCCGCCTGGATCAGCGCCTCCAACGCCCGTTTGTTAACGGACCTGAGGTCGACTCGCGAAACGAAGTCGAATATGTTCTCGAATTTTCCTTTCTCTTCCCTTTCCTGCGTAATCGCCTCAGCGGCGCCGACACCGACGTTCCTGATCGCGCTCAGTCCGAAGCGCAGCATGCCGTTAACCACCGAGAATGTCGCAACACTCTCGTTGACGTCGGGTCCGAGAACCGTTATCCCCTGCTTGCGGCACTCGTCGAGGAGAAGCGTCATCTTGTTGATGTCGCCGATTTCGCTCGTCAATGTCGCGGCCATGAATTCAGCAGGATAATATTTCTTAAGATAGGCAGTCTGATATGCAAGGACGGAGTAAGCGGCGCTGTGCGATTTGTTGAATCCATACGATGCAAACTTGTCTATCTGATCGAATATCTCACCCGCAAGTTTCCTGTCGATCCCTCTGGCCTCAGCCCCATCGACGAACAACTTCTTCTGTTCAGCCATCAGGATCAGGTCTTTCTTTCCCATCGCGCGGCGCATCATATCCGCCTGGGCGAGGGTGAACCCGGCGATCTCGCTCGCGATCTGCATCACCTGTTCCTGGTACACCATCACGCCGTATGTAGGCTTGAGAATCTTTTCCATGTCCGGATGCAGGTACTCGATCGGCTTTTTCCCGAGCTTCCTGTCGATGAAGTCGTCGATCATGTCCATCGGGCCGGGGCGATAGAGCGCGTTCATAGCGATTACGTCGTCGATCGAAGTCGGCTTCAGCTTCTTGAGATACTCCTGCATCTTCGAACTTTCGAACTGGAACACTGCAACCGTCTGCCCGTTTGCGAAAAGCTCGTAGACTTTCGGATCGTCGTACGGAATCTCGTTAAGGTCGATGTCCCTGCCGTAATTCTCCTTAATGAGACCAAGAGTATCTTCGAGGACCGTGAGTGTTCTAAGTCCGAGGAAATCCATCTTAAGGAGGCCGATCTCCTCGAGACTCTTATACTCGTACTGAGTAATGACTTCGGTGGAAGGAGTTTTATAGAGCGGGACATAGTCAGTTATGATCGCAGGCGCGATCACGACGCCTGCCGCGTGCATGCCGACGTTCCTGTTGGTACCTTCGAGCACGATAGAATATTCGATGAGCTGTTTTATTTTCGGGTCGTTGCTTTCGTTCACCCATCGAAGCTCAGGTATCGTATCGATCGCTTCCTGCAGCGGAGTAACCCTGCCGAGAATAACAGGGATCTGTTTAGTGATCGAGTCTATTGTCGACAGGGGAATGCCGAGCACTCTTCCCACATCCTTGAGCACCGCACGAGAAGAGAGAGTGCCGAAGGTGACTATTTGGCAAACCGAGCCTTCCCCGTATTTCGACTTAACGTACTCTATAACCTTGTCGCGCTTGTTATCTGCGAAGTCGACGTCGATATCAGGCATCGACACGCGTTCAGGATTCAAAAATCTTTCGAAGAGAAGTCCGTACTTGAGCGGATCGACGTCGGTGATTCCGAGCGAATATGATACGATGCTTCCCGCAGCGCTTCCCCTACCGGGGCCGACACGAACGCCCATCCGCTTTGCCGTGTTTATGAAATCCTGGACGACAAGGAAATAGCCGGCGAATCCCATTTTCTTGATCGTCTTTATTTCGTGTTCGAACCTTTTCTCGATCTCGGGTGACACATCAGGGTATCTTTTTTCGAGCCCTTCACGCGCGAGTTTTTCGAAATACTCTTCAGGTCCGGCCACTCCGGCGTCTTCCGGAATAGGGAACCTCGGCATCAGGTCCTGCTTCATCTCGAGCTTGAGGTCGCACTTATCGACAACCTCGATGGTATTCTCCATCGCATCGGGGCCGAAGTCATAACCTGTAAATGCCTTCTCCATATCCTCGGGGCTTTTGAAGTAGAACTCTGGGACTTTGTAACGGAGCTCCGTCGGGTCCGATGTACCGTTGCTGGACTGTGAAATATTGAGGAGGATATTGTGAGGAACGGCGTGTTCGCGTTTTATGTAATGCCCGTCGTTCACGGCGACGAGCTTTGCCCCGATTTCCTTCGCGATCTTCGGCATATTTGCCAGAACGCGCTTCTCCTCCTCCAAGCCGTGACTATGGACTTCGAGATAGTAATCGCCGCCGAAAAGGTCCCTGTACATGCGGGCTGCCTTACGTGCACCCTCAAGATCGCCGTTGACTATCGGCTCGGAGACCGGGCCGCTGAGGCATCCGCTCAGTACTATCAGGCCTTCGTGATACTCAGTGAGAAGCTCGAAATCTATTCTGGGCTTGTAATAGTAACCTTCAAGATGGGAGAGCGATACGAGCTTGATGAGATTCTTGTACCCCACAAGGTTCTTCACGAGAACTGTCAGGTGATTGTAGCCGTTCTTTTCGGTCCTCTTCCCTTTTGCGACGTACATTTCGCAGCCGACTATGGGTTTTATGCCGGCTTTCTTCGAATGCTTGTAGAGTTCGATCGCGCCGAATACTACGCCGTGGTCGGTTAGCGCCAGGGCGGGCATCTTGAACTCGACCGCGCGCTCGATCATGTCCTCTATCTGGCTGGCGCCGTCGAGAAGACTGTAATGTGAATGATTATGTAGATGAACAAACTGTGGCATTTTTAAAACATCGATACCGGATAAAGATCAAATTGAGTTATCGTATAGTTGTCGAATAAAGTCCTGTAGTGAAGCTGAACATGATCGAGAGGGCTGTAAATATCAATTGTGTGCCAACCAGGCGTTACGGTCGTCCACGGAGGAGTCAGGATCATGCTGGTGCCGTCAAACTTAATGACCGGCTGGAAGTTGCATCCGTAACAGTTGAGTGAAAGCACAGGATAAAACGGATACTGCAAGCTCTTCTCCTGGTACGAATTGAAGAAAATTCTCCCGTCGATATCCAGATAATTGTGCGCAATCGTGAAGGAAACGGTATCTGCTCCCGCGAGATACACCGGTAGATTTCGAATCCATGTTTCGGCCCCTACTATGTCAAAGAAATACCATCCTTTATGTATACCGTCTGCCAGCAGGTCCTCGGACCCCGGAGTCACGCTGAAAGAATTGGCACCGTTCAGACGAAACTGGGCGTACATGTTGCTGCTGACTGACAAGATAACTGCGGTGGTGTCGACGGAGCTGAACCTGAAACCGGACGGGACTTCCGTGATATGCACACTCGCCGTCGGCACGAAGAACGCGCACGATGACAGCACGAACGCGAGAAGGGCATACGCAGCTCTCAAATCGATCTCCAGTATATTGGCAGTCCGTTCCTGACCGGATCGAGCTACTGCATGTTCAACGCGAGCAGTTTCGGTTCGGTCATTTCCTCGATTGCGTATCGAACACCTTCGCGGCCGAAGCCCGAGTCCTTTATGCCTCCATAAGGCATATTGTCGATCCTGAAAGTAGGATAGTCATTTATTATCACACCACCGACCTGCACTTCTTCGAACGCCTTGAAAATTTTCCGGGCGTCGTTCGTGAAGATTCCGGCTTGTAAACCAAACCGTGTGTCGTTCACTTTTCTGATCGCCTCATCAAATTCGGAATAAGATTCGAGAATTGCCACAGGCGCGAACGCTTCTTCGCAATAAAGTTCGGAGTCCGGGGGAACTTTTTCCAGGACGGTCGGCTCGATTAGATTTCTATCCCTCCTTCCGCCTGTCGTAATGATAGCGCCGCGTTCTTTTGCCTGCATGATCCAGTTGAAGGCGCGATCCGCTTCCTTTGCATTAATCATGGGACCGACTACGGTATCGGGTTCCATCGGATCTCCAGCCTTAACACTTTTCGTTTCCGAAGCAAAAAGATCGCGGAATTTGTCGTGGACATCTTTATGCACGTAGATCCGTTGAACCGAGATGCATACCTGTCCCGCGTTCGCGAACGCCCCGGCGGCAAGCCGCTTTGCGACGACGTCGAGCTTAGCGTCGCGCTCGACGATGACGGCTGCGTTGCCTCCGAGCTCAAGTATGACTTTTTTCTTAGGAGCCTTGGATTTCAGGTACCAGCCGACTCGCGGACTCCCGGTGAAACTTAAGATCTTCAGGCGTGGATCGCTCACAAGCCTCTCCGCGACTTCGTTTGAGCAAGCGACAACGTTCACAGCACCTTCGGGAGCACCCGATTTCATTATGATTTCGGCCAGAAGTGCCGATGTGATCGGAGTCTGCGGCGGCGACTTGTGTACGACCGTATTTCCCGCGGCAAGAGCGGGGCCAATCTTGTGCGCGACAAGATTGAGCGGGAAGTTGAACGGAGTAATGCTTGCGATTGGTCCGGCCGGATATCTCCTGACGACGCCCCACCGCCCTTCCGCCCCGGCGGCCAGGTCGAGCGGAACCACTTCGCCCGGAATCCGCTTCGCTTCCTCCGCGGAGATCGCGAATGTCATGACAGCCCTGTCGACTTCGCCGATAGTGAACTGGATAGGCTTGCCCGATTCGAGCGTCATCGTTCGGGCGATTTCTTCCCTTCGGGCCCGGATTTGCGAAGCGATGCTTTCGAGAATAGATGCGCGCTTATATGCCGGAAGTGTTCTTGTCAGTTGAAAGGCCTTGTCCGCTGAAGCCACCGCGCTCTCGAGCTCCGCTTCACCCGCGAGGCAGACCTCGCCGACGACTTCTCCATCGTAAGGATTCACTACCGCTGCAATTTCGTCGGTCTCAACCCATCTACCGCCGATAAATAAACTGTATTTCATCGCACCACTTCAAAATAAGATATGAACCACAACCGC
>JAJZVO010000119.1 GCA_021845665.1 Bacteroidota bacterium | reverse complement strand
TTGATTGAGCGCTTCGGTAAAGGCTTGCCCCCTGATATCATTCCGGTTGCCAAGAAGCTGTTGAAGAATGCGTAGTTTCTCTTGTCGGATTTCGGCGCGTCGGAAAAACCATGCTGAGATTAAGACTCCCAGCAACCCAGAGATTAGTGATGAAACGAGAATCAAGAAAAGATTCATACTACCTTCCTAATGGCTTGCATTCTACATCGCGACGCGCGATTAATTACTACACTATTGTACTGTAATAAGGACAGAAAGAGTACTTGTATTAATAGGCCTCCTAATCCTTTCGAATTCCCTTAGGCACATAATCGAAGAAACGTTCCGTCGTCTTATCGTAGGTCCACTCGGCGCGCAAAGTGGTTTTCCTTGCCACACTTCTCAAAGCGGACAGGAATGAGCGATTCATCTCACGCGCACTGACGCCCTCCATGGTCGTCTTGACCCTGAAGCCATCTTCTGTGCGGAGTATCGCGTCGACTCCCACAAGCTCGGAAAGAACCTTCTCGATTTTTGCGGGATCTTCAGTGTTGATGTTTGCCACGAGCACAAATCTTTTGTTCACCATATTTCCGCTCTGCCCAATTTTGATTAAGATTAGACAACACGGAAGACATTTGCAACCGGATGACTTGGTGGGGGTAATAATTCTCGTCTGGCGACAGAAGCCGCTCGGTTAGGTGAAATAACATTTGATGGGTACAATTTCAGAATGATCTTCCTAGGAGTCCACCGGGAGAATGATTAATTAAGTAAAGAGAACTCGTTACCCCTTCGACACGGTGGCATTGGGAGTGGCGTGTCGAGCCAGAAAGAGCCATTGGAGATTACTTAAGCATGCTGTCCGATTAACTTGCCGTTAAACGGCCTGACGGTTTACTTAAGAATCGTCAGTTTCCTTGTTTCAAAGTAAGTTCCAGCCCGAATCCTGTAGAAGTACACTCCGCTCGGAAGGTTACTTCCATCGAACGTGACTGAGTGCTCCCCTGCATTTTGATTTCCGTTAACCAGTATTCTCACTTCCCTGCCTAGGACATCATAGACTTTGAGGGTGACGTCGCTTCTTACTGGCAGCTCATAAGTGATGACCGTCGAAGGATTGAACGGGTTCGGGTAGTTCTGGCTGAGAGCAAAGCCTTTCGGATAATCCCCAGGGGCACTCTTAACAGCCGTGATCATCTCCGAAAGTGGCCGTTTCCAAATACCCGCTTCGTAAGTCCCGGCAAAAAGGGTGGCCCCCGATACGAAAAGCGATTGGACAGAGGTGTCTGCCAGCCCGGTATTCACCTGCCTCCAGGACGTTCCATCATCAGAAGAAAGGAAAACTCCGTTGGCGGTACCCGCAAAGACGTCTGAACCGGATACCGCAAGGGAGAAGACTCCGATGTCCGACAATGTGGTCTGGGTCCAGTCAGACCCGCCGTCTGTCGAAAGGTAAACGCCATTGTTCAGGGTCCCTGCAAAAAGACGCGTTTCGCCCGTACCGTTGATCTTCGCAGCGATCGTCTGGACGATGGCGCCCATCGACCCTGCCTTGTTCCATGTCGCGCCGTCGTCCGCTGATATGTACACCCCTGCGCCCGTGCCCGCAAGAATCTCGGTGCCCAGAACCAGGAACGTGTTGATGTCGCCGTTCCCGATGCCGGAGCCGGCTGACGACCAGTTGAAGCCGCTGTCGTTCGCGACATATACGCCGCTACCGTATGTGCCGGCGAACACGTTGCTGCCAACGGCAGCGAGGGCGAGTACTATGGCAGGCTGCACTCCCGTATTTGTAAGCGTCCAGTTTGCCCCTGTGTCGGATGAACGGAAGACACCCACATCAGTCCCGGCAACAAACTGCGTGCTGCTCACGGCGAGAGAATAGACATATCCGTTCCATATGCCCGTACCCCAGTTGGAATTCACCTGGGTCCAGTTTGCCCCGCCGTCAGTGGATTCGAACAGGCCGCCGCCGTACGACCCCGCGAAGAGGTCGCCGCCTACTGATGCGAAACACTCGATGTACGCCTGGCCTGTGCCGTTAGTCTGCACCCATTGTGCGAGAGTTTCTCCGGTGTTAATGAGAATTACGGTCATGGTAATCAAGAGTAAGTATCGCTTTCTCATCTGCCTGGCTCCTTCCGTTAAGTCCTGTTGATGCAATCTTCCGAACTTAGAACGCTTTCTGGTAATTGTGTGCCTTCACGGTCCCGGTCGCCTTGTCGAACGTGAGCTCGTTGCACTTCTCGACGCTCTTCGTCTGGCCAAAATATCCGGTGTAGAGGCCGGAGCCGCTCGTCTTGCAATATTTGTAGATGTAGAGAACGTTGTCCCCCAGTTGAGACGTGGTCGTCGGTGCCCCGAACCATGAGATGATCTGGTCCTGGGTGGTCTGCCCATCCACGATCTTCGCGACGAGCGACGCGTCAATCGGACTGCCGGTGATAGCCTCGGACGTGGCGCAGGACTGAACGCCCGCCGAAAGAAGAAAGACCGCAGCGAGTAATGCGAAGTGAGAAAGTTTCATGACGTATTCCCCTTTTTGTGTTTAGTGTCGGTTCAATGATCTATAGGTTTCGGCCCCTTTCGGGATCCGTTTTCTAGTCAGTGCCATGCGCTGAGATTTTCCGGGCATTCCGAAGTCGGTTCGGCTTCACGTTTCGCCAGCATCTGTCCACTGCGGCCAACTCCGCAAGCACCAAGTCCTCTATTTGCTTCAGCCGCTTCACGCTTTTCCTCTCACCACGGAAGAGCATCCCGACGTATGCCGTTGAGAGGCCGAGCCTCCGTGCTACCTCTGCGCGGTTTATCAGATTTCTCCGCGGCTTGGATTTTGCGCTTCGGTTTCGCATTTTTGAATTGTTAAGCACCCACAAGGTAAATAAATTTCTTTATCATTGTCAAGATGGAACACAAGAAATTTTATGATGGTAGATAAGAACGAAGTCGCCGGAAGGCTGAAGGAGTTCGCGAAGCGGTTCGACAGCCTCGCCGAGTTCGCCCGTCTCCTCGAGATGGAATACCCCCAGCAGCTCCAGCCCTACCTGACCGGCAAATCGCTCCCCGGCTTCGAGCTATTGGCGAAGCTGAGAAACCTCGGATGCGACCCCAACTGGCTCATTTCCGGCGAAGGCAAACCTCCCACGGTTCCACCGCTTAAAGAGGAAAGGCTTGAGTACGATTCGGACGAGATGAGGCGGGAAGTGGAGGAGGAAGTTGACCGGCTCGTGAAGACCGCCCAGCTCTGGCGGCCGCGGATACCGGCGACTCTCGCGAAGGAGCTTCGTCAGTTCCTGAAATCATGGCTCCTCAAGCTGTGCCGGGCCGAACAGAGAGCATCCGAGAAAGCAACGAAGCGGGGGCCGAAGACGAAATGAGAAGGGCGCTGTTGCTTCTAGCGGCGATTTCTCAAATCGGTTATTCCCAGAATGTCACAATCCGGCACACCTACTACACCACCGTCTTCAGCGAATCGCTTCGGATACCCGTCGTCGTCAAATGGTGGCTTACGAAGGAGATGGTGAGCTGCCCACAGCACGTGAAGCGAACCAACAAGTTTACGGCTGACCCTCAAATTCTGAAGTACACGAAGCTCAGCAAGGACCATAGCAGATCCGGTTATGACCGCGGTCACAATATGAGTGCGGAGGATAATATGTGCAGCGCGACCGGCATGAAAGAGTACTTCTACTATTCGAACATGTGCCCGCAGACTCCGAGGCTGAATCGAGGAATATGGAAAAGTCTGGAGACATACACTCGAGAGCTTGCGAGACAGAACGACAGCGTATTGGTCTGGTGCGGTTCAGTCGCGAAGTCTGGACGCACAATTGGCCCTGACGATGTTGTGGTTCCGGATTATTGCTGGAAGATACTTTTCAATGAACCTCCCCGCCGCAAGCGGCGGGGTATCTGTCAGAAAAGAGCAAGCTGTTCGGACTTGTGCAGCACTTTATACTCCTGCTCAATTCCTTGCTCTCTCACGTATCTTGAGATTGTGTCCTCGTCACCAAATTTGCTCACTGTGTTGACAAAATATCCGTCACTCCAGATTTCTCCTCCCCAAAGTTGCTTCCTCACCTCTGGACGTTCCCTGAACACCTCACGTGCCGTTATGCTCTTTATCACCGTGATAATCCTGGTCGGACTGTATCTCGGAACTGACTGTGCCAAGAAATGCACATGGTTCCTGTCAATCCCTATCTCAAGAAAATGTTTCTGGTACCGCTTTGAGATCTCCATGCATGTCTCCTTCAGTGTCATATCTACTCCCTCGTCAAAAACCACTCTCCGATATTTTGCTGGACATACAAAGTGGTACAACAAAACTGATACATTGTGTGATTTGTCGACATATTCGCTCTTACTCATCCCTAACTTTCGCCGCAAGCGGCGGGGAATTCAACCCTGAGTGATTAAAGCGGTTGAAAGTAAATAAATGACTCTCTTTACTGGTATCATTAGTCAACTCCTTCTGTCGCGTCAGTTCTGTAAAAATTGTCTCATTTCATCAGCAGCATCTTCTTCGTGGCCTGGAATGTTTGTCCATTCGTTCCGACCGCCCGCAGCGTGTAGAAGTATACTCCGCTGGCGAACTGGTCCAAGTTCAAGTCTCGCTGGTAATTTCCGGCGCTCATGTTTCCATAATCTCGCTCAAGGATTTTCTGACCGAGTACATTGAAGATGTCCAGTGTCACTTTGGAAGTAACCTTCAGATCGAACCTGATCGTGGTTGACGGGTTAAACGGATTGGGGTAGTTCTGTAGTAATGCGAAGTTGAGAGGGACTCCAGACGGCCTTGGCTTTACACCGGTCACGATGAACTGCGATTTTGCGATGGCATCGTTCAGGAGCGCCACGGAATACCCGTGGTTGTGGACTCCTCCACTTTCATCGTCCTCGGCCACTATCATGTTCTGTGAAGCTTCCGCTAAATAAGCGGTTTTCAGGGTGTCATTCGGATGAGTTGTCATGAATGTGTCTGCAAGAGCTACGTCAGCTTCGGCGGTTGAATCAAGCTGCGCGAATTGACTCTTCCATGATGCGACTATTGCCATCGAAGAAGCCGCCGACATCGCCGTATGGCAAGTCGTGCAGCTTGCGGTAATGGAGCCGTCGGGTTCCTTCACAAATACCTGCCAGCTGTGGCCTTCGTACATCGTGGAGTTAAGTCCATCAGCGTCGGACTTGTGCATGTGACAATCGATACAAGTGGGCTGTCCGGCCATTGAGACCTGCGATTGAACACCAGTGCCGCCTTCTCCCAGTAGGAAGTTGTAACTGATATGGTCGGTCCCAGGGAAACGAAGGTTTCCGTGGCACTGCGCGCAGAGGGAATCGGGTGAACTCATAACCTGGTACTGACCGGTCGACGAGTTGAAATAGGATAACTTTCCGGGATTGTGCGGGTCATGACAAGCTATGCAGGCTACGTTTGGATAATCAATTGTGTCTTGTGGAACGGTAGAAGACGTAATTTTCCCTCCTGTGGTAGTAAAGAAATTGGAGAGAGCCTGTCCCTCAGTGATCAAGGATGGCCCTGTACTTGTGTTGATTACCACTGAAGTCGGTGCGTGGCATCCGATGCAGTCTTCATCTTGGACAATCTCGTTTGGTGTTCTCCCGGTATCATTCGCAGCGAGTTCTCCTGCAACATCAAATTGACCGCCATGACCGTGTTTGCTCATCTTCCAGGCATCGTAGATCCTGTGGTCGGTATCCGGGAAATGAAGGCTTCCGTGGCACTGCCCGCAGAGAACTGAGGAGCTTTGGGCCGAGTCGTACTTTGCCGTCTGCGAATTGAACATGGAAAGCGTCGGCATCGACACAAAATGATCCGAGGGGACATTGTGACATGTTACGCAATTTACGTTGGGCCAATTGAGGGAGTCTTTGGCTACGGTTGAACTCGTGAAGAGTCCTCCTGAAGTTGTGAAGAATGTCCCCATCACCTGTGACTCGGTCATGCCTCCGTTCAGCGCGACCGCTACCGGCCCATGACATGCGACACAGTCCTCGTCCTGGACTACCTGACTTGGGCTCTTCCCCACGTCATCCGTGGATAATTCCGAGGCTACGTCAGCTTGAGTAAAAGAGTGAGGACTCCTGAGGGATCCCGCGTACTCCGCCTGATGGCATCTCTGACAATCGAGGGCAGACTGGGCTAGAGCGGAGTTTGAGAGAACCAAAAAAATCAAAAGAAGGAGGGTTGAAAGAATGGATGTTCGTAAAGTGCGTTTCATACAGGTAACTCCAGTTTATGTTGCTTGGGAGATCGGTTCTTGATATCGTCCGTTGGGTTAAGTTCAATTTCCATGCCGGCGTATTCCTGCCGCTTAGTCGGTTCATAGATTTGGGCATCGAAAACACCGCCTTTTTGAATGCACGTCATGCAGAGATTGGGAAGATTTTCCCCTCTGCTCCAAATTCTGCTCCTCGCCTTTGCGGGATGTCTCGAGAAAGGTCTCACGCGGTTTTTTTGCCTTGCCCGGTTCCGAAGGGCTGACAGACAGTACCGAGGTACAGATCATCGGATCGATTGCAATTGCCGGATTGGTCCAAGTCGACAAGAGAGTCCCCTGCGCCGGACATGCTGGACAGGACTCTCGCCAGTTAGCCCAAGTTCGACACTTCTCGGCTGAAAACGTGGATTCCATGCGAGAATAGAGGAAAAAGGTGAAAAGTCGGCACTACAATTTGTACTCTTTCGTGAGCCGCTCCGGGGGGATGATCTGTAGTTTCTGCAACATCCATGCAAGGTCTTTATCTGGTTTTGACACGCACTGTAACCTGATGTCGATCCCCTTTCGAGTAGGTAGGATCACATCAACGAGTGTCATCGCCTTGAGCAATTGGATGACTTTT
>JAJZVO010000050.1 GCA_021845665.1 Bacteroidota bacterium | reverse complement strand
GGATGGGACTCGTCTCGCTCCTTGACACAATGCTCAAAATCCAGAATCATTCACGAACCGCCGTATACGGAACCGTACGTACGGTGGTGTGAGAGGACGGCGGGTGGAATCCCGCCTCCTACTCGATCACAGAGATCTTGTGCGAAACAGATCGACGCAGCTTCGATCAAAACGCATCCATGATGTGACGGATGCTTGTGGTCTTTTCCCTGACGTCGACGACAATTACATCGAATCTGAACTCGATGTTTTCGATTTCTCTCGCGGTGACATACCCGTCTGCGGCCTTCCGTATCTGCTGCTGCTTCCTGCCGTCAACTGCTTCTTCGCCCGTTCCGTACGTATTGCTTTTTCTCGTCTTCACTTCGCAGAACACAATCACGTCGTCTTTCCTCGCTATCAAATCGATCTCCGCGCGATTGTATCGGAAATTGCGTTCCACGATCTCATACCCGTGACGACTCATGAATTCCGCCGCAAGAAGTTCGCCCCTATCGCCCAGAGCCTTGCTCATCATCCGCTCTTAAAGCATTACCTTAAAGCTTCTTCTATGAATGGGCGAAAAGCCATGCCTTCGTATCGCTTCCAGATGTTTCGCCGTCAGGTAGCCCTTGTTCCTTTCGAACGAATACTCGGGGAACTCTTTTGCGTAAGAATACATCAACTCGTCGCGAGCCGTCTTGGCTATGATTGAGGCTGCCGCGATAGAGAAGACCGTCGAGTCGCCTTTCACAACCGAAATGCACGTCAAGTCTTTAATATTCAGGAATTTTCCATCGATGAGAACGACCTGCGGCTTTATCTTGAGAGTTTCTACGGCAGTCCGTACTGCGAGGCGCGTGGCATTCAATATATTGACGGAATCGATCGTTGCATTCGGTATGTGCGCGATGGAATAATCTAACGCCTTTTCCTTTACAGATGCCGCCACAGATTCCCTTTTGCGCTCCGTTAGCAGTTTCGAATCGCGGACATTCTCGATGATGGCATCAAGGGGAAGTATCACTGCTGCCGCAGTAACCGGACCGGCAGCAGGTCCGCGTCCTGCTTCGTCTACCCCTGCAATGTACTCTATGCCACCGGAAGCGAGGAGATTCTCGAAGTCAGACGTTGGGGAAACGCTCATATTATCAATAATTTATGCAAACCGCCCGAGATTTGTTATCTGAATGATTGATATTTCAGGGGCTGTTTGTTAAGATAGGGAAGTGAAGCTTACAGTTGCTCTGCTGTTTTCGCTAATTGCCGCAGGAGGCTTGCACGCGAGCGAGAAGGTATTGCTCATCCGCATTGATGGGCCGATAAGCCCCGCGAGCGCGGAGTATATCCTTTCTTCCATCAACAAGGCTGAGAACGAACAAGCCTCTGCGCTCGTAATAGAGATGAATACTCCGGGGGGCTTGCTCGAATCCACCAGGAGGATAGTTCAGGGTATTCTAACTTCGTCTGTGCCGGTTATCGTTTACGTATATCCTCCGGGGTCAAGGGCAGGCTCCGCGGGTGCCTTTATCACTCTTTCCGCCAACATAGCCGCGATGGCGCCGGGGACGAACATCGGCGCGTCTCATCCTGTCGGCGGAGGCGTTGGGTCCGACACCGCCTCAGTGGAGTTTAAGAAGATTACCAACGACGCAGCCGCCTTCATCAGGGCAATTGCCCAGAAGAGACACAGGAACGTGACCTGGGCTGAAGCAGCTGTCCGCCGGAGCATCTCCAACTCAGACTCTGAAGCGCTAAAAGCGGGAGTAATAAATCTTATCTCGCCGAACCTTGATTCTTTGCTGAACAAGATCAACGGCATACAGGTCGAGACGGATACTGGAAAGGTGGTCCTCCGCACCGCGGACGCTCAGGTAGAGTTTGTCCCGATGAACTGGCGCGATAAATTACTCGGCGTCATCAGCGATCCGAACATAACATACATCCTCATGATGATCGGGATCTTCGGGATCATGTTCGAGCTATTCAACCCCGGGTCGATACTTCCGGGCGTGGTCGGTGCAATTTCCCTCATCATGGCGTTCTATGCTTTTCAGACGCTGCCGGTCAACTATGCCGGACTGGCCCTTATAATCCTCGCGGTCGTTCTCTTCGTCGCGGAGATAAAGATAGTGAGCCATGGCATACTTGCTATCGGAGGAGTGGTCTCTATGTTTCTGGGATCTATTATGCTGATACGATCTCCGTTTGAGCTCGTGAGCATCTCTCTGACGCTGATAATCACAACTGTCCTCGTGGCAACGGTCTTTTTCCTTTGGGTCGTAGGGCTCGGATTGAGAGCACAACAACGGAAGCCAGCAACGGGACAGGAGGCGATGGTTGGCGAAACCGGCACGGTAATTACGGATATGAAGCCGGGGTCTCCGGGGCAGGTCACCGTACATGGCGAAATCTGGAAGGCAACTTCCGATCGTGAGCTCAAAGCCGGCGATCACGTTGTCGTAGACTCTTTTGAAAACTGGACTCTTAAAGTCAAACCAAAATATTAGGAGGCTATTATGCCTGCAGTCTTAGCTATTATTGTAATCTTCGTAATTTTCTTCCTGCTCAGCGCGATAAAGATTCTGAAGGAATACGAACGCGCAGTGATATTCAGACTTGGAAGGCTCATCGAATCTAAAGGCCCCGGCCTGATAATCCTGATACCGATAATCGATAAGATGGTACGCATCAGCCTCCGGACGATCGCCCTCGACGTTCCACCTCAGGACATAATCACGAAGGACAATGTATCGGTGAAGGTGAGCGCGGTGATTTATTTCAGGGTGATGGAAGCACGAAAGGCTGTCGTGGAGGTCGAGGATTATTTATTCGCGACAAGCCAGATGTCGCAAACGACGCTGCGCAGCGTGATCGGGCAGTCAGACCTGGATGAGCTTCTTTCTGCGAGGGACAAAATCAACAAGGAGCTGCAGTCCATAATCGATAGCCACACCGAGCCATGGGGTATAAAAGTAGCGAACGTTGAAGTGAAACAAATCGACCTTCCGGTCGAGATGCAGAGCGCCATGGCGCGCCAGGCTGAAGCCGAGAGAAATCGTCGGGCGAAGGTCATAAACGCAGAAGGAGAGTTCCAGGCATCACAGAAGCTTGCGGATGCCGCAAAAGTCATCGGAGAATTCCCGACCGCGGTTCAATTGAGGTTCCTCCAGACAATGTCGGAGATTGCGACTAAGAACAACACCACGACATTCTTCCCGGTGCCGATAGATTTGCTGACGCCGTTCCTCTCAAGAGACGATGATAAGAAAGCCGGAGGAAAGAAGTAGAACAGGTAGTTCTGGGCTGCGAAGAAAAGAGGCTGTCTCACAAAAGTAGCCATCCGATGAACCGGACGGCTACCAACAGCATCTCTTCAATTTCTACCTATGACAGATCAAGACCAGCTGCCTGACCTTATTATATCCCCCTGATCGTCATATTCCCACCATTGGCCTGTGCCGCTTGAGGTCCAGACAACTTTCAGGATCGGATTGGTTCCCGTGGTGTACTGTTCGAGCGAACCGCTGTTATCCTTGTCATTAACGAACACATATTTCCCGGATTGAGCACCGGTGGAATCATAGGTCACAATGTTACCTGTCAGGTTACCGCTGGCATCTGTCGTCCAGCTTACCTGTGCGAACATGGTTTTTGCGTTCTGGTTATATAATGTCCAATTGCCGTTCGACCCGCTCTCGGTTTCAGCACCCGCGAAGGCTGTCCAGTTGCTGTAGGACGTCCCCTGGTAGTTGCCATTAATGATGTCTGTCCACTGGTATGTGGTGTCGCTCTTCGTGGCGCTGAATGTAATGGTGTATCCTGAACCGTTGATTGACCACGTCCACGTGCTGCCGGACTGCTTCGGAGTTCCCGCCTGAGTGAAGAGCGCAGTGTATCCGGCCGAAACACCGCTGAAGGTTGCGGCCAAACCGTTCACTGTCAGAGCCCCATAACTTGTGTCCGCCCCTGCAGCGTTCGTTCCTGGTCCTTTGAAAACCGGAGCGGAGAGATTTGGTGCGTTTGCTGAAGAAGCAGAAGTTGGGCTGGAACTCTTTGAGCAGCCGGCAAGCAGCACCGCAGCAGTTGCCAGGATTCCGGCAATCTTTAAAGTTCTCGGCATTAATTCCTCCTTATTTGTTTTGTTCATCATAATCACTTGCCACAAATTTCCGATAAAAGTAAGGAGATCGCCCCTTTTTGGCAAGAGATTCATGTTATATTATTTTTCGTTCATAGCTGGCAGGTAGGGTGCAATTAGTTGCCTTGTTGGCAGGCTGAAGCTAAATTGGACGCGGAGGAACGACACATGAAATGGCTCGTATTGCTGTTAACTTTCGCTTCTTTCTCCATTGCAGCTGCACAGGAGATCAATGCTACTGTCACATTGAACTACGACGCCCTCGGCGGCACGGATAGAGAGAATGTAACGGATCTTGGACCCGCGATCCAGAATTACATTAACACTTACCAGTGGACGGGACAGGACTTCAGGGGGCCGAAGATACAGGTCACTATGAATATTTATCTCATGTCCGGATCTAACGGTGTTTATACCGCGCAGGCATTCGTAGGAAGCCAGCGCCCCGTTTACAAGTCGAGCAGCGTTTCCCCAATGCTGCGCGTCATGGATAATGCCTGGCAATTTGCGTATACGAAAGGCCAGCCGCTTCTTCATGACCAGTTCCATTTCAACTCGCTCACCGGTTTCATAGACTATTATATGTACATGATCCTCGGTTTCGATTACGATTCATACGATCCCATGGGCGGAACGAAATATTTCCAGGATGCCTCGAACATAGTGGCGCAGGGTCAAAACTCGACATATTCACAAGGATGGCAGCCGACATCATCCGGAAGCTATTCAAGGTATTCACTCGTGAATGAAGTCCTTTCAGGTAAATACGATGTTTTCAGGAAAGCGTTTTACGAATACGAATATAACGGGATAGATTTGCTGAGCACTCAGCGGGACAGCGCTCAGGCAACGATCGCGAAAGCGCTGAATAGCATAGCAAACCTGGTTTTGCAATCGGGGACGCGGAGCACCCTGATCAGAGTTTTCTTCGATGCTAAGTACCAGGAAATAGCAAACGCTCTTGTGGGATATCCGGATAAGGCAATCCTACAGAAGCTCTCGATAGTAGATCAGGCACACCAGTCTACATACGCCAAGTACCTGAATTGATCTAGTGATAGAGATCGGAGAGCCCTGGGAATTTTACCTGGGGCTCCCCTTTGGTTCATCAGCCGGTTCACCGTAGGACAAAACTAACAATCGCATTAAAGCCTGATCCGCATTTTCTTTATAGCTTCATTGAAAAAGAAGGATAGAAGGCTTGAGCACTCCAAGGCATTTGGCATTTGCCGTGATCATGCTGTTGTTCTCCTTTTGCTTGTCGAACCGGGCATTTGCCGGATTTGAAAGAAGGTTTCTCGGTACCCGCGCGCTCGGCGCTTCGGGTGCATTGACCGCGTTCGGCGATGGGGCATGGTCTTTCTATTACAACCCGGCACGGTCCTCAGAGACAAGTCAGATCGATGCTTTCTTTTCTCCCGCCATTTTCGGTTTGCAGGAAATAAAATCGACCGGTATTTCCATAAGCAATAATTCCTTCGGCATAAACTACGCGGCTGCCGTTCACACTTTCGGGTTTGAACTCTATCGCGAAACCGTGTTTAGCCTCAATTCATCCCTTCCTGTCTACGACTTTCTCTTCTTGGGCTCGAATGCGAACCTCAATCATTTATTTATAAAAGATTATGGGTCCGGCCTCGCGCTGAGCATCGATGCTGGAGCGAGGGTGTTTGTGTCGGAAAATCTTTCTACTGGATTCAGTGTCACGAATCTAAATTCGTGCACTATGACTTTATCGAACGATCCGCTTCCGCAGGCCCTCGCGGCAGGAGTCGCTTACGTCTCTGAAAAACTGAACATCGGACTTGATTACTACAGAGAGATCGGTTTTCCATCTGCATTGAGAATAGCGGCTGAATACTCTCCGTTCAATTTCATAACCTTCAGGACCGGGACGGCAAGCGGTGCGAATTCGATCAATGCCGGGCTGTCGCTCAGGTTTTCCCGATTCGAAATAGGATATGGCGGCATGTACCACCGGATACTCGGGGCCACACACTCGTTCAGCGTCTCTCTCGAATTCGGCAACGATGGGAATTCAGAATTTGAACAAATACAGAAATATAGAAATTCACTGAAGGGGAGATAAAAGAAGAATGCAGGAGACGTAACGGCGGGGGCTGGATGCGCGGAATAGTCTGTTCGATAATCGTTGTGTCGGCGTTCGGAGTTGGCATTTGCGCGGCACAGTCTGCCGAGGAAGAGGCCATAGACGAAAACATACTCGAATCGGTATTGACGAATTCCGATGATGTCGCCGACACGTTTGTCCCCGTAGATCTCAACGAGGCCTCGGAATATGAGCTCCTCTCGATACCCGAAATGAGTACCACTTGCGCCGCTTCGATCGTCTCTTTCAGGAAGAGAGATGGGATCATCCGCAGGTTTGATGATCTTTCCCATATAGAAGGGATGACGACCGAAATCCTGTCATCGCTCAGGCGGCGGGCTGTGATATCGATGCGAAGCACACTAAACCTGAATGTGATGTCGTACGCAAGCGTTTCACTGCAAAGATCGCCACTTTTTGAGAAGTCGTACGGCGAATACGGCGTAATGAATTTCCAGAGGTTCAATATTGTTTACGGCGACTTCAAAGCCTTTGCCGTAACAGACAAGGATCCGGGAGAATCGAGCTATGCGGATTTCTATTCACTGTCGCTTCGGATTGGACGTCTGTGGTGTTTCTCGGACATCGTGGCAGGCGATTATACGCTGAGTCTGGGGAACGGCTTGCTATTCTCGCGCGGCGGCATGATCTCGAAATCTGCCGGTGCGGTAACACCGCTATTCACGTCGCGATCTAATTCTCTGAAGCCTTATCAATCCAAAGGCGAAAACAAGTTCATGAGAGGAGTCGCATTCGAGTTGCCAGCAGGTCCTTTTCGGGTTACGGTGTTCGGTTCGAGCAAGAGTCTCTCCGCCGTAGTGAGCGATTCTGGCTCGGTCACGTCCGTGGACTATTCGGGTTTGCACCTCCCATCACAATCGCCCCGTGAAAGTCTTCTCGAGCAAATTGCCGGCGGAATCTTGCGTTATGAGTCTCCAGAGTTGAACGCCGGGGTTTCCGGCACGCTCTTCTCCTACGACCATAAGTTCCAAAACGACTACCTGAACCGGTCTATTGCACTTGAATCATTCACGAGACTGAGACTCGACGATATCTCTTTTGCTGGCGAACTCCTCTACGACAAAGCGTTTTCGTACAATGCCACCTTCGGCGTCGATTACGGCGATGCCAGGTTTGCACTGGGGTTGCGCGAATTGAGATCGAGGATTCTTCAAAACTACAGCGGGCCTCTTTCAGAAAGCTTTCCATCCGCGCTCGAAAGCGGCGTCTATATCGGCACCACAATGCACGCGACCGATTTTCTGAAGTTCGGTCTCTATTACGATAGGTTTGCAATCAAGTCGCGCTCCGGCAAGCCCGAACGGGATGGGGAAGAAATCTTTGCCGACTCGTATTTGACATTGCGTCGGAAAAACAGGTCCGATGGATCGAGCACGCTTGTTTACATTCGTTATAAATATAAGACGAAGGAAGATTCGTATATACCGGCGGTGGATATTCCAGCCGCCTTGTCGGTGATCGCAGGTTCCAAACAAACGGTTAGGTTGGATTTCAGGCATAAATTTTCGGCACCTTTCTCGTTCAGATCAAGAATCGAGCGGAATTATCTATCGTCCGGTGAGAAAGGCGAGCTCTTGGTCATCGATACCGGTTGGAATCCAGGAAGGATTGAGCTTGCCGCCAGAATCTGTTTCTATAGAACAGACTCATACTCTGCTGCCTTTTACACCGTCGAAAAGGATCTGCCTCATGTTGCCGAGTTTACAGTCCTCTACGGAGACGGTGCCCGTCTTTTCTTGCTGGGCAGCTGGAAAGCCAATGGTTCGTTGACCGCCAGCGTAAAGATTTCCAGGGACATATACAGCCGTAGCAGGGAGATTTCCGTCGGAGCGTCTTCACGCCTGCTGCCTGGGACGACGGGCATTAGCCTAGAGATAGGTTACAGTCTGGATTGAGATTCGTCGCCTGTCATTGCCCCAACCTTGTCACACTGACAAGGCGCGTACCTATGAAATTACCCGCGCTGTCGAAATCGAATGCGAAGCTCACAGCCGCTAAGTTGGCACACGCGTGACAGCCGTTCTTGAGCATATATTCAACGATGAAGCGCTGCCCGCCGTCAGGCAGAGTCTTATAACCAGGTTGGTCAAAAAGATACCTGTCCCCCGGCCAGACAGCGGCATCCGGAAAATCATTCAAGATGTTCAGATAGGTTGTGTCTTTCTTGAGCAACGTGAGGTCGACATACTGAAAGTCGTCCACATCGATCATGCCGGGTCGACCGTTAACAAGAGTTACTCCATAATTTTCATTCGCGCGAAAGGGGTAACACACATAGGCAATGTCGACTGTTCCCGCATTGACAAGGCGACGAACGTAACCGGTCGTGTCGGTCAGTTCGGCAAAACCGAGCGCTTCCCGCGTTGCCCCCATTTTTCTCATCAGTTTCAGGAAACAATCCTGAAAGGCGGTACCCCGTAGTGTATCGCACCTAGAATCAAATGCCTTCCTGAAGTCGGCAGGCGGATGCCACACTGCGGTTGAATCAAAACGTGTTGTCGGAGATTCTGGGTTGATGGATTGCGCACTTGCAATTGAGCAAATAAGGAGAACGAAGACGATGCCTCCTATTTCCAATTTATGCGGATCGTTTGTATTATTTATCATTGATAATCGCTACCTCACAGAAAACTAAACAACAATTTCTAACAAGTCAATCAGTATGGATCGGCGAACAGGGCCCGATCACTAAAATCTTCGGAGAGTAATCAGGAAATGGATCAGAAATATTCAGTTATGGTATTCGATCTTGGCAACGTGCTGCTGCCGTTCGACTACAAGGTAATCTTGGAGAAGTTGGACAAAATCGAAAAGGGGCTGGGCGAGAAGTTCGCGCAGTACTACAGGGACAATTACGATATCCACAGGAAATATGAGCGCGGTGAAATGTCGTCAGACCAGTTCACGGAGATTCTTCTCGGTGTGCTCGATCATAAGGTGGGTAAGGAACAACTCATCAGGATTTATTCGGACATGTTCAGTGTAAATGCAGACCTTGTTGCCGTGCTTCCCGTTCTTAAGGAGAATTACAGGCTCGTGCTTCTTTCAAACACGAACGATATCCACGAGCGATTCGGATGGCGCAAGAATGAATTCCTGAAGCTCTTCGACAAGCTCGTGCTTTCGCATAAAGTCGGCGCAGTGAAGCCTGAAGAGAAAATTTACCGTGCGGTCATGGAATTCACCCGTGTCCCTCCTGCAGAGCATTTCTACGTCGACGATATCGCCGAGTATGTGGCCGGCGGAAAGAAAATGGGATGGGATGCAGTCCAGTTCGTCGGCAATAAGGAGCTCTTCGCCGAGTTCGACAAACGGGGAATCAAATGGAAGAGAGCGGGCCGACCGGTATCTGCCACCGGTGGAAGAAGCAAGGGAACAACGGAATAACGTCGGCAGGACCCTTCGGGGATTGTTGGACCAATAGAATATTGAAACGGCCGGGTGCTTATCCCGGCCATGTGTGATCGGCTTTCATTTACCTCATTCGTTTCTGCTCCTGCAGCATCCCGTCGAATTTCTTCCAGTCAAAATTCCACGGATCGGTTTTTCTCCCGGGGGCTATGTCCTTATGTCCGAGAACGTATTTCACGGGGTACTTGCTTTCGAGCCATGCCACCAGGGAAGCCAGCGAATTGTACTGCTGTGCGGTTGGAGAGTCGTGCGGCGTGTTGATGAGTTCGATTCCGATGGATACCGCATTTACATCCGTGATCCCGTTTGGGAGGCGGCTCTTTCCTGCCTGGTAGGCGATATTCCGGTCCTTCACGAGCTGGTATATGGTTCCATCCCGTGAGATGAGATAATGCGGACTAACGCCGTATTCCTTGTATTCGCGGATGACCCCGGCAACGCTGAATGAGTCTGCGGTCAACGCATTGTATGAAGAGTGTATGATTATTGCCTCGACCTTGCGGGGATGGTCGACAGCTGTGTAGCCCCAGCTGAGGAGGTGGCTGATTATCTTCGGCTCAGGGAAGGGGGCCTTCGTTATTTTGGCCTGAGGAGGCGCCATGAAGAGTAGCAGAGCTATGAACGTATTGATCGCCATTTCGTTTGCATCCGTTGGTTTCTGATTTCGTCGAGAGTTTTATTTTCAATTTCAATGATATGAACGGCGGGGGAATAAAAAAAGCCGTCCTGAAGCGATCGGAACGGCTTTGAATTGAAACCGGCTGTGGATCAGGAGCAGCCGCTCGTCGAACCGCAGTTCAGGCACTTGTAGCATGAGCCGCTTCTTATCATGATCGATCCGCATTCATGACAGGGAGGCGCATCGGCTTGTTCCTGGAAGACCTTCTTCTCGGTCTGTTCGAGCGTAATGCTGAACTCGCTCTTTTGCTCCGACTTGGGTTCCGCCGCTATCGAGTCGACCACCACCGATGCCGGCTGTTCTTCACGCGGAAGGAATTTCAATCCCATCCATCTGAAGATGTAATCGAGTACCGACTTGGCGATGGGGACTTCCTTGCTGTTCGTGAAGCCGGACGGCTCGAAACGCATATGGCTGAATTTGTCGACCAGCACCTTCAGGGGCACTCCATACTGGAGGGCTAGTGAGATTCCGGTCGCGAACCCGTCCATAAGACCACTTATCGTCGATCCTTCCTTGGACATCGTTATGAATATCTCGCCGGGTGTACCGTCCTCGTAAAGGCCTACAGTTATGTAGCCTTCGTGACCGCTGATGCTGAACTTGTGAGTCACGGCATTTCTTTCGTCGGGGAGCCTTCTTCTGCTCACGCGCGTCGCCGAGACCGCCTTTTCCTCTTTAGAACCGTCTTCCTTCTTGGTGTTGAGGGGCTGTGTCCTCTTGGAGCCGTCGCGATATACTGCGATCGCCTTGAGGCCAAGCTTCCATGCTTCGACGTAAGCCTGCTCGATGTCCTCCACCGTGGCCTCGGTCGGAAGGTTGACAGTTTTGGATATCGCGCCCGAAAGGAACGGTTGCACCGCCGACATCATCTTGATGTGACCCATGTAATGAATAGAGCGGTCTCCGTTGACTGCCTTGAACGCGCAGTCGAAGACCGGAAGGTGTTTTTCTTTCAGATGTGGAGCGCCTTCGATTGTGCCATTTTGGTCGATATACTTAACGTTCTCGTCGATCTGTCCGTCGGAATATCCCAGGGTCTTCAAGGCAAGAGGAACGGTGTTGTTCACGATTTTCATGTAGCCGCCGCCGACAAGTTTCTTGTACTTGACGAGAGCTATATCGGGCTCGACGCCGGTTGTGTCGCAATCCATCATGAATCCGATCGTCCCCGTCGGTGCCAGCACGGAAATCTGTGAATTGCGATAGCCGTATTCCTTTCCTATCGTAAGGGCATCGTCCCAGACGGTCTTTGCGGATTCCAGGAGATACTCCGGTATTGCGCTCGCTTTGATCTTATCGACATGAGCTCTGTGTTTTCTTATCACGCCGAGCATCGGCTCCCGGTTCACTTCGTATCCATCAAAGGTGCCCATAGTCTTAGCGATGAGGGCGCTTTGTCTGTAACCTTCGCCCGTCATGAGCGCCGTAATCGCGCCGGCATATCCTCTGCCGCCGTCGCTGTCGTATGGAAGTCCGAGCGACATCAGAAGCGCACCGAGATTGGCGTAACCGATTCCGAGCGGCCGGAATGCGTGACTGTTCTTTTCGATGGCCTTGGTAGGATAGCTTGCGTTGCCGACGATTATTTCCTGGGCAGTGATTGTGAGTTCAACTGAATGCCGGAACGACTCGACGTCGAACGCGCCGTCTTCCTTCCTGTACTTCATCAGATTGAGCGAAGCGAGGTTACAGGCACTGTCGTCAAGGAACATGTACTCGCTGCATGGATTGGAAGCGTTGATGGGTGCGGTGTTGGGGCAGGTGTGCCAGCTGTTCACGGTGGTGTGGAACTGCATTCCCGGATCGCCGCTGATCCACGCGGCATCGGATAACTCGCGCATCAGTTCGCGCGCGCGGTATGTCCCTGCCGGTTTGCCGTCGCGGACGTTTTTCGTGTTCCACTCTTTGTCTTCGAGTACCGCCCGCATGAAATCGTCGGTAGCTCGAACGCTGTGGTTGGCATTCTGAAACTGCACAGAGTCGTAAGCACCGCCCTGCACGTTGAAGCCCGGGTCGTAGCCTGCCTCGATCAACGCCCACGCTTTTTTCTCTTCGTCGGACTTGCTCTTGATGAACTCGAGGATGTCGGGGTGATCGGCGTTGAGTATCACCATCTTTGCGGCGCGGCGTGTCTTGCCGCCCGATTTGATCACGCCGGCGAAAGAATCGAAACCTCGAAGGAAAGACACGGGACCGGAGGCCGTGCCGCCGCCCGAGAGTTTTTCCTTCGAAGAGCGGAGGCTCGAGAAATTCGTTCCGGTACCGCTTCCCCACTTGAACAGCATCCCTTCGGTCTTTGCAAGATCGAGTATCGACTCCATCGTGTCTTTGACCGAATTAATGAAGCAAGCCGAGCACTGGGGCCTCTCTTCTATACCGACATTGAACCAAACGGGGCTGTTGAAAGCGACGTACTGGTTGGCCAGCAGGAATGTCAGCTCATCATAGAAGGCGGAGGCGTCTTCACTCGAAGCGAAGTATCCACCGCGAATTCCCCATTTTGTGAAGGTGCGGGCTACACGGTCTACAAGCTGTTTCACGCTGTTCTCTCGGTCAGGCGTACCGAGCTGTCCGTGGAAATATTTGGACACCACTACGTTCGTGGCGGTCAT
The DNA here is from genome assembly GCA_021845665.1 of Bacteroidota bacterium. Taxonomy (GTDB): domain Bacteria; phylum Bacteroidota; class Ignavibacteria; order Kryptoniales; family JAKASW01; genus JAKASW01. Next base: position 20,102 of record JAJZVO010000050.1, on the reverse strand, counting down.
GCTCCAGAAATCCGGAACTTCCACGTTATCCTGCTGAAATATTACTTCCCCTTTTTCACTCGAGATCAACGCTGTTCTTTTTTCCCAGTTGATCTCGTCGAAGGGATGTACTCCTTTTTTCGTATACAGACGCCGCACTGTAAGGCCGCCCCACTTAGATTGTGCCTTAGTGTCCTCTGAAACGAAAGCATCAGTGTATCCCATTGACACTCCTCCCTTTTATCTTGAAGAATTCGCCATTTCGGTGCATTCGGTAAGAGGACTTAAACTCGAAATGCAGATCCTAAAACGGTACATTTGCCAGATATGATTCGATTGAGCTCTACGACCAATCCTCCGCCTCCATCCGGTGGAGAGTCGGTTTGCAAATTATCCTCAAGCCTGAGGAAAGTCAAGGAATTTAGCTTGAGAATTGACTTCAACAAAAACTTTGTTTGGTGTTTTGCGACGGTTTTGAGGAAGGCTTTCAAGCGTCCCTCAGAAATCGCTTCAGGAGCGGGACCTTGCGTGTCGAATGGTGGAACTGACAAGTTGGGGACGTTCAAAATCGCACATCGCCAGGTCCTGCGCGTGCCGCACGGGCGCAAATACTACTGGGAGGTGTAACTTAGAAGATTCTCGACGGCGCTCGCCATGTCGTTCGTGTTATAAGGCTTTTGTAGAAGCCCGTCGGCGTGTTTCCCGAGTATGCTCTCGAGGTCGGCAAGTTCGCTGTACCCCGTGCATATGAGCACTTTCGGCGGGTTCGGCGTTCGCTTGATTTCGATGCAGGTATCCTTCCCGCCCATCCCGGGCATGACCATATCCAATATCACGAGTCTGATGTCGGGGTTCGATTTCAAGCGTTCAAGGGCTTGCGTACCGTCGTTGGCGGTCACGACACTGTAGCCGTGTTCCAGGAGAATATCAGAGGCAAGCTGGCGAACACCATCTTCATCATCGACGACCAGTATCTTTGTCCCTTCTCCGTAGGAGAACTCCGCTTCCCGCCTCTTCTCTGTGACCTTTACTTGCTCGGAATAGCAGGGAAGGAATATCCTCACCTTCGTACCGGTTCCGGATTTCGAATCCACACTGATGAATCCGTTATGGTGCTTCACTATGTTATAAGCCATGCTTAGGCTCAGCCCGGTATATTTCTTCACTTTCTTTGTCGTGAAGAACGGCTCGAAAATCCTGCGCCTGATCGCGTCGTCCATGCCGAGACCGTGGTCTTCAATTTCTATATAGCAGTGCGGCCCTCTCTTTACGTATGAAGGGGCAGATCCCGGTACATCTCCGATGCCTATCGAACAAACTATGGATCCACCGCCTTCCATTGACTCCGCCGCATTGGCGAGGACAGACAAGATCACCTGTCGTATCTGAGAGGTGGCTACCCGCGAGTAGACCGGTCTATTGAAAGGGATCGTAAGAATGGAATATTTGTCGCTGCGGGTTTTCTTGAAATCGGCGCTAACCTCTCCTGTAAACTGATTGAGGTCTACGACTTCCAGGCTTTTCGCGTCCACCTGGGCGAATCCCAGGACTTCTCTCACGAGCTCCGTGGTTTTGCGAGAAGAGTTCTCTATGATGTCGGCATAGTGGTACTCTTTTGACTCGACAGGGAGTTTCCTCTTGAGAAGTGAAGCGTACCCGGTTATGCTGCCGATTATGTTGTTCAGATCGTGAGTAAGGGAGGACGCCAGCTTCTCGAGAGTCTCAATCTTGTTCTCTTTAGCCGCAAAGTCCTCGTAGTAGTGTCTATCGCTCGTATCCTGGACGGTGGCATAAAAAATCCGCAATGAGGGATCGAACTGGAGGGCGAATTCCACGTCTCTTGTCCCGCGGCCTTTCTTCGCTTCTGCCGCGAACCTGACGAACTTCTCCTCTGACGCGGAAGCGACGCCTGACAGCAGATCGTCAAAGCGGTCGGCACCTTCGGCAGTCAGGTAGTCTGTGACTTTCTTGCCTGCCATTGCATCGTCCTCGAACATTAGCATGGCGATCCTGTTGGCTGTCCGTATTCTTCCCTCTGCGGAAATCGTCATCAGCCCGAAAACCGAGTTGTTGTAAAGTCTCTCGAGCGCCGAGCCCTGTTCCTTCGCCAGATCGAAGAGTTCGGCTGCCCGATACGCGGAATAAACGTGGATAACGTACGACATTATGATTTCGCGTGGAATGCTGTTCGAGATGGGAGCGGGGTGATCGAAGATCACGAGCAAGTCTTTTCCCGGAGCCGCAACGCTCAGCCATCTTTCCGCTAAATGACTATTCAGGAACTCCTTGAACGATTCGCCTTTATTCGCCTCCGCAATCGGAAACAGCTTATCGATCGTCGTGTTCCAGCGTGCTCCAGCATCAGGGATGTCGCCTATAAGCTTGGAAATGTCGCTAGTCCCGAGAAGTTTCGTCTCGGTCACCGGGTTATCGTCTTTCATCACGAACACGGTGAGACGCGCACCTTTATCCGGGTCAACGTTTTGGGCGAATACTACCGATCGCGTCCCGACCAGCGAATGTGCTCTCTTGAGCGCCAATGTCAGGATATCGTCGCGGTTGAGAACCCCAGTCAATTCGGCCACGCTGTCGGAAAAAAGTTTGAGTATCGTGGTCTGCCCTTCGAGCTGTCTTGTCTTCTGTTTTACCTTGAGTCGAAGCAGCACCGTGAAGCCTCCCAGTGTGACAACGATCAGTGTTGCTATTACGAGAAAGAAGTCTATTTGTCCGGAATACCGATCGAAGAAGCTCTCCGGCAGAACGTGAATGTCGAACGATGACCTCAGGAGAAGGTCGTTACGGTCTGTGAACGGTTTATCGTAAGAAAACCTCGTCGAGATTCCTGTTAATAATACCTTATCTCCATCATGGAACTGGGTGACATCAGTTTGCGGGTCCATCCTGAAATCCAGATAGGCAGTCGTGGTGTCCCTCGTCCGGCCGACGAAGTGGATCGACAGCCCGTTGGGGTGGTATTTCATGGAGACGATGGTACCATTACACGTGACACGCATTCCATGGTACGTGCCGTTGCTGATTTGCTCCACGGAAGCTTCGATCGGCGTCACTTTGATGCCTCGCTTTATTATGTCTATCTGCGGTGAGTCGATTTCTTCCTGACCGTAATAAATGCCGAGCTTCCCGGTTGCGAGCACGCTGTCCCCGATAAAGAGCGTGGGGCCGCTGTAATTGTATTTGAAAAGTTGAATTCCTGCATCGTGACTTTGTATGAACGACACCAAAGTGCCGTCGGTTCTAGTCGAAGGAACGGTGACGACTCCTGTTACGGTAACGGTCGTGCGCGTCTTCGATGATACCGAATCCCTCGGTACCATACTAACGGCTTCACTTAATGGAATGATGTGTTGGGCGGGATGGGAGAAGAGTAAGATGGCAGAGATGATGAAGCTCAAGTGGCTCAAGAAAGGCCTCTCCCGCCAAGTCCTTCACTCGTCAGGAGGTTCAGAACCGAATGAAGAAGTTCGGCGACTGACACGGGCTTGGCCAGCCAATGATCTGCCCGTGATCGTTTGAGCCGTTCTACAGCGGCGGCGGATAGGTTGCCTGACAGAACGAGGACCTTCATCTGGTGAGTCGCCTGCCGATTGCTGATGAGTTCGAGCACTTTGAATCCGTCTATTCCCGGCATCATTAGATCCAGCAGCACGAGGTCCGGTTTGAATTCGCCAAGAAGTATCAGCGCCTCATAGCCGTCATGGCTTATCGTAATTTCGCAGTTGTCGATTCTTTCGCGCAATACCTCCCGAGTCATTTCGGCATAACTCTCATCATCGTCGATAATCAGTATCTTCTTTCGATGTTCCCCCCGGAATTCGAAGTTGATATCCATATTGTGCGCTTTCAGAAATTTTCTGAGATCAGACGGCCAAATTCTGAAATGCCCCCCCGGCGTGGTATATGCTTTGAGCTTGCCAGCTCTGATCCAGTTGTTTATGGTCCTTGGTGTGACGCGGCAAATTTCGGCTGCTTGTCCAACAGCTAACGGTTTCGTCAGTGAGGTCTGGTGCGCCAGCATTTCCCGTTTTTCTTGATTTTCCTGATCTTCCAACTTTAACACTTTTGTCTCACACTTCCAAAGATAAACCGGCTGTTTATGTTAATGTCTGATCGAACTACACTTCGGACCAGGTGGTAACTCCACATCTTTGTATCGATGTCGTCATCTGTTACGCTGCCCACCGGCTCCTTCAACACTGCTAACCAAATTGGTGAAAATCCGGGACGGATGCCGAAGAGTGCTGCTGTTTTTCAACTTGATTTTACCTGCGATCAACTCTACATTTCAGATAGAAATGTCTGATATATGTCTCTGATATTTAGCCGGCAATGTGAATACGCGCTCCAGGCGGTCCTTTATATGTCTGCGCAGGGGGAGAACAAGTTCACGAACATAATAGAGATGAGTGAACGACTTGATATACCGATGCCATTCCTCGGTAAAACGCTCCAGCTCCTTGTCCAGCACAAAGTGCTTCAATCGCAGAAGGGACCGCGCGGAGGATTCAAGCTCGCGAAATCCCTGGATGAGATCGCGCTCTTTCACGTCGTCGACGCGATTGACGGGACCGACTTTCTTACTTCCTGCGTCCTAGGTTTTCCCGAATGTTCCAGCAAGAATCCATGCCCGGTCCATTCTGAGTGGGGAACGCTGCGGGATCGCGTCTACCAGATGCTTGCCAACAAGACTATCGCCGACATATCGAAGGAAATCACCGGCAGCAAACAGCTTCGGACAAAATTGAGGCTTCCGTAACTTTTATGGGCTTATATAGGACAAAATTATCCGAAACTCCCGTGCCTCCAGTCAGAACCGTGAGGCTCAAGGATGGAAGGCAAATCAAGAAGATCACCGACAGGAGCTTTATGAGAAAAGGAGGACCCGACATCAGGGGTTATGTCCAGCTCTTTTTTCTCCTTATTACGATCTGGATAGGAGTGGATTTCTATCTCTTCATGAACGCGCTCGTGAACGGAGGACCTTCGACCGTAACGCGGCCTCCCGGAGTGGAAGGCTTCCTGCCTATCAGCGCGCTGATGAGCGTGAGGTACTTCATTCTCACGGGCATAGTGAACCATATTCATCCCGCCGGTTTCTTCATCTTTGTCGCGGCAATTTTGATTTCTGTTCTCATGAAGAAGGGCTTCTGCAGCTGGATTTGCCCGGTGGGATTGATCTCCGAGTCCTTGTATGAATTCGGCGCGAAGCTTTTCGGAAGAAACTTCGCTTTCCCCAAATGGGTCGATGTCCCGCTGCGGTCGCTCAAGTATATCCTGCTCGCGTTCTTTTTCGTTTCAGTCTCCGCCCTTTCGGTCGAGGAGCTCGGCTCCTTCATTCATTCCGATTTCAACAAGGCCGCGGATATCAAGATGTATATGTTCTTCGCTCAGATCTCGACATTCTCGCTTGTGATAATCGGTCTTCTGATAGCACTATCTTTGTTCTACAAGAATTTCTGGTGCCGTTATGCCTGCCCCTACGGCGCTCTTCTCGGAATCGCGAGCCTCGTCAGCCCGCTGAAAATAAGAAGGGTGAAGGAGTCATGCATCGATTGCGGTCTCTGCTCACAGGCGTGCCCGTCCGGACTTCCCGTAGACAAGCTTGACTCTGTGAGCTCCGCGGAGTGCAACACATGCTATTCATGCGTCGAAGCGTGTCCCGTGAACAACACTCTGAACATGTCGGCCCGGTCAGGTAGGAAAGGGTTATCTCAAAATAAGTACGCACTGCTCCTGTTCGGGATCTATTTTGGCGTCGTAGGGGTCGCGGTGCTGGCGGGACTCTGGCAGAATTCAATAACTTTCAATGAGTATTTGGTCCTGTTCAGGAGCCTCGGTTCGATTAGCCATGCCTTCTGATGAACATTCCATTCAACCGATCGAGCGTCTGAAATGGGAGCACGCGAGGCTTCTCGACGAAGTCGGACGACTCTGCCATGCTGCAAGCATCACCCCTGATGAGTCTCACGACATGGAAAACAAAATCTCCACTGTGTTCAGGTTTCTCGAACTGCACCAGGAAGCCGAAGAGAGATTTCTCCTCCCGCTTGTTTCGCGCCTGGACGACGGCTCATTCGATGGGATCCGGCAGGCAGCACCTCGAATTCCTTCGTTCGTCTGACGAGCTCCTGGCTACCGTGCCGACCGATAATTGGGGAACGCGCGCAAGTGTTCTCGCTGTTCTTAGAGAGGAACTCGAGAAACACTTTGTGCTGGAAGAGAAAAGGGTATTCGAAGGCTCGGCTGAAATTCTCTCGCCGGCTCAGGCGGATATCCCGCGCATCAATTTTGCTTCACGGAAAGGCGTCGATCTATGACTCTCAGGGAATTCATACCTAAGGAGCACGGCGCATGGGCAATGTGGATAGTCCCCATGCTGTCGGGTGCAATCGCCACGCGATTTTCAGGATGGTTCTTCGATTTCTTTCTTGCATTTGCGCTTCTCTACGTCGTGCATCATCCAATAGTCCGGATTGTAAAGCGCAAAAAGCCGCCGGACCGGAACGAATTCCGGCAAGTGGCAGGACTTGCTCTCCCGGCATTTTTGATGGGATTGGCGCCCGTGATCCTCGCCGGGCGTCTTTGGCTTATCGTGTTTGGCGCCATCGAGATACTTCTCTTTACCGTGAGCGTGAATAATTTTCTCGACAGGGAGCAGCGCTCTTTTATAAATGAACTGGAGATCGTTGTCGCCCTTACGCTCACGGCGCCTGCCGCTTACTACGTCGTATCGGGGGAGCTTAATTCGATAGCCGCAGAACTTTTCCTGATGAATTTCCTTTTCTTCGGAAGCAGCGTCTTCTACGTGAAGATGAGAATCGAGTTCCTGAAAAATAAGGGGAAGTGGGAAGGCGAAGCAAAGAAGGCTCTTGCCATGACGGTGGGCTATCACGTCTTCCTGGTGGCGATCCTGATTTCGGCGGCCGTGCTGAACCTGTTTAGTCCATGGCTTCTCGTAGGCTTCATACCGGTGCTGGTGCAGGTGATCGGGGGGACCTTCTCCGCCAAAACGAAGATGAGCTTCTCAAGGCTCGGTGTCGCCTTGGTGCTCGAGTCCGTCGTATTCCTCGGTGTGCTTGGGATTTTCTTCAGGTAGACTAAACAATTGGGCGGCGGGCAAATGGCCGCGCCGCCACAGCTTCCAAGGCCTACTTCGTCGTGACCGTCAATTCGTGTTTCTGCACAATGTATTCCCGGTACGGAGCAACGTAGGCCTCCTTAATGACCGGGGACTCATTCCCGTCTGCACCGGGCCGGACGACGAACGCGACAGAATTCTTCCCGTTCATGTTAAGCCAGCCGTCGGGAAGATAGAAATCTTCCTGCGGTCCGCGCGATGAGTACCTCCCGAGGAGTCGCCCGTTAATCCATATCTGTGCGCTTCCGGTGGAAATGAAGTGGAGCCTCCACGGAATGACCCAACCGGACTTCGAGGGAACAGTGAAATTTCCTCTGTACCACGTTATCCCGTCCTGCGATCGCACCGCCGTCCAGTTCTTCGATGTTTTCCAGTCCGAGTCTTTGAAGGCCGGCTTATCCCAGCCGGCGAGTGCACCGCCGAGCGAATGATGGATCCGCATTTCGATTTTCAGCGGGACCGAACTTCCCCATCTGAAGACCACAGGCTTCCAGATGCCCCCTCCTCCGCCCTGGTTCTCGACGTAGACGGCGATCACGTTGTCTCCCTTCCTGGCGAGACCGTCAAGCTGTATGGTAAATGGAGCGTCATATCCCTTGTGCGTAACGGCGAGCTTCCCGTCAACGTACACGAGCGCGTTATCGTCGACGGCTCCGAACGTAAGCGAGGCGTGCTCGCTGAGCGCCTCATTACTGATTGTCAAATGCGTCCTGAACCACCATCCCTGGTCGGGCTGTATGAACGACTGGGTACCATTTCCGACGGTGACCGTGCTCCATTGTGCGTCATCGTAGGAAGCCGACGCTTCGCGTGGGTCGTTGCCCGGTACAGGCGAAGGTGTCCTTGCATGTTTCCATGTGTCGAGGCGCTCGATCCCCGCCGCGTGGGAAAACGAGATCGACTTCAGTCCCTTATGTTCCTCCATGTTCCCGCCGTTTGGCCATCCCTGGTTTTCATAAATGACTTCGATCGAATGTGTTCCCGCAGGGATCTTCGTCCCTGAGATGTTTTCCTTGCCGATGCCTGTAAGTCCCGGAACGGCCTTTCCATCTATAAGTACGGAATGCCAGTCGTCGAAATAGTAATCGGTCTTCAAAAGCCCATCGGCCACAGTCGAGAATGTCCCGGAGTAAACGGTGTAACCGCTTTCGTAATCTCCCCGGGTTTCCAGCGGCGCGAGTGTATCTCCGGATGATTCCAGCCGTTTCCAGGAAGAAGCCTGTGGCGCATCCGCGTCTGCCTTTGCACGGACATTTTCGATCCGGATATTCGGCATATTTAACGGCGGAGTTTTCAAAGAGAATTTCATGGGCGCCGGCCGTCCCCCGACGCTAGTCTTAACCCGTTTTCCATCCACCGAGACGGACGCGACTTTGTCCGATGCCAGAATGGAAAACGTGTCTAACCCCGGTTTGGTTTGGATATTGACAGTAGTCTTCTTTCCTGTTGTTCCCTTATCGAGTTCAAGATAAGTGCCGGATACAAGTGAGACCGACCCCGACGGAGTCCTGAACACCCTCGATCCGGCCGCCCTCTCCTCAGTGGTGAGGAGGATGTACACTCCATCCCAGTTGAAGAGCTGGTCTGCATCCTTTATCTCCTCCGTGCACATGCTGGAGCCCGCGTAAATGGTCGCCTCGTCTCCGGGATTGCCGTACGCAATAATGAGAGGCTTGCCGTCATACTCGGATATCGCGGACACGGGAACGTTGGTGTAGAAGAGAGTTCCGCCGCCGGGGAGAGGAAGGTCGACCGGGAGCATGTACGCGGCCCTCGGGCGAAGCTTAATGTCTATCGTTACAGCGGAACCGATCGGAGGTCTGAAGCGGACCTTGGCGTCGACTGTCCTGTCATTTTTGTTCCAGACATACAGAAAGCCCGTCTGGCCGTCCGAGCGAAGTACGGTTTCCACGTTCGGCGGCTCACATTCGGCGCCATCTTTGACTTCGTGCGCGGCGATGAGATGGGGACCTTCGAGCTTTATGAAATCGCCGATCAATTTTACCGCCCTGTATTTTGCCCAGAGACCGCCCGGCTCCGAGATGGGGGCGGTATAATCGTAACTCGTGGTCCTATCCTTCGATCCCCAGTAGCCGAAGTTCGTTCCGCCGTACAGCATGTAGTAGTTGATTGCCTTTAATCCGTGTGCGATCACATAATCGGTCAGTGCGGTGATCTGATGGGGCCCGAAATCGTCCACACGTCTTACGCTCTTGTCACCGACGCTCGAGAACCAGCCTCCCTGGAGCTCCGTTATCATCGGCGGCGAGTCGGGTTCTTCGCGTTTCATTTCCTCGATCGCAGGGAGAGTGCTGGTGATGTTCCAGCCGGGATAAAAATTGCACGCGTCCATGATCTGGGAGAATATCGAGTCCGAATTGTCGCGCGACTGAGTCGTCCAGCATGTTATTATCGGAACGTCGATCCCGTTCTTCATGGCGGTCTCGTAGAGAGATTTGAGGTAAATGATTTTATCCCTGTTGGGCAGGTCGAAATAGTTGTACTCGTTTTCGATCTGCATGAGGATTACGCAGCCGCCGTTCGTGATGAGGTGAGGGCGGATGACGGGGAGGACTTCGTCGTACCAGTACTTCGACCATCTAATATCGGCGGGAGATGCAGTCCTGAAGCCGATATCTTTTCCTTCGAGCCAATCGGGGAAGCCGCCGGTGTTCCACTCCGCGCAAATGTATGGGCCGGGCCTGACGATTACGTAGAGTCCCTCTTCCTTACAGTCGTCCAGAAATTTCACCAGCGGCGCGAAGTCGGGATGGCCCTCGGTCCGCTCGTGCCAGTTCCATGGCACGTAAGTCTCGATGGTGTTGAAGCCCGCCGCCTTGATCTTTTCGAGCCGGTCGATCCACTCCGAATGGTCGCACCTGAAGTAATGGAAGCTCCCGCTGTAAATGAATACCGGTTTGCCGTGAATGATGAAGCCGTCATGGTTATAGCGGATGATATCGGGATGGGAAAATCTGACGGGGATTTCGTTGCTGCTATCCCCCTTTGGGGTGCCGCCGAAGGCGAGTCCGGCAAGCAGGATTGACAGGAAAATAGAGAATGCTTTGAGTGTTTTCATGTAACTCTCCTTGCTCTGCGTTCAATCAGGTTAAACAGCCAGTGCGTCTAATTCAAGCTTTGTGCAATGTTGGTAGCAGCCCGATTCATCGGATGGTCACTTCCGGGCCAGCCTCATTGGAACTCCGTGAAATGTTCGAAGCCAGGCAGGTGTTTAACAATCATACTATCCGAAGGTCCTTTGGGGAGAGCCGCCGAGAAAGAAAGGAGAGAACCATACGTGTGTGTCGACCAGTTCGCCGAGACCCTGTGCAGGCGAAAGCACTTCGATCCGTCAGCGGGGACGCTGCGGGCAGGCACAGAGAAAAGAACTCTGTGTTTTCGTGGGTGACTGTCCAATCGGTAAGTCCAAGACTCGAGCGGGGGCCGGGGCGCTTGTCCCGGCATTTGGGATTCCCTTGGGCGCTTGTTAAATTAGCTCTCGCAAATCACCTTCATTGGAGTTTAACAAATGAGTTTACTTGTCGTCGGGTCGATAGCGCTCGACACTATCGAGACCCCCTTCGGCCGCGCAGACATGGTCGCCGGCGGAAGCGCTGTTTATATTTCCGCCGCCGCCTCGTATTTCACCGCTCCGATACGAATCGTAGGAGTGGTCGGAAGCGATTTCCCGAAATCCGAGATCGAGTTCCTCGAATCGCGCGGAATCGACACCGCCGGCATCCAGGTAGTGAAAGACGGAAAGACCTTTCATTGGAGCGGCCGTTATCATTACGATCTCAACGAGCGCGACACGCTGGAAACTCATTTGAATGTCTTTGAAAAATTCGACCCCGTTCTACCCGGCGCTTACAGGAAGAGCAGGTACGTCCTCCTCGGCAACATCGACCCGGTCCTGCAGAGACGGGTCATCGAATCGATGGAGCAGAAGCCGGAGCTCGTGATTTGTGACACGATGAACTTCTGGATAGAAGGAAAGCGCGACGAGCTGCTGCGAACTCTGAAGCTTGTCGATGTCATTATAGTAAACGATTCGGAAGCGAGGCTGCTTTCCGCAGAACCGAACCTGGTCAAGGCAGCGAAACAAATCATGAAGATGGGTCCGCGAATCGTGATAATAAAGAAGGGCGAGCACGGTGCTCTTCTATTCACCAACGGCACGGTGTTCTCAGCCCCCGCTTTCCCGCTTGAATATATATATGATCCTACAGGAGCCGGCGATACATTTGCCGGCGGCTTCATCGGACACCTCGCCCGCACAGAAGACCTCTCAGATGAGAATCTCAGACGTGCCGTGATTTACGGAAGCGTCATGGCTTCATTCTCGGTGGCGAAGTTCGGTATAGAAGCTTTAAAGGAATTATCCGACATCGAAATAATGGGGCGCTACCGTGACTTCATCGACTTATCAAGGTTCAAAGAATAATTCTTTAAGGACCGGAACTCAACCGGAAGATTTACCCGACCCTATAAAGTGGGAGAATGGCGAGGCCGTAATAATCGACCAGACACGTCTCCCGTTAGAAGAAAAATTCCTGCGATCGAAGAATTACCGCGACGTTTGCGAGTGGATCAAATCGCTTCGTATCCGCGGTGCACCAGCGATAGGTATAGCAGCCGCTTATGCCGCCGCGCTCGCCGCCTTCGAATTCGGATCGAAAGGTGAGATCGACGCGAGGCTGAAAGGCGCGCTTCAGGAGATCAATGATACCAGGCCCACAGCCGTCAACATCCGGAACATACTTGCCAGGCTGAGGAGACTCGACATCGCGGGACGAAGCGTCGGAGAGGTTTTCCTGGAAGAGGCGCATAAGATACTCGCCGAAGAAATCGATTCATGCAGGAAGATAGGACAGTTCGGGCTCGATCTTATTCCGGATAATGCCACCATACTGACGCACTGTCATACCGGCGGACTCGCAACGGGCGGCTATGGTACGGCGCTCGGGATGATACGCGCGGCGCACGAAGCTGGAAAGAAAGTTAAAGTATTTGCCGACGAGACGCGTCCGCTCCTTCAGGGTGCGAGACTCACCGCCTGGGAATTGAAGAAACTCGGGATCGACTTCAGGCTGATCGTCGACAGCGCATCGGGGATCACTATGAAAAACTTCAAGGTGGACCTCGTCGTCGTCGGAGCCGACCGGATCGCGGCGAACGGCGACACCGCGAACAAGATCGGGACCTACAATCTTTCCGTTCTATGCAAGGCGCACAACATACCTTTCTATATTGCGGCTCCCGCTTCGAGTTTCGATCTATCGGCAAAGTCGGGGGACGACATTCCAATTGAAGAAAGAAACCCCGACGAGATAACGCACTTCCGCGACTGCCGTTCGGCGCCCGAAGACATTTCGGTTTTCGCACCGGCGTTCGACGTCTCGCCCGCTTTGAACATCGCCGCGTTCATAACGGAGAGGGGGATAATCCGCCCGCCGTTCGTGGAGAACATCGCGAGGTTAATAGGGCGCTGAGCTCCTCGCGGAGGCTGTTTTCGCAAGGGGAAAACAAAGTCAAACTTAGCCTTCATGAACAAACCTGTCACTGCGAGGAGTCCCGATCGCGCATTCGCGTGATCGGGACGACGTGGCGATCTCCTCAGTGAAATCTCCACTCCGGACAGAGCCGGTGGATGGGAAATTTAATCGCGACGTTTGCTTATCCGGGTCATGTGCGATACATTCTTTAAAATTTTCCGGGCAAATATTGGTGGACGAATCACGGCGGCAGCATCGCCAAATGGTATTAACCGCAGAGCGCGCAAAGAAGTCGCTAAGATCGCAAAAGAAGATCGTTCTACTCTCTGCGTCCTTTGCGCCCGTTGTATTTTTTCATATAACAAGAAGGTTACTTTGCGAACTTTGCGTTTAAAAAGAGGGCCTTCTTTTGGGCTTTGATGAATCACAGGTTAGGGCCGCGCTGTTCGCGTGGCTGGAGAAGGAGAGCTCACGGAACGCCGGGATATTTACGAGGAAGGAGCTCGAGACCGGCTTCTCGGTCGGCGGGGAGACGATTGCACTTGTGGGTCCCACAGGTATTTGGAAGCCGAGGCAATTCGAAACAATGCCGATATCCATTACCACCGTCAGCGATGGCCCATACGACGATTCCATCGGGAAGGATGGACTCATCAATTATCGCTATCGCGGAAGCGATCCTCATCACCGTGACAACGCCGGACTCAGGCAGGCAATGCTGACAAAGACACCGCTGGTGTATTTTCACAGCGTGCGGCCAGGCCGCTACCAGGCTGTCTGCCCGATATACATCATTGAAGATCACCCGGAGTCGCTCAGTGTCGTTGCGGAGATCAAGGCGGCTTACTTCCCGGACGCGGTCGAGGAGACCGCAGCTGCGGTCGGCGAGACAGACCTGAGAAGATACGTCGCGACGCAGACAAGGGCCAGGCTTCACCAGCAGGCGTTCCGCATGATGGTGCTCGACGCCTACGGCGACAACTGCACCGTCTGCCACATCAAGCACAGCGAGCTTCTCGACGCGGCGCATATAATTCCAGACGGCAAGCCTCACGGCGAGCCGGTTGTGCCAAACGGCCTCTCACTCTGCAAGATTCACCACGCCGCGTTTGACACCAACATTCTCGGCATAAATCCCGACTATATCATACATGTGCGTGGCGACGTGCTCGAGGAGCACGACGGGCCGATGCTGAGGCACGGCCTCCAGGAGCTCCACGACCATAAGATCATTCTCCCGCGTCACAAGTCCGACTGGCCGGATAGGGAGAGATTAGAGATGAGGCATGAGGAGTTTAGAAGGGCGCGATAATGTTTGTTGACGAAACGGACTTGCAAACCTATTTACTTGGTTGCAGAGTTTCTGAAGATAAGAAGTAAAGGAGTCGAGGGACATGATACCGGATTATCAATCAGTAATGCTACCTTTGCTAAAGGCTGCCTCTGACGGCAAAGAGCATCGGATGACGGATTTGACTGAGACTCTTGCAGCGGAGTTCAAGCTAACAGCGGAGGAGCGCAAGGAGCTGTTGCCGAGCGGACAGCAATTCATCTTTGGTAACAGAGTCGGATGGGCACGCACCTATTTGAAGAAAGCCGGCCTGCTTGATTCGCCGCGAAGGGGTTCAGTTGTCATTACTGAACGCGGGCAAGAGGTGCTCCGGCGTAAACCGGCCCAAATCAACGTTGCCTTTCTACGGCAGTATCCTGAATTCCTTGAATTCCAGACTGCTAAGTATGATCAGTCAGAGGAAGTTGACGTTGATTCTAGCCAGACCCCAGAGGAGAGCCTTTACTCCGCTTATCAAGGCTTAAGGGAATCTCTGGCAAAGGAATTACTGAAAAGGGTGACTGAACTGCCGCCGTCATTTTTTGAGAAACTCGTGGTGGAACTGCTAGTAAAGATGGGATATGGCGGATCCTTCAAGGACGCCGGAAAAGCGATCGGAAAGAGCGGCGATGAGGGAATCGATGGGACTATTAAGGAAGACAAGTTAGGGCTCGACATAATTTACGTACAGGCCAAGAGGTGGCAACCTGACACCGTCGTCGGGAGACCTGAGATCCATAAATTCGTAGGGGCGTTGGCCGGTCAAGGCGCAAAGAAAGGGATATTCATAACCACGTCGACTTTTTCTAAAGAGGCGAGAGAATACACGCCGAAGAACGAGACGAAAATCGTTTTGATAGATGGGGAGCAGCTGACACAGCTTATGATAGACCATGGTATAGGTGTTTCAACTACTAGCTCATATGAAATTAAGAGAATTGACAACGACTACTTTGAGGAAGAATGAAATGAATTACTCTTCATTTTCTTGCTCGGGGATGTCAATAGGATTGAGCTAGAAGTTTGTTGATCGAAGTGGTGGAACGATACGAGACAATGACTCATTGGGAAGGGGGCTGATGGGGGATGGTTCTCGCTGACACCTCACAGTGTTTCAGGTATAGACAATGCAATAACATGGGAGGTTCGAATTCTTGCGTTCAATCGAAGCTCGACCATTCGGCAAGAATAACCGCAACAACAAGGGGGAGGCCAGTAGAAACCCCGAGTTTGTAATAGTTCGGAGATTCAACTACATTTTTCAAGATACAAAATGAATACACTCTTGAGATGGGCTGGCAGTAAGCGTAAGTTGCTTCCTATTCTAACGACAATAGCGCCAAAGGATTTTGAGCGATATGTCGAACCGTTTGCTGGATCAGCGTGCCTGTTCTTTGCTCTCGACCCGCTTAAGGCATTACTCGGAGATATTAATTCTGAATTGATCGGGACTTATCGTCAAGTGAAGAGACACTCAATCGATGTGGCTCGTTACTTGGCAGGCTTCAAACATGGGAAGAGGGAGTATTACCGACTTAGAGAACTGAATCCCAAAGCCCTGGATCCGCAGGAGCGCGCGGCAAGGTTCATATACCTTAATCGATTTTCTTTTAATGGACTCTATCGGACAAATCGAAGCGGACAATTCAATGTGCCTTATGGAGGCTCCAAGCCGGGAACCCTGCCATCGGTCGATATGCTGTCTCACTACTCAAAGAAATTGAAGAAAGCGAATTTGATCTCAGGCTCTTTCCAATTAACGCTTGAGCAGGTCAAAGAAGGTGACTTTGTATATTTGGATCCACCATACAGCATATCATCTCGGCGTGTTTTTCGCGAGTACCACATGTCTGACTTTGGCTCAAAAGACCTAAGGAATCTGCGCTCTCAATTAGAACACTTGGATAGAAAGGGGATTCCATTTCTCGTGAGTTACGGACTAAGCCGTGAAGGCAATGACCTGGCAAAAGGCTTCCATGCTAGGTTGGTGACTGTTCAGCGCGTCATTGCCGGATTCAGTGAGAACCGGAGAAAAAGCAGAGAACTTTTAATAACAAATTACTGAACAAAAATCATGGCAAAGGGAAAGAATATTATAGAAAGTTCAATCGGGGTGAAGCACGTAAAAACAGGAGACCTCAACCCGAACCCACATAATCCGAGGATGCTCTTTGATCGGCTGCCTCTGCAGACACTGAAGGAATCCATAAAGAGAGTAGGTATTCTGGTGCCTCTTACAGTTTACAGGGAGGCATCGAAAGGACGGCTGGTGATTCTTGATGGACAGCGCCGGTGGATTTGCGCTAAGGATCTCGCTCTCGAGTCAGTGCCAGTGAATCAAGTTGCCGAACCCACAGTGGTCCAGAACATAGTGACCATGTTTCAGATACATAAGCTTCGAGAAGATTGGGAGTTGATGCCAACAGCGCTCAAGGTGGAGCTATTGATGAAAGAGACCGGTGACAGAAACGACTCAAGACTCGCTGAACTCACAGGCCTGGACATAGCGGTGATAGCCCGTTGCAAGAAATTGATCTATTACCCCAAGGAATTCCAAGACCTGATGTTGGATCCTGAGCCGGTAAAAAGGATCAAAGCTGATTTCTTCATAGAGATGTATTCGGTAATCCGCGATCGCGAGGTCACGAAGTTCCCATGGTTCTCCGAGAAGAAATTTATAAAGGCCATGCTGGAGAAATACCTGGTGGAGCCAAGAACAATCAAAGCAGTTACTGATTTTAGGTTAATAAAGCAACACATTGCGAACGCAAAGAGAATCGGACGAATCAAGGAATTTTCTCGACGTCTCAAACAGTTCTTTGAATCTCATCAGACACCGCTCAGTTACCTGGAAATCGAAGAAGCAAGCATACACGCAGAGACAAGAGCAATCGTCAAGAGAATGAATGCCCTTGAAAGCGAGATGGTTAATCTCGACGTCCAGCAGTACTACGGAGAGGAGGAGCTGTGGGAGGCTATCGAGAGGCTGTTAGAGATCCTCGAAAAGAAGCTTCGCGAAGCTGACAAACACCGGTAGAATGCGCCAACCTTTGAATCGGGGTACACCTATTGACCAGCAACGGTATGACCGTTGGATGGCCCAATTCTCCGGCTATCACGACCCGGTCACAAATAGCATTTTGGAGATGTGGCTAAGGCAATTTCGAAAAGTGGATCGAGATCTCGCAGCAAGAATTCTTGACTCGGTTTTGTTTATCCCAGCGCAGGCAGTCAAGGCTTCGTTTCTAGACGGTCTTAATAGCTTGGAGGGTTGGAGTACCAATGCATCTCAAAGAAGAGGCAGGTGGTTCTTTGTCCCTTATTCTGGAAGCGTTGGGGAAAGCGGTGACTCAATGTTGCATCTATTCCGCATCGCAGCCTCGTTGACGCAGAAGAAGTACGCCGACCTGTTTATCCATCGCAGCGAGATTGTGGAGAAGAAGCTCGGGCCAGATGACACAGTTGTGCTTATCGACGACTTTTCCGGCACTGGCAAGCAAGTCTGCGACTACTGGAACGACATATTCCAGGAGCTACTCTCGGGTGGTTCTAGAGTCTTCATACTTCTTGTCGCTGCTACCGCTCAGGCCTTAACTAGAATTGAAAATGAGACTGAGATAATGCCAATCTGTACGAGAATCCTGGATGATGGGTACAACGTTTTCCATTCCACATGCTCCCATTTTTCCCCAGGTGAGAAACAGACAATCCTTCACTATTGCCACCGCGCTGATCAAATCACTCCAAAAGGCTTTGGTGATGCTGGACTACTTGTTGTCCTCTCACATCAATGTCCAAATGACAGTATCCCGATTCTTCATACAGTTAGCCGCGCCTGGCGCGGCCTATTTCCCCGTCATTAAACTGCCTTCATTCTGCCATGAGTGGAAATCACTCAAGCGTCGTTTAGACCGCTATCCGAAGCAATTCCGGAACTGGCATTCAACTTCGTGCTTCAGCGTGGTCGCTCTCCCCTCGATCCTTCACGTCAGTACGTCGTGGATGGATCACTAATCGCGATGACTATTACTTTCGGGGTATAGAGGGAACTGGCAGGTTGGATCTCGTAATATCCCCCGAATCACATACGAAGTTTCTCTTGTAGCTAGTTTCCATCCCTCATCATCCTCTATCTCTCCCTCCGCCAGCTTAGAACAATCATAAAACACGCAGCCAGTGCGTAAGACGCAACGACGGCTCGTGTCGCAATCGCTGCCATCCCGCGAAATCCAGTGCCGTCTTCGAGCTGACGGCAACATAGAGAAAGAAGAGGAATATGGCGGTGAATGTCGTCGGAGTGTTCGTCAGCAAACCGAGCAGAGTGGCAGCCGCGGATCTACTAAATAGTGGATCGTCACGTCCCGACTTCGTCGGGACTCACGATGACGGGAGGTTTGGGAGGAGTGTCCCTGCCAATAAACCAGTCATTGCGAGGCATACGACGCGCGAAGCGCGATGTATGCCGTGGCAATCCCCTGAATGAAGCCTGTGAACGGTGCGAGTAAACCCGTCGGGTAATGCCACTAAGTATGGGATTGCCACTCCCGATCACGCTGTCGCGTGTTCGGGATCGCAATGACAGGAGTCGTGTAGGGGTTCGTCACGTCCGTCCCTCCGTTGTCGGGACGGACTTACGATGACAGTAGGTCAGAAAGGGGAAATCGGTCCTCAATTCACCGGGCAATTGCAAGGTGCCGAGAGTTTTTGTATTTTTTAGGCATAGAAAGGAAAAGCAATGGGCAAAGCACTTGTCGTCAAACCGAAAACACAATCCGACCTGAAGTTTCTATCCGATCTCCTGCACAAGCTTGGAATTAAATCGAGCCTTATCGATGAAGAGGCTATCGAGGATGCGGGACTATCTTCACTGATGAAAGAAACCGACAGGACTAAAAAAGTCAGTCGCAAGTCTGTAATGAAAAAGTTGAAATAGTAATGCGCGTTGAATTCCTCGAGAGGTTTAGCAGGGACATAGACAAGATTCCTGTAATAAGCGTCAAGAGGTCGCTTGCAAGATTAATCCTCCAGATTGAAGCAGCCGAATCAATCAGCAACATTCCACAGGTCAAAAAGCTCACCGGGTTCAAATCGGCGTATCGAATAAGACTTGGTGATTACCGGGTCGGAATTTTCGTCGAAGGGGACCTGGCACAGTTTGCAAGAATAGTTCACCGAAAAGATATCTATAAAGTGTTCCCGTAATTCCACCACCAACTCTTTTTACGCCGTAAAAAGGCATTTACCGGAACTTAACTTTTATCTTTCTCCATACTCCTCCGCCATCCCCCAGGCTAAGGCAATCAAAAGACTCAAGGCCAGCGTGTAAAACACCAGAACCGCTGGTCCCGCAATCATCTGCTGTTCCCCGAAATGCAGCGCCACCTTCGAGCTGACGGCAACGTACAGGAAAAGGAGGAATATGCTGGTGGATGTCTTCGGAGTGTTCGTCAGCAAGCCGGGCAGAGTGGCAGCCGCGGATCTACTAAGTAGTGGATCGTCACGTCCCGACTTCGTCGGGACTCACGATGCCAGGTGACTTTTAGGAATTGTCCCTGCCAACAACCAGTCATTGCGAGGAGTCCGACCGTTCGTAACGAGCGGACGGACGACGTGGCAATCCCCTGAATGAAACCTGCGAATCGGGACAGCACATCCCTGACGTTGTACCACTAAGTATGGGATTGCAATGACAGGAGTCGTGTAGGGGATTGTCCCGCAAGAGCGCATAGGCGTCAACCTAATTATTTGGGCTGCAAGCAAATAGGCTGAGCATTTAATAGATTGGTTTAACCTACATTCACAGAGGAGGCTAAATAAGAGGTTAGGCCATGGCGAAATTTGTGAAAACAGAAGGTATGGTGGATAGACTGCTGGCGAAGATTGAAGACCGCGAGGACCTGATGGAGTTGGCCGTCAAAAGCGGTTTTGTGAAGCGCAAGCTGTCGAGGAAGATCAATCCGAGAGAACTGTTAGCTGCGTTGTTTGTTACGGTTCTTGGTGGCGGTAGGTCACTTAATTGAAAATCCAGACGGCTTATGATCTCCTGCAAGAGCACTTCTGTTATTTCCAAATAACTCCATTTACCACCAATGATCAACACGCCGCGACCACGATGCTTGAGTATGTTGAAAAGAACGATATG
>JAJZVO010000118.1 GCA_021845665.1 Bacteroidota bacterium | reverse complement strand
CGATCCACCGTACCTCCCCTGAAATCGGCGGGGAGGACTATTGCACCACCCTTCGTCGGGCGGATTATTTTCCCATTCACAATCGCTTCCCTAACTCGACCGGCACTTTCGATTTTTAGTCTGATGGAGCTTTCGTGGTATCTAAGGTTGGCACTCACCTCACGTGTTCCAGGATATAGATTCGGCTTTACGACTACCCTGCCGTCCGCGAAACCGACTCCTAACCAGGACCTGACTACGAACAACGCGACTTCGGCCGAAGGCCATGGTAGAATCCCATCTTTGAATTCCTGGTGCCGATTGAGAGGTATCTCTTCAAAATATGCGCCGGTGTGACCTCCCTGCACGTTATACAAATAGTCCAGGGTCTTCCGGCTGCGCCGGTACATGTCCGCCGCTTGCTGCGCCCGGAGGATGAATCCCGTAGCGAACGACCACGGGCCCGGCTGATCCGGCTCGGAGCTCGTATTATATCGGTCATATCCGCCGAACGACCATCTGAAATCCCAGAGCGATTGTAATTCGTTCAACGTGTTCCTTGCAATCGCCGATTTGGGATTGACCAGTCCGAGGTCGATCGGAAGCGCCATCGACGCGTCTGGCATCAACCTCTGCATCGACTCCGTGAGCGCCGGAGAATCGATGACATACCCTTTGTACCGCAGCGTATCCATAATGGCGCCATCTACCGACCTTCGCTTTATGAATGCGCCGTCGTGGACAAGGCCCATTTTCGGATTGTACATCATCGTATTAAACATTTTCGCTTCGATTCTCTTCCATCTCGGCACGTATTTCTCCGCCCCTACCACGTGGGCAAGTTCGATTGCGTCCCGTAGCCCTTCGATGACATATACCTGGTATGCAAGCTCATATCCGTCTCCAAGAAATCGCTCCCAGTATTCTCTCTTGTCGTGTACCATGCCAGTCGAATCGAGGAACTGCGGCTGCAATGGAAAGTTCGTCATCGCTATCAGCTTCTTCGCGTTCTTCTTCAGAAGCGACGCGTCGCCGGTCCAGTAATAGTATTCCTTCATGGCGTCCCAGAATTCTCCCATCTGGTCAAATTCCTCATCTTCGGGATTCACGAAACTACTTGATATCATCGTGGCGCCGTTGTCACCGATCATGTTGTCGGCCATGTACGAAAGGAGGTTATGCGCAAGCTCGAACTGCCCGATCTGCAGCAGACCTATGGTTGTGTTGGAAGCATCCCTTATCCACTGACCGCCATACTCGAACACACCGGCATCCATTATACCGACATCCGACACGTAGCCGGGAAGAGTGAAGCGCACGTTGTTGAACAAATGCTGCACTACGTCGTCGCCGGTTGCCACAGTTGTGGTTTTTGCCCAATGTTCGCGAGTCGCACTGAGAAACTCACTTCCGGTATTCACGCGCCCCATTCGAGACACCATACCTTCCAAAGGCCCCGATGGGATTTGTGTGACGACAAATGTATTGAAAGTCTGCTCTTGTCCCGGAGCGAGTGAATCGGATATCTCGAGATAATTTCCCTTGATGTCCGTGTGCAGATCGGACTGCGGCACTACGACCGCTATTCTCCCCTTCTCCCCCGAGAAGAGTATTGCATTCGGAAACTTCTCGATATTCCCCTCCGGCACCCCAAGGCGAAGCTTTATGTTTTCTCCCCCGATAATTGAAGCGCCGTCCAGCGTGATAGACCTGACAAACGTATTCATACCGGCAACCGCGAAAATCTTTTCGGTCACTTTGATGCCGCCCGCCCACCACACTGCCTCCACCTTCGGAATGCCGTCTTGGTATACCCACTTCGCCGTGCAATTCTGTCCGAGGGCAACGAACGGATAACCTCCCATCTCTACTTCCAACGCGCTGGTCTCGAAACCCGACTGCGGATTGAAATTGCAAGCGCTGTCCTTCCTGGCGCTTTGTTGAGCGTTCTCCCCGTCGAACAATAAGTAAGTGAACGCAGATCCAAGATCGACCTTGTCCCATTGGATAAACATCTGAGTCCTTCCGCTCCGGAGCACAAAATATTGTCTGCCGTAAAGAAAAGAATAATCGTTCAGATGAACGAGTGTCGAATCGCATTGAGCCATACTGCTCGAAGAAATCACAAGCAGAATGAATAGCGCGGAAAGAAACTGGAGTCTTTTCATTCATAGTCCTGTTTTTGAAAGGCACATTTGACAATTATATCCGTTGTTGGTCTTAGAAGGAATGCCGGGTGCTGGCCTTGCAACGGACTGACATCGGCCCGGCCTGGTAATAATCGGCGGGGAGCTTTACGAGAAACTGTTTCCAGCTTCCGGCCTGTCACTCCCTATGTCCCCTGGTTAGCCAGAGGGTCAGCACAATCTATCTCAACATTCGACCGCGCTTCGATTTTCAACGCTCTAGTTCAAATACGAGCATGATAAAGATACTCAAATATATCCCTTTGATGCCAACAGATTACAATCGTTCGGTAGTTAAACCGGGTCGACACCCCAGCTGTCAAAGAATTAGATTCATAAAAAAGGAGATCCAAAAATGAGAACAAAAATGTTGATAATTGCGATCGGCCTGCTGATGGCGAGCGGTGCTGCGATTGCCCAACCCGCTGCCCGGCGCGGTCAAATGTGGATGGGGCATCACGCTCCCTTCCTCACAGCACTTAAGCTCACAGACAAACAGAAGACCGAAGTTCGCAATGTCTGGTTCAATCTGATGCAGCAGCAGATAGACGTCCGCGCTAACCTGGAACATGCCCGCCTTGACTTCCACGAACAGGCGTCTGCGACTACGCCCGACCAGAACGCATTAAATGCCGACATAAAGAAGATGGCCGACCTCAAGGCTCAACTTCAACAGAATAAGCTGAATGCATGGTTCGAGGTAAACAAGCTGTTGACCCCTGAACAGCAGAAGATATGGCAGAAGGTACTCGAACATCCGATGTTCTTTCAGGCAAGAGCAAAGATGATGCTCAGAGAACGTTTCGGAGGTGGAATGAAACGACAAGGCATGATGATGGGGCGGCCCGGTATGATGCGCGGATCCGGTCCGTGGCAAAATACAATGACGCAACAGGCACCGCAACCGTCTAACCCGAATAACTGATCGCGCAATCACAGACGGGAGTTCGAAAAGACAACCCAGCTCCCGTCTTCCCCTTCATACCTCTCTATTCGCTCCTCGAACGCTTGCAACTTAACCGCCACCCAAATATCTTCGCTTTTGAAGGCCATAGACGATTTCTTCTACTGCTTCCTTCCTCTGTTCGTGGCCATAGACGTCATCGGCGTATTGCCGATTTTCCTGTCACTTACATCCGGTCTGGAAACTCACAGGAGAAGGACCTGAGTTCTGGAGGCATCGTTTACCACACTCGCTGTGTCAATCCTCTTCATCCTTGCCGGGAAAAGCATATTAAATTTCCCGGGAATAACCCTGAGCGACTTCAGGATAGGAGGCGGCATAATCCTACTCGTATTATCGGTTAACGACCTGATTTTCGTCCATGAGCAGCAGCGGAGAGATCCCGGGGGATCTATAGGTGTTGTCCCGATAGGAATCCCGCTCATAATGGGACCTGCTGCGCTGACGACTATTCTGATATAGGAGAAACGGATGGACTTGGGATTGAAAGGAAAGGTCGCGCTCGTCGCCGCTTCAACCAATGGACTCGGAAAAGCAACCGCCATGGCTCTCGCTTCAGAGGGGACAGAAGTAATAGTTAATGGCCGCGACAAGCAAAACATCAGCGATACCGTCGGAGAAATGAAAGCCAAAACCGGCAAGTCTCCGTTTGCAGTCCAGGCCGACGTAACAAAACCGGATGACGTTGACAGGATGTTCCACGAAATCGCGGGACGATTCGGCACGATTCATATCCTCGTCACGAACGCGGGCGGCCCTCCTGCAGGTAGCCTCGATGATTTCAGGGACGATGACTGGATGAATGCCTTTCAACTGAATCTGATGAGCACCGTGAGGCTTATCAGAAACGCGATACCCTTCATGAGAAAACAGAAATGGGGACGGATCGTAAACATCGTTTCGCTTACCGTGAAGCAGCCTATCGACAACCTCCTACTGTCGAACTCCCTCCGCACTTCCGTAATCGGCCTGGCCAAAACTCTTTCGAAAGATCTCGCCCGAGACAATGTCCTTATCAATAACATCGCCCCTTATTATGTCTCGACTAAAAGGATAGATTACCTGATGGAGCAGACGGCATCTAGATTGGGAATCACGAAAGAAGATGCTTTGCAAAATATAGTATAGGATATACCTCTGGGCAGGCTCGGGACGCCGGAGGAATTCGGCGATGTTGTCGCCTTCCTCTGCTCGCAGAAGAACAGCTATCTAACCGGGTCGACGATCCAGTTCGACGGCGGGGCTTATAAAGGTATATTCTAAAATCCTATCTTGCCGGTATGCTTTTTGACATTCGCCGAAGTCGGAGAAGTATGAACGTTGCAGACCGGCGGAAGATACTTCGCATTAAAAACCTCGGTTACTTTGTCCGGGCAAAACTGGGTAGCCAGCATTCCCGTCTGCGCACATATGGTCGCGGTAACCACACCCTGCGGCTGTACAAATGAAGTTATGGGAAGACCTATCGACTTGTCGTCGTAAACGTCTCTCATGAAAATGGCCCAGATCGGCGCTGAAGCCGTTCCACCCTGGCCGTACCAGTTTGTGAAGTGCACTCTCTCATCGTCAAAGCCGACCCACACTCCGGCAACGAGCTGCGGTGTGTATCCCTCGAACCAGGCATCGGCAAAATTATTGGTGGTACCGGTTTTGCCCGCGCAATCGAGATAAAAATAATTCCGGACCCTCCCGCCGGTCCCGCCGTTGATGACACCCTCCAGCATGTTGGTCATAAGATAGGCGGTCTGCTTGCTGAGTACCTCCGTTGACTGTGTATGACTTTGCCAGATTACATTGCCGTTCTTATCTTCGATTTTTAGTATCGCGACCGGCTTCGTCAGAACCCCCTGGTTCGCGAAAACACCATAGGCGGAAGCCAGTTGGATCGGTACGACCAAACTTGTTCCCATGGCTATCGAGGCGTAGGGCGGAATATATGTCTGAATACCCATCCTGTGCGCATAGTCGATAACTTGTTGCACCGGGGCGATCTCCTGTATTGCACGCACCGCTACTACGTTGATCGAGTACTTTAGAGCGTCGCGAAGGGTGACCTCGCCGCCGAACTCTCCGTCCGCATTTCGTGGAGACCACCTCTTCCCATCCGGCATAACGACCGTTACCGGCTGATTCAGGAGCTTGTATGACGGGGCATAACCATTATCGATTGCTACAGTATACACGAATGGCTTGAATGCCGATCCGCACTGCCGCGCTATTTGTGTGACATGATTGAGACCGTATCTAAAATGTTTGAAGTTGGAAGATCCGACCATTGCTTTGATGT
This sequence comes from Bacteroidota bacterium, assembly GCA_021845665.1. GTDB lineage: Bacteria > Bacteroidota > Ignavibacteria > Kryptoniales > JAKASW01 > JAKASW01. The sequence continues at coordinate 1,464 of JAJZVO010000118.1, read as the reverse complement.
GGCCGTTCTTGGGATCGATGCATACAAACCCGACCTGAATTCTCTGTTCGGCCTTCTTAACCGAATCGATAAATGCGGGATTATTATAGAGCTGTTTGTAAAGCGCGCTTCGCTCTGCATCCGTCGAGGCATCCCGGTATTCAGGAAGTCCCTTTATAGCTTTGTCGAGAGCCGATTGGAGGGTGGCCTGGTTCTCGCTCCAGTGCCAGTGTTCGTCGAATATCTGCTGATATTTCTGAAGGTGCTGTTCGACAGCACTGTCCGCGTAGGCCTGCATCCTCGAATCGAGTGTAGTGTAAACCGTCAGTCCGTCTCTGTAAATATCGAACCCATACTTCTCGGCTTTCTTCTCGAGTTCCTGCCTGACCATCTCCACGAAACTCGGAGCGAGTCCAGCCGAAGGACCATGGTACTTCAGATTGATCGGGACTTTCATCTCCTTGTTCATTGTCGCCTTGGTAATGTCCCCGTCTTCATACAGGTTCCTCAGAACCACATTCTTTATCATGTTTGCGCGCGCCGGATGAGTAATAGGATCAAACCGACCAGGTGATCTCAACATTCCGATAAGAAGAGCCGCCTGCGGCATCGTAAGGTCTGAGGAAGGCTCGTCGAAGTATAACTGCGACGCTGACTCTATCCCATATGCACCTCTTCCAAAGTAGACATCGTTAAGGTACATATCGAGGATTTCCTGCTTCGTATATGTGCGCTCGATCTGAACGGCGGTGATGGCTTCCCGGATTTTTCTTGTAAGCGTTACTTCCTGGTTCAAATACAGGTTCCTCGCAAGCTGCTGCGTTATCGTGCTGGCTCCTTCCATGATCCGCATGTGAACGAGGTCCGTAGCGAACGCGCTGAGGATTCGAATGGGATCGAGGCCCCAATGGCTGTAGAACTTCTTGTCTTCCGTCGCGATCAGAGCTTGAATTACATACGGAGGAAGCGTCTTAATATCCGCCACCGCGCGATTCTTAAGATAAAACTGGTCTATCACCTGTCCGTCGGAGGAAAGCACCCTCGTCGCGAGCTCCGGCTTCGGATTTTCGAGTTCCTCTAATGAAGGCAAGCCGCGGATGATGTACATCCCGTAGAATGCCAGCCCGACAAGGATCGCAGTCCAGATGCCGAGTTTCAAAGCGAGCTTCTGTCCGTTAATTTTTTTCATTCCTTTTCTACCGGCTGATTTCCTGTATTCCGGATCGTTGAAATACCTGTCCATCTCTTCTTTCGAATAACGCGACTTCATGTTTCTAATTCCCATTTCAATAGTTGCACCTCATTCCCATCATAGACACCATATGTGAAATTAGCGAGCCAATCGCCTAGGTTTATGTATATACCTCCAGCGAAACGCTCACATTTCGGCACATGATTGTGTCCCATTATCACATAGTCATAACCCTCGTTCAACTTTTTCTCCGCAAATTGGCGCATTCCGTCGGTCTCTCCGAAGTCTTTGCT
>JAJZVO010000049.1 GCA_021845665.1 Bacteroidota bacterium | reverse complement strand
GGGACCTGCGCAGCGAGAACGGCGGCTCTTTTACCGCATATCCCGGCCTCACCTGGGATCCGAACAGCGGACGCACGGCTTCGATGACGACGCTCGCTTCGGTGTCCGCATCTCAGGAAACCGGCACTCCGGGTAAGTCCGGCAAACAGACCGAAGTTGTCTCAAGCGATACTTCGTTCTTCGATTCGGAGCTATCCGCGGCGATAAGCAAAATGAGCGAAGGGAAACACAATGAAGCTATTCCGTTGTTCGCGCGGAAATTCTGGAAGGAAAAGAACGAGCGCAAGAAGACATATATACTTGAGCAGTTGGCGGAATGCTACAGGGGAGCGGATACTTCAGCAGCCGGCCGGATAGTTTCCGCGAACAGATTCCTTGAATACCTGAACAAAGAAATACGGCCGACGCTGGACAAGTCCGGTGCGTTGTACATAAGGTCGCTGGAGCTGGAGAGCATCGCGCTTCTCGATGCGGGGCAAATTGAGGAAGCGGTCAAGGCGTTGTTGACACTGAGGGAGAATTTCAAGGACAAGGATATCCAGCGACACGCATTGTTCAACCTCGCTTACATCCATCAGAACCTCCTCGGGAATACAGAGGAGGGGCGAGGATATTTTGCACAGTTGAAAGAGAGTTACCCTGACGACGAGCTGACCCGCCTCGGTGAACTTGTCATGGTAAATTTCGGTGGTGATGCTCCTAATGCCGATATGGGTGCGAATGCCGAGAAAATGTTGCCCGTGGCGGACGATAGTGCCGAGGCGGCTCTCGGAAACTTTACGAATCCCTTCAACCCCACTACGGCTATTCGCTATCAGGTCCCTAAGGCTGGACAAGTGACTTTGAGAGTCTACGACATACTGGGGAGGGAAGTCGCAACGCTCGTGAATGAGCATCAGGGTGCCGGTGTACACTCTGCAACATTCGACGGCTCTCGTCTTGCCAGCGGTGTCTACTTCTATCTACTGACTGCACCCGGCATTAATCAGGTTAAGAAGATGTTGCTGACGAAATGAATCTTGTCTTTTCATGAGAAAGCCGTAGGAAGAAGCGCCTCCTTGGCGCTGCAGGAATGCTACGTGTTGTCATGGCACAGCTCGATCTTTGATGGAAGGCCCGGACGGTTTTCGCCCGGGTCTTTGTTCGCAAGACGGATCATTGGCAGGTCGAGACTCGGAGTGTGTTTTCGACTACGTCATCGGCGCGGCGGCCTGTGCAGATGGCCCTTGGTGTGGCTGCCCCACCTTTTTTCCTGTGTGAAACCATTTGACATGCTGACGTATTCTTTGTAATATTGAATCGGTTCAACTATTTTCTTGAACCGAATAAACGGGCACTTCCTAGACAAATCAAAGCTTCGCATTGTCAGGGCATAAGTAATAGGCGAAGAAAAAGGGCATGCATTTATCATGAGAAAGCTCCTCTATCGTCGCTTCCGTCACGATTCCGCTTCAGGCTCGCTCCCTCAATTTGTGCTCGGCGAAAACCGTCGGTCACATCCATCGGTGCGAATACCGGCAGGTATATCATCAGATAAGGGAGGAGCAAATGTCGATGAGTCCGGATTTCGATCCGCGCCGGTGCAGCTGGTTCAGATTTTGAAAATCGTGTTCCCAGGATGACGGTGGCACTTTCCGAACAGGAACGAGGCAGGACAGCTGCAGTCACGGGGAAGCCGTTTCCTGAAATGGTCCGTAAGGCATTTTATGAAGGACGGAGGCTGGTTGTTCCTTTGATTGGGTTTCCCGGATTGAATCTTATCGGTTGTTCTGTGAAGCTTGCACAGCAAAACTACGGCGAGCATTTCAAGGTGTTGAAAGCAATTGCGGAGAGATATCACCCGGATGTCGTTTTCCCGATGATGGACCTTTCTGTTGAGGCAAATGCGATAGGAAGATACACCGTCTTTCCGAAGGGAGAATCTGCTACGGTGGTGCGTGACGAGTTTCGGCCTGAAGATCTGGAAGCGGCGGAACGGGTCAACATTTCGTTCGACGCACGGCTTCTCGGGTATGTCGAGACGCTGAAACTGATGAGCATTGGATTTCCTTCCGGCATGCTCAGAGGCGCGTATGTAACAGGTCCTTATACGCTCGCGGCACTTCTCATGGGGGCGGAGGAAGCCGCATCATCCACAGTTGCCAATGCGGAGATGCTTCATGAAGTATGCAGCTTCGCGACTTCAAAGATCCAACAGTATCTAAGGCTCCTTATTGCTGCAGGCGCGCAGATCATTTGTGTCCTGGAGCCGAGCGCGGTAATGCTCGGTCCGGAACAGTTCGATGAGTTTTCCGGAATGTATGTGAGTCATCTGTGCGAAAGCTGCTCGGAAACGGATGTTTCGACGGTATATCATGTTTGCGGCAATTCGATGCACCTCATAGAATCGATGGCCCGCTCGGGGGTAGACGCTCTCAGCGTCGACTCGCCGGAGGCGGGAGTCGATCTCAGGCTTGTTGCCGAAAGGACTCCTGAAGACATTATTCTTATCGGCAATTTGAATCCCACCGGCTCGATACTCTGCGGAACACCTGAGAAGGTAGAGAAGGACGTCCGTGATCTTCTTGAGAAAATGAGAGATTATCCTAATTTCGTGCTCAGCACGGGGTGCGATCTCCCGCAGGAAACGCCCGATGAGAACGTACTGGCCTTCATGAATGCGGGCCGTACCTTCAGAATCAAATAATATCTAATAACTTATCCCTTCGGAAGAGGAGACAAATGGGAAACAGTATTCCTGAATTCGATGGAAGCACCCCGGATCTCGCTGCAGGTGCCAGATCGGGTTATTACCGGTGGGTCGTCTGCGGCCTCCTTTTTCTCGCGACGACGATAAACTACATAGACAGAGCGGTACTCGGCATACTCGCGCCGGTACTTCAGAAGAGTATCGGGTGGAACCAGATAGACTACGGCTACATCATAGCTGCTTTCACGGGCGCATACGCAATTGGGCTTCTGTTTGTCGGGAGGTTCATAGATTGGATCGGGACCAAGAAGGGATATTCGGTTTCGATGGTAGTTTGGAGCATCTCTGCAGCGGGACACGCTTTTGCCGGGACTCCTTTCGAATTCGGAGCAGCGAGGTTTGCACTGGGTTTGGGAGAATCAGGAAACTTTCCCGCGGCGATCAAGGCAACCGCCGAATGGTTTCCCAAGAAAGAGAGAGCTCTCGCGACTGGCCTGTTTAATTCCGGACCAAACGTCGGTACCATTGTCGCTCTGATTCTGGTTCCATGGATAACGCTGACGTGGAGCTGGCGTGAAGCGTTCATCTTTACGGGACTGCTCGGGTTCATTGCGCTCGCGCTCTGGTTGTGGTTCTATGAAATTCCTGAAAAGCAGAAAAGAGTCGGCAAGGCCGAGGTGGCATACATACAGAGCGATCCACCGGAGCCGCCTGCGGAGAAGGTTCCATGGTTGAAGCTTCTCAAGTACAGGCAATCATGGGCGTTCGTCATCGGAAAGTTTCTTACGGATCCGATCTGGTGGTTCTATCTATACTGGCTCCCGAGTTTTCTCAATCAAAGGTACCATCTTGATCTTGCCCATCTTGGTTTCCCACTCATAGTGATATACACGATGGTGACCGCAGGTAGCATCGGCGGCGGCTGGATGTCCGGCGCATTCATCAAGAGAGGCTGGAGCATCAACAAGGGAAGAAAAGCGACCATGCTGCTCAGCGCAGTCTTGATCGTGCCGATAGTGTTCGCCGCTTCCGTTCCTGAATGGTGGGCCGTGGTGCTGATTGGACTCGCCGCAGCCTCGCACCAGAGCTGGTCGGCAAACCTGTTTACCACTGCTTCCGATATGTTTCCCAAGAGGGCCGTCGGCTCCATCGTGGGCCTCGGCGGGATGGCCGGAGCAATCGGCGGGGTGTTGATTGCCGGAGTAGCAGGCTTCGTTCTGCAGTTCACCGGAAGCTACTTACCTCTCTTCATAATAGCCGGCTGCGTCTATCTGTTGGCATTATTCATTATCCACCTGCTCGTTCCTGAAATAAAAGAGTTCAAAATGGTCTGAAGCAAATAGCCGTTTCTTGTTTAAGCTGAAGTGGAAAGGAGGCGCATTTTTCCTTTCCATTTTGAGAGGAGCAGAAGAACAAATGAAAACCGAAGCGAAACTGAGGAGCCGCGAATGGTTCGCAGGCTCCGACAAAATGGGGTTCGTTCACAGATCGTGGCTGAGAAACCAGGGATATCCCGACGATTATTTCAGCGGCCGTCCGGTAATCGGTATCTGTAACACATGGTCGGAGCTGACTCCCTGTAACGGCCACCTCAGGGAATTTGCCGAAATAGTGCGGCGCGGTATACTCGAAGCGGGCGGCGTACCGTTCGAATTCCCCGTGATGTCTTTAGGCGAGACCATCATGCGTCCGACGACAATGCTTTTCCGGAATCTCGCGAGCATGGACGTCGAGGAGTCGATACGCGCGAATCCGCTGGACGGCGTAGTCCTTCTGACGGGCTGCGATAAAACCACGCCGTCGACTGTGATGGGCGCATGCAGCGTCGATCTCCCGACAATCGTCGTTCCAGGCGGACCGATGCTGACTGGAAGATTCAGAGGAGGGACGATCGGCTCAGGTTCATTTAACTGGATGATAAAAGAGAAGCAGACAAACGAAGGCTGGTCCGCTTCGGATTTGCAGGAGGCGGAGGTCTGCGCCGCAAGAAGCGCGGGCCACTGCAACACGATGGGTACCGCATCAACCATGGCGACGATGGTAGAGGCGCTCGGGCTCACCCTCCCCGGCTTCTCATCCATACCCGCCGTAGACTCCCGGAAGAATATGATGGCACAGCTTTCGGGACGCAGGATCGTCGAGATGGTGAAAGAAGATCTAAAGCCGTCCAGAATATTGACGAGAAAGGCTTTTGAGAATGCAATTATCGTGAATGCGGCAGTCGGAGGTTCTACAAACTTGCTGATACACATGATTGCCATTGCAAACAGGATCGGCGTCGAAGTGAAACTGGAAGATTTCGACGCGCTCGGCAGTAAGATTCCTCTCCTCGTCAACCTCATGCCTTCGGGAAAATATTTGATGGAGGACTTCTTCTACGCCGGTGGGTTGCCGGTAGTGCTGAAGGAGCTCGAAGGATTGCTTCACAAAGACGTCGTCACTGCCAACGGCAAATCGCTGACCGAAAACAGTGCGAATGCCAAATGTTATAACCGGGACGTCATTGCCACGCTCGACAAACCTTTTCAGACGGAGGCCGGCATCGCAGTTTTGAAAGGCAACCTGTGCGAGAACGGTGCAGTGATAAAACCGTCTGCGGCCACGCCCAGGTTGATGAAGCATCGCGGGAGAGCCGTTGTCTTCGAGAGCATGGAAGATTATCACAAGAGGATTGACCTTCCGGATCTCGATATAGATGACAATTGTGTGATTGTACTGAAAAGTGTCGGCCCGAAGGGTTATCCGGGAATGCCGGAAGTGGGAAATGTCGATCTACCGGTGAAGCTGATCAAGAGCGGCGTGAAGGACATGGTGAGGATTTCGGACGGCAGGATGAGCGGAACCGCATACGGTACCGTCGTACTCCACATTTCGCCTGAGTCCGCAATCGGCGGCACTCTCGCACTCGTCCGCGATGGTGACATGATAGAACTCGACGTCGCCAGCCGCAGACTCCATCTTGATGTTCCGGATGAAGAGCTTAGCAGACGACGCGCCACCTGGAAGCCGCCGAAGCCGGCCGCGGAGAGGGGATATGTCAAGATATATCTCGATCACGTCCAGCAGGCCGACCAGGGCGCGGACCTCGATATACTCGCAGGAAAGTCCGAATCCCAAGTTAAGGGTGATTTACACTGATATCGATTCCACACTGATGACTCAGATCGAAACGGATTTACACAGACCGCAAACAACCGAACGTGAGAACGATGCGACTATATAAAACTACCACCGGCATTTTCGTCGAAGATGATAGCCGGTTCTTCTTTTTGAAAAATGAGGCCTGGGACAGATTCGTCAACGACGATGATCTGTACCGTAAGATAAAGAACGTGGTACAGTCGATGCTCCCCACCGACAGGATGCCGGACAATCTCCTTCCTCCCGTCCAATCCCAGGAGCTATGGGCGAGCGGCGTGACGTATTTCAGGAGCAAGCAGGGACGGCAGGAAGAGTCGAAGAAGACCGGCGGAGGCGACTACTACGCTCATGTTTACGAGGCCGAACGGCCGGAACTGTTTTTCAAATCGACGCCGCATAGGATAGTCGGTCACGGCGCGAAAGTGAGAATCCGCAGGGACTCGACATGGAACGTCCCGGAACCCGAACTCACGCTGATGATTACGTCTTCCGGGAAGATCGTCGGTTATACTATCGGCAACGATATGAGTTCGAGAAGCATCGAAGGAGAAAACCCGCTGTATCTTCCGCAGGCCAAGACCTACGACGGCTGCGCAGCGATTGGACCCTGGATTTACGTGACTGAAGACCCGCTGCCCAAGACGACGACCATCGAACTCGATATCAAAAGAAGCGGTTCCAGCGTATTTACAGGAAGCACGGAGATAAGCCAGATCAAGAGAGAACTTACGCAACTTGTCTCGTTCCTGTATCGCGAGTGCTCTTTCCCTCACGGCAGCCTTCTCATGACAGGAACGGGGATCGTACCATCAAGCGATTTCACACTGAAGAGCGGCGATGAAATAAACATTACCATTCAGCCGATCGGAACACTGAAGAACAAGGTGGAATGAGATGAACCTTTCAGGAAACAACTTCATCGGGAATGAATTGTCGGGCGAAGGAAAAGAAGTCTTCAAAGCCGTTGATCCCTCCATCAACGAATCGATTTCACCGGAATTTCATGAGGCCGACGACACCGAGATTGAACTGGCAATAAAGAAAGCCGAGAGCGCATTCGGAGTCTACGGTAAGAAAGCCGGAAAAGAAAAGGCGTTCTTTCTCGAAGCGATCGCGGAAGAGATCGTTTCTCTCGGCGACCAGCTCATAAAAAGATGCAGTATGGAGACAGGGTTACCCGAAGGGAGACTGGCAGGGGAAAGGGGTAGGACTGTCGGCCAGTTGAAGTTGTTTGCCGAGCTTTTGAGGGAAGGCTCATGGGTCGACGCGAGAATAGACACCGGGGATCCCTCGAGAAAACCGGCGCCGAAGCCGGACATCAGGAGCATGCTCAAGCCTCTCGGGCCGGTAGGAGTATTCGGCGCGAGCAATTTCCCGTTCGCGTTTTCGGTAGCGGGCGGCGACACAGCATCAGCGCTCGCGGCAGGCTGCCCGGTAGTATTCAAGGCGCACCCGGCGCATCCTGGAACTTGCGAGATGGTCGGCGCCGCGATAGTGAAAGCCGTCCAAAAGACTGGCATGCCCGACGGCACATTCTCGATGCTCCACGGCCGATCTACGAGGGTTGGAATGGGCATCGTGGTACACCCGCTAATCAAGGCGATAGGATTTACCGGCTCCTTCAGAGGAGGCAAAGCTATCTATGATGCCGCGGTCCGAAGGCCGGAGCCGATACCTGTCTACGCCGAGACGGGAAGCAGCAATCCCGTGTTTGTCCTTCCACATGCACTCCGGGAGAGAGGGAGCGAGATCGCGAAGGGGCTGACGGCGTCTGTAACGCTGGGCGTCGGCCAGTTCTGCACGAATCCGGGACTCGTGTTTTATCGCTCGTCCGAAGAGGCAAAGAGATTCCAGGAAGCGGCGGCAGTGGAGTTCGGCAAGGTCGCTGCCGGCCCCATGCTGACCGAGAGCATCAACGCCGCTTACAAGAAGGGAGTTGAGAGCCTTACCAGGCATAATGGAGTTCGACTCCTTGCAAAGGGCAAGCCTGAAGGAACGGCTCTTGATGGAGTCGCTTACCTTCTGAACACGGATGCAAGAGACTTTCTGAACGACCGGCATCTTGAAGAGGAGAATTTTGGTCCGTCGACGCTGACGGTCGCCGCAGATGGCGAGTCGGAACTATTGAAAATAGCGGAGAGTCTAAAGGGACATCTCACAGTCACGCTCCACGCGACGGCGGAAGATCTTAAGGAACACGCCGAACTCGTTTCCATACTGGAGCGGAAGGCGGGACGGCTTATCATAAACGGTTTCCCGACGGGAGTAGAAGTCTGTCATTCCATGGTACACGGCGGACCGTTTCCCGCAACTACGGACAGCCGGACCACCTCGGTTGGCACTCGCGCCATCGAGCGGTTCGCGAGGCCGGTGTGCTACCAGGACTTTCCCGGCGAGGTGCTTCCGGATGAGCTTAAGGACAAGAATCCATTGGGTATTTTCAGACTACTCAATGGGAGGATATCGAATTCAGTTTTGTGATCGGAAACTTCGGGAGAGGGTCCGATATTTCAATCGTAAAGATCATGCCTTTATGACTTCGTAAGTCGGATCCGCATTCGTCTCCACTTCCAATCCACCGATGGCTTTCAAAGGCACAGATTGCTGAAGCATTTCAGGCTCGGTCTTCCAGTGAGGCTCTTATGCCGACTTCCAGTCCCCTCAGCTCGGCAAGTCCTCTCATCCTTCCGAAGAGAGAATAGCCCGGGTAGATTCCTTTCCTGTGCATGTCGGGGATCATAAGATGGCCATGATCCGGACGCAACGGCATCCTCGCGCTCTTCAGTCCGAGCGAGGTGCGGCGGTTCTGCTCGATGACGAGCGGTTTCATCACGCCGTACATGTCGATGTCTCCGCCGAGCTGATAGTCCTCGACGAATCCTCCTTTGCCGTCTTTCGTCACGTTGCGAAGATGGATGAAATTGACCCGCTCCGCGAAGGATTCCGACATGTCCACAACGTCGTTGCTCGGATCGGCTGCGAGCGAACCGGGACAGAAAGTCAGGCCGTTGGACTGCGAATCTGCTGCAGCAAGGATCTGCTCGAAATCCCTTTTCTTGCTCACGACTCTCGGTAGTCCGAAGAGCGGGAAGGGCGGGTCGTCCGGATGAATCCCGAGGAGGACGCCCGCTTCCTCGGCGGCGGGTGTTATGTCGCGGATAAACTGATGCAAATCTTCACGAAGCTCCTTATCGCCGACCCCCTTATATTTCCCGAGCGCGTCCCTGAACGCGTCAAGAGTGTATGCCTCCAGCGAGCCAGGAAGCCCGAGGAGGATCGTCTTCAGCAGCTTGTCTTTCTCTTTGTCCGACATCCCTCTGAAATAGACCTCCGCTTCAGCGAGCTCGGCGTCGGTGTAATTATTCGCGGCGCCGGGCCTTTTGAGCATGAACATGTCGAACGCGACGACTACTTTCCTCTCGAACTTCGTCGTTATCGATCCGTCGCTGAACACCACTTCAAGATCTGTGCGCAGCCAGTCGAACACCGGCATGAAGTTGTAGCAGACTATATTCACTCCGCATTTGGCGAGGTTCCTGAGCGTAGCGATGTAGTTGTCTACATATTTCCGGTAATTCCCGCTGCGCTTCTTGATGTCCTCGTGTACCGGCACGCTTTCGGTGACCGACCATGTCAGGCCGTCAGCCTCGATTAGGCTCTTCCGCCTCATTATCTCGTCGACCAGCCACACTTCGCCGATCGGAATATGGTGCAGCGCCGTCACGATACCGGTAGCACCGGTCTGCTTTATTTCTTTGAGGGAGAATGGGTCCTGCGGACCGAACCATCTCCAGGTCTGTTCGAAACTCATGTATGCTTTGATCCTCAAATATGAAAATTCTAAATCCTAAACTCGAAATGCTAAACAACTAACAAAGCTCTAAAACCGAAATTGAAAAGGATGGCGTTTGTGATTTCGTTTCTTATACATTCGATTTTGTTTAGAGTTTAGAATTTCTGATTTAGGATTCCATCCTTTAGATGGTTGCTAAATCGTTCTTCTGTATCCACCCTTCCTTGCCGTCCTCAAGTCGTATGTCGATCCAGTTGCCGACGCCGTTCAACTCTCTCACCTTAAGTCCTTCATGGATTATGAATGCATCGTTGCTTGTCTGGTCCGGTGAAAGCTTGACTACTGCGGTAGGCGCGATAACTATGGCGCTCTTCACGTTCATATCCCTGTTGAGCTTCACGGCGAGAAGCGAAGATGTCACGATGAGAAGGACTATGGACACAAAGCCCGAATAGACAGCGAATCTCTGGATCCCCCCTCTTTTGGCGAAGAAATAGAGGCCTATTGATAGGAGTACAATTATGTAAAAGAGATAAACCGTAAAAGTCCATCCGGTGACCGAGAGAGCGGCGAGAAGGCTTTCCCACCATTCGAAGAGGAAGAACTGGGGTAATGCCTCTATTTTATCGATCGTCCGTGCGTTCGTGATCTTCAGATTGTGGATCACATCGCCGTTGCCGGGCGAGAGCCGGAGTGCCTTCTCGTAATACAGAATCGCCAGCCCGAGTTTCCCCTCACGATAGTAGGCATCGCCGAGATTATAGTAAAGCGAAGTGCCTTCAAATCTCGCACTGATTATCTCCTGATAGGCATCGACCGCCTTTTCGTATTGCTTATCCTCGTAGTACTTGTTTCCCTGGGCCATCAGGTTTTTCGCTTCCGATTTTGTCATCGGCTGGGAAGCCATTAAGACACTGGGGAGAAGCAGAGACAATGCAGCTGTGATGAGGACGCCCGATATGGAAGCGGGCAAATTCCTAAATATCTTTTCACGCATGTTTCTTCACCGAGAACGTTCGTTCGAGACCGACGATTACCTTTGTTAATTCATTGTACATATCGCTCATGGCCGCGGCACCGTCATTGGCGGGAGCGAAACGCGCGAATTCACATTTCTCCGCGCACGATCTGAGGCTCGCCAAAAGCTGGCCGTCTATGTTTCTGGACTTCAGAACAGATTCAGCCCGATCCAGCGACATCTCAGATTTCGGTATGTGGAGCTTGTCCTCGAGATAACCGAAGATCGCCTGTGATATCTCCGCATAGAATTCGGCCTGCTTGCCGCTGTCCATGAGCAACTTGGCTTTCTTGAAACGCGCTCTCGCAATTTTCTCAGCCTGACGATATCTGAGAAGCTCGACGTTACCTGCAAGTTTGTCGGTTCTCCTCTTCCACGTGACAAGGCCTATCAGGACGAAGAGAGGTGCCACGACTGCCGACCAGAAGCCCGCGCTCAAAACGGTGTAACCGACTTCTCTCCTCAGACCGCTGGTGGTCGTATGGATATATCGGATATCTTCTCCAAGGAGTTTTATGTCCTCTTTCGAGAAGCCTGCAATATTTTCGTTTCCGCTGTTCGCTCCAGGCGCTATGTCCAGGGGATATGGCGGGGTAGCAAGCGTGATGTATGATCTTCGTTCCGGGTTAAAATATGAAAACTTGATCGGCGGAATCTCCTGTCTGCCCGATATCCTCGGGACGATCAAATACTCGAAAGTCTTCGTGCCGGATACTGCATTGTCGCGGTTGATCTCCTGGGTTATTTTCGGCTGGTAAGTATCGAACCCGGATGGCAGCGAGACATTCGGCATCGTGAGGAGCTGGATATTACCCTGGCCGCTGATGGTAATCTTGAGGGTCAAAGGCTCGTCCGCTTTCAAGTTCACGTTGCTGACCTGCGAAGTCATGGTGAAATCGCCGACCGATCCGGTAAATGACTTCGGAACATTGTTCGACGGAAGTGGGACCACGTCTACCTCGATGGTGTTGGATGTCGATTTGAGATTTACCGTCGAATAGCTGTTGAAGAACGGGTCGTTGAAGAACTGATCGAACACGTTATTAGGGTTGCCACTCTGTCTCTGACGAACTTGCACCGGGATATCGAGGACCATAGGAGTCACGGAAAGCATCCCGGTCTGAGTCGGGAAGAGCTCCACCTTCTTCAGGATCCCGACGCTGTACTGCTTCCCGCGATACATCTTTGTCGAGAGGCTTATGGTTCCCGGGAGCGTCAAGTCCTCAGCCCAGAATCCTTCGTATGAAGGAAGTTTGGAAACCTGCATCTGGCTCGCGATCGGGAACCGTGTGTAGAGCTTGTATGTAACCGTCACCGGCTGGCCAAGATATACTCTCTCCCTGTCCGCAGTGGCAAGAATGAAGACATTGTCGCCGATATTGTTCGATGAGACAATCGGCGCCCCTTTGGCACTCGATGCTGGCTTGGGAGATGCTTTCGTGACATCTATGGTTATCGGCTTCGTGGTGTATCTCTTGCCGTTGTATTCGAGCGATGCGGCACCTATCGTAAATTTACCTGTCTTCGGACAGCGGAGGTAGTACGAATATGTCATCGAACCGGAGGCGGCTCCGTTTATGAACTGGAGACTGGTCGACTGGTCCGGTCCGGAGAGGAGTACGAAATCCTGGAAACCGGGCGCCTGGAAGTTTTTAATACCGTTTACGTCTGATGCGGAAAATGTGAACGAGACCTCAAACTGTTCGTTCTGTCCTATGGTCGTGTTGTTTACCGAAGCAGTGAACGTCTGAGCCGACGATACGGCAGGGAATGCCGCGAAGAGGACTGCGCCAAGCATCGCGGCGAATCCGACCCTCAAAAAATATTTTGTTTTCCTTCTCCCGCTTCCCGGTTCTCTCTTCTTCGCTTCAGGGACATTAGAGATATTGCTCATCAAGTCGATTGCACCCTCAATTTGCGTCTGAACTTTTGTCCGCTTCCGAGTCTATCTTTCACGTTCACCAGTCTTTGGTCACCTTCATCGGTTTTCCTACAAACTTTCTCAGTTTCTTCTGCAGTTTCTGTTCTTCATGGTTTAATGCGGCAAATATCGCCTTTGCTTGTTCCTTGGAAAGCTGCTCCTGCTGATTCTGTTGCCGGTTTTGCTGCTGATTATTTTGTTTGTTCTTGTTGTTATTCTGGTTGTTGTTCTGCTTGTTTTGATTTTGCTTGTTCTGGTTCTTTTTGTTCTGATTGTTCTTGTTTTTGTTGTTTTTGTTCTGGTTCTTCTGATGTTTGAGCATGTCAAGGGCGTACGAGAGATTATACTTCGTGCTCATGTCTCCGGGATCAAGCTTCAGGGCCTCAGTGTAGGCGGCTACGCTCTCCTTCAGCTTTTTATCCTTGAGTAGGGAGTTCCCGATATTGTAGTACACCTTAGACTTGAGAAGCGGGCTCTTAGTCTTCGAAAGGGAGGACTGGAAGGATTTCATCGCATCCTGGTAATTGTCCTGCTTATAATATGAATCGCCGAGGTTGAAGTGCGCCTGAAAGTTGTTCGGTGATTTAGCGAGTCCCTTTTTGAACTCGACTTCGGATCCGACGTATTTGCCGTCTTTATAGAGTTTCACACCTTTGTTCACGTAAGACCGTGTGCCCTGGGCGAGCGCACTTCCGCCGAAAGACACTACGGCGATAGATAGAGCGAAGATGAATGAGATGATTCTTTTCATTATCGATTACTCTATTCCCAGTTTCTTGTTCAGTTTCGTAAACAAACGAGATTTTCGCTCCGACATAAAGAACTCAGCGAGAAGGAGTAGAATTGCCGGAGCTAAAAAATAGTAAAACCTGTCCTCGTAATCAGCAACCCGCTTTTCACCGAATTCCGTTTTCTTGATTTTTGCAAGATCGTCGTAGATGATGCCAAGCTCATCTCTACCGTTCTGTGCCTGGAAAAACTTCCCCCCTGTCTCCGACGCGATTTCTTCGAGAGTCTCCGGCCTCATCCTTGTCAATACGATATTGCCCTTGTCGTCTTTCTTGAATCCTATCTGTTGCCCCTGGTCGTTGTAAATTGGAATCGGAGTTCCCTGCGTGGAGCCGAGCCCGATGGTGAAAATCTTGATGCCATGTTTCTTCGCGTTCTCAATCGCGCCTTTGATATCTCCCTGATGGTCTTCGCCGTCGGTGAACAGGACGATGACCTTCTCTGAATTTAACTTATAGTCGAATGATTTTACCGCGAGGTTTATCGCCGCGGCAATGGCAGTACCCTGTTCAGGCACGCTGCTTGTATTCGCGGCGTTGAGGAAGAGGTCGGCAGCAGAATAGTCGGTCGTCAGGGGGAACTGCACGAATGGCTCGCCAGCAAATACGATTAGGCCGATCCTGTCGCCGTGAAGTCTCTGGATGAGGTTCGAGATTTCCAGCTTGGCCTTATCCAGCCTGCTCGGCTGAATGTCCTGCGCCTGCATGCTGAGGGAGACGTCGAGAAGTATATAAATATCTATCCCAGTTTCTTTCACCGTTTCCAGCCTTGTGCCGATCTGCGGGTCGGAAGCGGCGATGAGAAGACAAGCAACGGCGAAAATCCATATCCCGGATTTGAGAACTGCCTTTCCCTTGCTGTATGTCGGCAAAAGTACTCCCTGAAGAGTCTTCCCGGCAAATTTGTCCAGCATCCTGTTCCGCCTCCTCGCAAAGTACCAGAATGCGAGAACAAGGACTGGGATGAAGTAGAGCCCGTAAAGAAATTCGGGATGTGCGAATCGAATCATAGGCTTTTATCGTGTATCGTGGTACCCGTACCTTTATTATTCAAGGCACCCTTTTTAAAACAAGTTTTGACATTCCCAGCTCAAGCACGAGTAGTATCAATCCGGCATCGAGCCAGCCTGAGAAGAGCTCGGTCGTGTTCCTGTATGATGTCACCTTGATCTTCGACTTTTCAAGCTTGTCGATCCTCCGGTAAACCTCTTCCAGCGACCTGTTATTCGTTGCTCTGAAGAACTCTCCCCCCGTGATGCTTGAGATTTTGCTCAGGAGCGTCGTGTCGATCTTGACGGGAACCATCTGGTAGCGCACACCGAAAGGAGTCTGAACGGGGTAGGGGGCCTCCCCGTTCGTACCGACGCCGATTGTGTAGACTCTCACTCCGTAAGTCTTTGCAATCTCAGCCGCGGTCAGTGGATCGACTTGTCCTGCGTTGTTTTCTCCGTCGGTAAGAAGGATAATCACCTTGCTCTTTGCCTTGCCGTATCTGAGCCTGCCTACGGCGTCTGCGATCGCGTTACCGATTGCCGTGCCGTCCGGGTTAACCATGCCTACCTTAACTTTATGAAGCAGGTTCAACAAGACATCGTGGTCGATGGTAATCGGGCATTGTGTGAATGCCTGTCGTCCGAAAATAACGAGCCCGATCCTGTCATTCGGTCGTTCCTTTATGAATTGCGCGGCCACTGCTTTCGCCGCGTCGATGCGGTTCGGTTTCAAATCCTCGGACGTCATGCTCCCCGACATATCGAGACAGAGAATGATATCGATACCCTCGGTTGTGATGTTCTGCGACGAGGAATATGTCTGGGGTCTTGCCAGCGCCACTATTAGAAGCCCGACCGCGACAGATCTCAGTAGTACCGGTGCGCCGTTCATCTTCTCCTTCCATGATTTCGGAATACCTCCGAACATGTCCAGCGAAGAATAAGTAAGGGAGGGTTGCTTTGCCTTCCCTATCTTCCAATGCCAGAGTATCATCAGCGGGACGATCGGCAGGAGGTAGAGGATCCACGGATAAGCGAACGTCACATTATTGAACAGCGTCACCGGTTTCCTTGCCATCCTTGCCGTTCGAAACGGCTGTCTTGTTCACGATCTCGTATGCTTGTTTCATCATTTCTTCGTTGACCGAATTCATAGGGGTGAACTTCGCGAACTTCACCATGTCCGCATTCGAAAGAAATCCATAAGTCAGATCGAGTATGGGCGCACTTTCCGGGCGGAGCTTCAGGAGTTCCACTGCTTCAGATGTCGGAAGCTCCATCGCAGGCATATTGAAACGCTTTTCGAAATACCTTCTGATTATTTCTGTGATTGCCGAGTGATACTCCTTCACGAGTCCGCGCTGCCACAGCTGCTGTTGCTCCAGCTGGTGGAGAGAGCTCAATGCCTCTTCATGCGGGAGAACTTTGACGGCCGGTTTGACGGATGACGCAGCGGCCTTCTTTTTCTTATAGCGCCTGTAGAGATAGTATGTGATCACGGCGATGAGCAAAGCCGCGCCGATCCATACGAGAAGCCATTTCCAATCGAAAGGAATCTTTATTGGAGCGTTAACATCTTTTATCCCTTCTTTCAGGTTGACCTTGACCGTCGACACGGTGAATCTGACGGGGTTTGTTGGAACTACCTGGAGCGCTGTATCGCCGGCCGTTTTGCAAAAAATCGGAATTCCCGGAATGGTCACACCCGCCGAGTCGTAGCAGGAAAGAACATAGGCGTAAGTCAAAGCTGTGTCGCCGTTTGCAATTGTCTTCGAAGGTTTCTCAACCTTCAAAAGAGTCAGGTCCTTCAGACTGTCCTGGATCATCGGCGGGAAAACGGTCGTGCCGGGCTTATATCTTATCTGGATCTTGTAATTTATGTAATCGCCTACGAGGTAGCTCGTCTTGCCTGTCGATGCGGTGGATGAGGTCACCTGCGAAAGAGCAGGCGAGGCAAGAAGGGAAATCAACAACCCGAGAAATGCGGCTCTTCTTACCATCTTTTTTCTCTTAACCTGAAAAACTGGACAAGAGGTTTTATATAATCTTCACCGGTCTGAATTTCTATGCTGTCGAGCCGGCTTGAGATGAAGAGCGCTTTGCGCTGCGACCTGTTTCGCTCTCTTAGTTGCTGGAAGAGATATCTGGTTTTCTTGTCGGCAGTGTCGATCCATCTTTCTTTCCCGGTCTCGGCATCGGTGAATTTTATGAGTCCGACCGGCGGGATATCGTTTTCTCTCTTGTCGTTGAGCACTACTCCGATTAGATCGTGACGCTTACCGACGATTCTGAGGATCTTGTCGTAGCCGGTGTCCATGAAATCGGAAATCAGGAAAGCGATGCTGCGTTTCTTAATAGCATTGTTCATGTATTCGAGCGCCGCTCTTAGATTGGTAGCCTTTCCTTCGGGTTCGAAAGAAAGGATTTCACGGATAATTCTGAGCACGTGCATCCGGCCTTTTCTCGGCGGGACGAATTTCTCTATCTTGTCGGTGAACATGATCAACCCGACTTTGTCATTGTTCTTCAGAGCTGAAAATGCGAGCACTGCGCCGATCTCGGCAGCGATCTGCTGCTTCGTCTTGTCGGACGAGCCGAAGATCAACGAGCCGCTCATGTCTACCATGAGCATAGCGGTAAGCTCGCGCTCTTCCTCGAATATCTTGATGAACGGGTGACCGAAACGCGCAGTCACATTCCAATCGATGTTCCTGATGTCGTCGCCGAACTGGTACTCCCTTACCTCGGAAAACTCCATTCCTCTTCCCTTGAAGACGGAATGATATTCTCCAGAGAAGACCTGGTCGACCACGCCTCTGGTTCTGATTTCGATTTGACGGACTTGCTTTAAGAGCTCTTTAGTTAGCAACTTTTTTCCAGGAATTTGGAATTTTCGCTTACGGCACTTCCACCTTGTTCAAGATTTCCTTGATGACATTCTCGGAGTTGATCTCTTCCGCTTCCGCTTCGTATGTGACGGCTACGCGGTGGCGAAGGACGTCGAGGCAAATGCCTCTGACATCTTCGGGTATGACGTAACCTCTTCTCTTTATGAACGCCATTGCCTTTGCCCCGAGCGCCAGATTGATCGAAGCTCTCGGCGAAGCCCCATAGCTTATAAAGTCGCTAAGCTTATCGAGCCCGTAATCCTTCGGTGATCTTGTCGCGAATACTATATCGAGGATGTACTTCTCGATCTTCTCATCTATATATATTTCGTGGACGAGATTTCTCGCCTTGATAATATCCTCCGGCGAAACGACCTGCTGAACTCCGTCATCGACGGCGTTTACATTCTGACGCATAATCTTTAATTCCTCGTCCCTGGAAGGATAAGAGATTATCACCTTTAGCATGAACCTGTCCACTTGTGCCTCGGGGAGCGGGTAAGTGCCTTCCTGTTCGATTGGGTTTTCGGTTGCAAGCACCAGGAACGGGTCTTCGAGTTTGAATGTCTGGTCGCCTATCGTTACCTGTCGTTCCTGCATTGCTTCGAGGAGAGCGCTTTGAACCTTTGCCGGGGCGCGGTTGATCTCGTCGGCGAGAATGAAATTCGAGAAGATCGGCCCTTTTCTTATGAGGAAGTTGCCTTCTCTCTGGTTGTAAATCTGCGTCCCTACAAGGTCGGCGGGAAGCAGATCCGGGGTAAACTGTATTCTCTGGAACTTGGCTTTCATGGAAGAAGAGAGAGTCTTTATAGCGAGTGTCTTTGCCAGCCCCGGCACACCTTCCAAAAGTACATGCCCGTTGCTCAGGAGCCCGATTAGGAGCCGCTCGATCATGGCCCTCTGTCCGACGATTACCTTGCCGATTTCATTAACCAGCAGGTCTACAAATGCGCTTTCTTCTTTGATCTTCTCGTTTAATGCGGCGATATCCAATTTAACACCTCGTGTGTGTTTCTTTATTTGACATCTTACGAACCGTAATTTATTAATGTGAAAGGGTTACATGAAAGGGAAAATAAAATCCGGCGAGAAACCCGACGGACGATCCACACCCGTTGGGATTTATCCGAATTGACCGGATCCCGGCCTCGTTTTCAATGATCCATGATTCCTGAAGAAGGCTTCTCAGAAACCTCTCACAAATCAGTAACGAAGAAATCCGGCTAAAAAGTCCTTCCGTCTTGAAAAAAGTCAGTCGCCGTTCAGCACCCTGGACGATTCTCTGACGACAAACTCGGTATCGAGGACGACGCGCTCGATCGGGAGAAGGGTGGACGACTCGATGTTGCGGATGAGAATTTCGGCTGCAGTCTTGCCGATTTCGTCTTGCGGCGCCCTGATCGTTGTAAGCGGAATTGGATAAATCTGCGCGTAGTAAATATCGTCGTTCCCGATGATAGATATATCGCCAGGCACGGCAATGTGAAGATCTTTCAAAGCCGTCATGACCGCAAGCGCCTGATGGTCGTTGAAACAGACCACTGCGGTCGGGTACTGGCTCCTGTCAATCTTCTTGAAATACTCTATTGTCTTGGCGTAACTCTCCTCATAATGAGATCCGATCGAGACGATCATCTCGTGGTTGAAGGCGAGAGTACTTTCGCTGAAGGCGTCGCGGAAACCCTCGATGCGTTCCTGGGTGTGAGATGACTGAGGCGGACCGGCAAAATGAACGATCTTCGTGTGTCCGCCTTGTATCAGGTACTTCACGGCTTTCTTTATCGCCCTGAGGTTGTCGATCGCAACTACGTTCGCCTGGATTCCCTTTACATCCTCGAGAAGAACGAAAGGATAGTTGATCATCTTCAATTTGAAAAGATGTTCGATCTCTGCGGTTCCCTCGACTACCGGGGCTATGATAGTTCCCTTGATGTCTTTTGTAGAGAACAAATGCGAGAGTTTCTTCTCGCGCTCGTGATTGTCGTCGGAGCTCGTGATGATGACCGAGTAGCCTTTTGTGCTCGCATAATCTTTTGCACCCGTGGCGATCGCAGTGTAGAAGGGATAGTTCAGGTCTTTGATGATAATCGCTATGCTCTTGTCCTGTGAACCGTTCTTTAAATTCCTTGCGACCCCTCGCGGCCGGAAGTTGAGTTCCTTCATTACTTCCAGAATATGATCTCTCGTACCCGGTTTCACCGTACTCTTGGCATTGATGACGGCGGAAACGGTTCCCTTTGAAACCCCCGCACGTCGCGCAACATCCTCGATAGTAATTCTCTTCATCAATCTCTCCGGATTTACCTCCTAACGCACCTGTCGCTTACGAAATTGAAATTTCAAGAAAAAAATTGAACGGTTCAATTTACCGATGGAAGCCATAAAAATCAACATTTCTGCATTTGATTTCAAGTAATGCCCCGGGAAATGAGCTCTCACGGCGGATATCGGCGTTGAAGGAAGAATGTGGGATCGCGGACCGATGACCTGGAGCAAAAGCGGATTTCAAGTACTTGAGATAACGGAACTACACCATAGGCAAGACACATCAGCTCTCTTTTGCCAAGGCGATGGCTGAGTGTTCGTATTCTCCTGTACATGATAAGAATTTGCACGACTCTCTGGGAGTTGATTTCAAAGTCGCGGCCATTCGATTGAACTTCCCCGAAAGATCTGCTGAGATGTTAGACCGGACTTCAATATCTGAATCGGTGACCTTTTCAGACTTCTTTCTGCTTGATGTCGCTTCTGGCCCATACTGAATATGGAACGAACAGTTGACCGGTTCCGTTGGCATTTCTAATGGTGTTGGTGGTCGTCGAGTTTCAGCCGGCATGTATTGTTCCATAGGATGACCTGCGCGAGCTGTCCGGCCGCCGATGCGTCATATGCTGAAGAACGGTGTCGAGAAAGAGGATTAGTATGCCGTGAGCAATTATAAACATGAAGAGAAAGGTATTTCAATGCGTAAGATATTTGTGGTCTTGAGCCTGTCAATGATGGTAATGCTTGCAGCGTGTAGTAAGAAATCGACCATGCCGACTCAGCCGAGTACAGGCACGGTGGGAGTACATGACTGGACGAAATACGGCTTCACGACCGTACTCGACTCGGCGAGTATCACGCCGGGAACTGCGGACACAATAGTGTCCGGGCCATATACGTTTCAGATACCCGCAAACGTTTTCAACTCTCCGGTGGAATTCGAACTGCTGGGTGGCGACACCACTTCATTAGCGGCGACCGCTCCTTCCGGGGAAAAGCCAATTTTAGCGTTTGCTTTCAAAATAACCGATACGAAGACAGACTCGCTCGTTGGAGAATTTCAAAATCCCCTGACAATGGTCGCGAACGATCCCGAGATAACTTCTCAAAGCTGGTATTACGATGTTGAGACAAATGGGACGTATGTGCTCAACTCGACCGGGATGAAGGTGAGCAACGGCCAGATGGTACATCCGATCAGCGGAGCTCTCTTCGGGTGGGCGATAACAGTGCCAACCTCAAGCGGCGGCGGTTACTACTACTAATGTCGTTTTAGGTTTTCCTGGTCCGGGTCGAAGTGCGGACAAATAGTATCGGACCCGGTGAGGAATAAAGCGGACTTATTCCTGAGACCGTCCTTAAACGTTTCTGTGCAGTAAAGGAAGTACATCCTGCCATGGCAGATGTGTCATCCATGCGGTTGACCGACGGTCCCGGGAATCTATTTCATGATCTTGGGAAATGCGTTGCTGCGGGTTAAGTAAGATTTTGTATCTTATATAGAGATCGAGAATAGCTGCAAGGTGACGGAGCCGTGAAGATTGCCGGTCGGTAATCTCCGACGAGATCCGGGGGCACGGCTTTTCTGAGAATAATCAACTGAAATTTTCTTGGAAGGAATTACGTTGAAGACTGCATTCATTACAGGAGGGACATCGGGGTTCGGCGCCGCTGCGGCGCGGAGATTCGCGAAAGATGGCTGGCAGGTTGTCGTCACCGGGCGGCGCGAGGAGAGGCTGAAGGCTCTCGTGAAAGAGCTCGGCGGCGGCAAGACTCTCGCACTTCCTTTCGATATGCGCGATAAAGCGGCATTGGAGGACGCGCTGTCGTCAATTCCGGCGATATTCCGCGACATCGATGTCCTCGTCAATAATGCCGGGCTCGCGCTCGGAACGGCCCCTGCACCCCAGGCGAAGCTCGATGATTGGAACAGGATGATCGACACAAACATTACCGGCCTCGTGACTATAACTCACAAACTTCTCCCGACACTGATAAAGCAGAAGGGAGCGATCGTCAACATAAGTTCTATTGCCGGAACATACCCCTACCCGGGTGGCAATGTGTACGGCGGCACGAAGGCATTTGTCACCCAATTCTCGCTTGGGCTTCGGAGCGACCTGCACGGTACGGGTGTCCGTGTGAGCTCGATCGAGCCGGGGATGGCGGAGACGGAATTTACGCTTGTACGAACCGGCGGCAACCAGGAAGTTTCCGATACACTTTATAAAGGAGTTCGGCCGCTTATCGCTGAAGATATTGCTGACATGATCTTCTGGGTTGCAACTCTCCCGCCGCACGTGAACATCAACCGCCTCGAGGTGATGCCGGTAAATCAGTCTTTCGCCGGTTTTCAGGTATTCCGGGATTCATCGAAATAAGTCATCTCTTTATGGGAATTGAAATGGTACCCGGTATGCTCGGCTTGCTCAGACGTCAACGAACGAGGGGATCGTGACCTTCAAGGCCGTTCTTTTCGATCTCGACGGTACGCTTGTAAATTCACTCGAAGATCTCGCCGACTGCATGAACCTTGTCTTACGCGATCATGGTTTTCGACAACATTCGGTCGAAGAATATAAAAACATGATCGGCAACGGAATAAGAAGACTGGTTTATGAATCGCTTGCTGAGGATGTTCGCAGCGATGAACTGGTTTCGGAATGTTACGATTTCATGATGAACGAGTACCGGGCGAACTGTATAACCAAGACGAGACCGTACAGCGGTGTTGTCGATTTACTGATACGGCTTTCATCGCGCGGGATCAAGCTGGCAGTGTTGTCGAACAAAGCAGACGAATTGGTCCGGAAGGTCGTTTCGTCACTCTTCCCCGAGGTGCATTTCGGGGTGATCATGGGTTCATCAGCTGAATGGCCTAGGAAACCCGACCCTTCCGCGGCGCTGGAGATCAGCAGGCGGTTCGGAATACAACCGGCAGACTTTGTCTATGTGGGAGACACAGATGTCGATATGCAGACGGCGAACCGGGCCGGGATGTACGCCGTCGGAGCGCTGTGGGGCTTCAGGTCGAAGGAAGAGCTCCTGGCAAGCGGCGCGAAGCACCTGATTAATTATCCGACCGATCTCCTGAGAGTTTTTTGACCAGATAGCAATTGTCCAAAAATCATTAATGTGGGCCGCAGTAGCATGCCTTATGACGCATTCGTTTTCGATTTCTTCGGCGTAGTCTGCTCGGAGATTGCCCCAATCTGGTTCAGGAAATACCTGCCGGAGAAGGAATCCATGGAAGTGAAAAACAGGATAGTCGGCCCGGCCGACAGGGGCGAAATTTCGGAAGACGAATTGTTCGGGAAGCTCGGTGAGTTTGCAGGCATCCCTGCAAACCAAGTCCGGGACGAGTGGTGGGGATATGTCTCAATCAATGGAGATGTAATCGATTTGGTGAGGGAGCTGAGGAACAATTACCAGGTTGCGCTATTGACAAATGCGATCTCCGGTTTTTTCAGAGACATTATCACGAGGAATCATCTCGATGGGATATTCAATCCTGTTCTGATATCAAGTGACGAGCGCGCCGCGAAGCCCGATCCGGTCATTTACCGGAGAGTTCTCGACTTGCTGAACGTCCCGCCAGGCAGGGCTTTGATGATCGATGACAACCCAGACAACATTAAGGGTGCACGATCCGTTGGCATGGACGGAATAGTGTTCGAGTCGGCGGTCCGGCTAAGGAAGATTCTGGCGGAACGCGGATGCCTGATCGGTGTACCGGGAAATCGATCGTGAACGATGCCAGGCTCCGCCGGAAGTCCAGATGGATCCGTGCGGGTCAAGCTCCTGAGGCAAGTCCAGCATCAAGCTACGGTTGAGCTTGGTCTGGCGATTGGCCGATGCCGACATTAGCCGTGCTTCACTCGATCTCAGCTGCGGAGTCGGCATCGAGGAACAGCATCGCGTTGTTGTGTCGCCGAAGGATCGTAGCGGGACAAGCGGCAGTTATCTCGCCCTTGATCGTGCGGTGGACAGCGTCCGCCTTAGTCTTGCCGGGGACTACTGCATACATGTAACGAGACGAAGTCAGGGCCGGAATAGTCAGGGTGATCGCCCTCTTGGGCACTTCCTCAAATGAGGAGAAACAGCCGTCGTTTACCTGTTGCTGTCTCGATTTGTGATCGAGGTCTACGACTTTAACTCTCTTCGGATCATTGAAGTCCGCGACATCAGGGTCGTTGAAAGCGATATGTCCGTTCTCTCCTATCCCAAGACAAACAATGTCTATTGGCGCCGCAGCAAGGAGTTCGGAATAACTCTCGCATTCATGATCGATATCGCCGGGATTCGAACTTATGTAATGGACTTTCCCGAATTTTACCTTCCCGAAAATCCTGTCTCTTAAGAAAACACCAAACGATTGGGTAGCACCGGCTTTCAGACCGACATATTCATCCATGTGGAATGCCGTTACTTTGGACCAATCGATTCCGGGAGTCGAGACTAACGCGTCGAGCAATTCGTTCTGGGAAGGAGCGGCGGCGAATATCATTCGCACATTCTTTCCTGATGATAGTATGCTCTTCAGCTTTTCAGCAACAGCTGACGCCGCTCGCGCTCCCATAGTTTTTCGGTCTCTGTACACCTCTACGTTAAGCTCATCGATTTTGAAAGTTGATACTGTGCTTTCAGATTTCAATTTGTAATTCTCCGGTTCGTGTGGTTGCTCAGTGGAACTGTGTGTTTTCAGACAGGCTGTCCGTTGACAAAAGCCCTCTCGATCTTCACCTTCCGATCGCCTTGAATTCCCGTGATATCCGCGATCAGCACATCGGCACTCTTTCCAGTTTCGATGCTCCCTGTATAGCAGCTCATATCCTTCGGATCGACTGTGGTAGTGGGTCCCAATATTCCGATCACCCTGGCCGGGTTACCGCTGCACATCTCCGACGCCTTCAGAAGTGCCTCTTCGAAATTGAGAGGCTCATGCATCTTGTACCAGATACCTTCTACGGGTGAGGTCAGCCAATTCAGGATGTTGGAGAATGCCTTGTCCATCGTCAGTGTGCTTCCGAAGAGAGCGTTACCCCTGTCTGCGATTTGCAGGTACTCACCGTTCGAACTTACTCTCCCTTCGACCCCCAGCATCGAGAATTTGTCCAATCCTTCGAGCATCGTGGGGAACATGCTGTCTGTAATCACGACCACCTTGTCGGTGCCTTTTCTTTTTATGGCGTCCATCACGTATGCCTTGTCGACGTGGTAGCCGTCCGCGATAATTTCGGCAAACACCTGGTCGGCACGAAGCACTCTCTCCGCTGCACCTCCACCATCGAACGGTTTCACCGACGACCCGGTGGGTCCATTTAGAAAATGAGTCGCCAGACACGTTCCCTGGTTAATCGCCAGTGAATACTGATATCCCGTGGCGCCTGTGTGCCCCGCCGCGCATATGATGCCTTTCGCGGTGAGGTATTTAATAAGCTTGAGGGCAGGCGCTCCCCATTCCGGGACCACGTTAACTATCTTTATCATGCCGCCGGCGGCCATTTGCAGCTCATCGAACAGCTCCTTTGAAGGTACATTGAAGTAGTCCGCGTTATGAGCGCCGCGGTAACCCGCCTCTTTCATAAAAGTGCCTTCTACGTAAAGCCCGGCTAATACTGCGCTCCACGCTCGCTCGCGATAGTTGTCACGGTACCTGCTCACGTATCCGAAGGCCTTTTTCAGATCTTGAGCCGGCGATGCGAGGCTCGTGAGAACTGCGCGGGTGACCCCCGTACAGGCATATCGCCCGAGCGCATTATCTAACCCGCTCAAATATATTTCTTCGTCGGAAGTGAAGCTGTCATTTGCCTGGTCGTAGGTCCCGAGTGTGAGATCAAATCCGGCGATGCCGTTCGTATGTACGTCGATGAACCCCGGAATTACAAACTTTTCGCCAGCGTCGATTACGGTCGCGGCCGCGCCGGCCGAAATCCGAGGTTCGATGCGTGAAATAATCCCACCACTCAATTCGATGTCTGTGTCCTTCAACCCATGAGGAAGAAGGACCGATCCGTTCTTTATAACTATTTTGTCCTGCATACCTGTTTCCGAAATGAGATATTTATAGCTGGTTCTGTCCCAATAATTCTATGATTAAAGCAATGTTCCTCATGATATGATAAGGATCCTTTACCGGGAGTGCGACTACTTTCTCGATGGGTTTCCCGGCTCTGTCTCTTATCTGTACCCATTCTCCAGTATTGTTCTCGATGTCGGGGAAGGTTCTAAACACATACTCGTGCGCCATTTTGTACAGCGATACGAACTCCTGGTCTTTCGTAAGAGCATATGCGAGCAGCGTGGTGTAAAGCATCTCCGAATGCGGCCACCAGAGCTTTGTGTCCCATGTATCCAATATAAGCTTCTCGTACGGGTCGCCGGTCTTTGTCCCCTTCGGCTCTCCTCCCGTCGCGTCGCTGAACCTGAACAGCCCTCCGAATTCACTATCCCACCCGGTTCTTATCGCCGACTTGACTGCACTCGCGGCCTTCCCGATATAGTCCGGCCGGTTTTTCCTCTTTGCCAGGCTCATCACGAACCACATGTCTTCAATCGCGTGACCCGGGTTGACGTGGCGGCACAGGACGCTGCCGCGGGAAACCGCGTCGGGACCAACGACTTCGATAATCCTTCCCTCGTTTTCGTTGTAGAAATCCTCCATCACTTCGCTCATGTAGCCGCAACTTTCTTTATCGACCTCCTCGTCCCTGTCGTCGTCCAGCGTCCTGAGGGTGAGCGTTAGTTCTTCGCTGACATTCAGCATGATCATAGGGACCGAATGGAACCTATATCCCTTTGGAATCGGATAGGGATCGCTCCTGAGCCCTTCCTGGTGAAGCCTTTCTGTAGTATGCCTGTAAATTTTGAACGCGAGATCCGCATAATGTTTGTTTTTGAATACCCTCGCGTATTCCGAAAAACCGAGAGCGACGAAGCAGTCCGCGTAGAAACTGGTGTCAAAACCCTTTCCGGGGATACTTTCAAGCCAGTTGCCCTTTTCGTCCGTGAGGAAGACGCAGTTGCCGTTGTTCATGAAGACATTTTTCTCGAGGAAGCCGACAGTCCTCTCGAGATCTTCCTGCAAATCATTCAGATCGAGTGATA
Organism: Bacteroidota bacterium; assembly: GCA_021845665.1. GTDB lineage: Bacteria > Bacteroidota > Ignavibacteria > Kryptoniales > JAKASW01 > JAKASW01. The sequence goes on along the minus strand of JAJZVO010000049.1, from coordinate 6,538 downwards.
ACATCCGTCTCTTTGACAACGAGTAGAGTTTGCTCCATATCCAAACGAACCTTCCCTGTGACCAGGTGTACTTGTTTCCACTGACCAGTTCGGTCCCGGCATTGTTGAAGCAATTGAATATTCCGCCGTTCTGCCTGTCGACGGCTTTGTTCCAGAATCTGTAGAAATTGTTTTGTAACAGATCTTTATAGAAATTCCTGAGATCTGTCGTGTCGTTCCATCTAAAATCCAATTTTCAAATCTCCGAGTAGAATATTCGCGTTGGTCACTTGTCGTTCGCGCTATTCACATTTGACATCGAGAGCTCACCGAGCAGACGCTCCACACTCTCAGGCACTTCTCCATTTCTATCGAGGAATCCCATACTTAAGTACACCAGGATGGAAGCTATCGTCGGCGCTGCGAGTACCAAGGCCTGGCTTGCTTGATAGCTTATGACCTTCATCAGAACGAATACGGCAACTCCGGTCAGTATGGATGAAATCGCAGCCTTCGAGCCGCTATGTTTGAAGCGTGGTATCAAACCCAGAATCATGGGAACCGCGGTGGGGCCGACGAGCGCGCCGAACCACACTACGATCAGTCCGATAACTCCCCCGAAATCCTTGTAGAAGGCCGTTATTATTAGAGTCATGAACACGAATGTGAATGTAGTTACCCTTGCGAGTCTTAGTTCTTTCTTGGGATTCAGTCCTCTGAATCTCCCGGATATGAAGGGTATTATATCTCTAGTTATAACGGCAGAGACCGTATTTGCGTCGGAAGTGACCATCGATAGTGTGGCGGAGAATATTCCCGCCAGTACCAGACCCACAAGTCCGGCGGGGAGTAATTTCCTGACCATCAAGGCGTAAGCATCCGTGGGGTCAGCCAGTTTGGGCAGGAAGATCGGAGCGGCCCACATTGGGAAGAAAAGAATCAAAGGCCAAATCAAATAAAGCATGCCCGAAAGAAGTCCGGATTTCTTTGCGCTCGCTGCGTTAGGTGAAGCGATATATCTGGTAGCGAGACTCCATGTTCCGCCGTTATAGCTGAATGAAGACATTAGCATATATGCCATGAAGAACGCGAAAGTGTAAGGGCCGTTGAACAAGCTTCCGTGGCCTTTAGGCAAACGGGACCACATGCCGGATATGCTTCCTATCCCTCCCAACTTTCCGACTACAGTTATGAACATTAATACACCGGCTACGAGTTGAATGAGGAATTGCACGAAGTCGGTATACAGGTCTGCCCAGAGTCCACCGATTGTAGTATAAAGGAGAGCTATCGCTGCGGTCATCGTCGCCCCGGCGATCACCGGCAGCCCAGTGAAAACATTCAACAGTATACCGATCGATGCCCACTTCGCGGCGACATCGAACAGCTTCAGAGCAGTACCGCTGAAAGCGGTCAGCAGCTGAGTGGGGAGTCCATACCTCACCTGGAGATACTCGGTTGGCGAACTGATGTTCAGGTTTTGTCGGAGCCTAGACCATCTTGGAGCTATAAGGTAAGCTCCGGTTATCACTGCGATGGATATCGCGAACGCCCACCAGACGTAAATTGTAAATCCATAAGTGTAGGCGACGCCCGCGAACGCAACGAATACGACGCCGCTGTATCCCGATACGTGATGCGAAATTCCAGCGAGCCACCAGGGGACCTTACCGCCGGCGACGAAGAAGTCGCTGGCGGTCTTCACTTTCCGCGAAGAATAGAACCCTATCAGCACCATCAAACCGAAGAAAACGACGACTACAACGTAATCAGGAAATTTCATCTATGAGGTTCCGATGATCCGTGCGGAAAAATAAGGGCAAACTGCATCAGCAAAATAACAGGTGAGAGTTCAACAGAATTCCATTTCCCCGAAGAATTGCGGGAGGTGAAAATCTGGCCGTGCAGAAATTATCGGTGCCCAGCTCAGCCAGTGGGGATGCGAATTGTCCTCTGCGCATTTATAGAAGTTGGCTCTCCATCTCGTTCCGGCACCCGGCACGCCAATGGGACAATATTTTCTCACGACATCGAATGGGAGCGCGACTTCGAGTGTCCATTCAACTCGCTGCGTGATCTCTTCCTGAATTGTGCCGGTCAGGGAGTGACGTATCAAAATCCTCTTCAGGTCTTCTTCTTTCGCATGAACGGAAGTCGCTCGCAGTACGCTTTTGTACCCAAGTTTTATTGTTCCGCAACAGTTGATTTCGAGATTGAAATAATCACGCGGAGTGTCCACGAAAGGTGAAAAGAAAAACTCGACACAAGAATCTTTGTGGACCGGACCGTTTGGCTCGGTCGTCAAACAACGGACATATTTGTCCCTTACGATGTACATCAGGCGAATAAATTCTTCGTCGTAACAGAGCTTAACCGTGGTTTGAGGTCTGAATTTCATTTGCCATGAGTTAGCTTGGTTAATCTTCAACGGCTCTACGGTGATCCACTTATCCTCAGTCTGCCCGCACTCGATGGGCACGAGATGAGCGATCCGTTTGACTTTATAGACGAACGGATTATCATGAGACTCCGCTGCGGAAGGTGAGTCATGAAATGCAGATATGTTTGATTCAGGTTCCAATGGAGACTCGTTTTTCGCTCTCAGTTTCTAAACCGACATCTCTCCGCGATTCTTTTCAGCTTCGATCCAATTGCGGGAAGCTGCGGTAATTTTCCTTTCGCCAGAAAGTAGAGGCACGGCTGGTCCCTTGAATATTTCCTTAGGACTATTAGATGTCATGCATCGGCTGGTCCAGGCCAGTGGTACCAATTCTTGACTGAGGTAGGAAGAAACCCCAATATTTCAAACTCCTTCCTGTAACCAGGAAGAGAAGCGAAGATTCGAGCCTGAACCATTTAAGCCTGACGGCTGTCGGACTTATTTTACAATTTTAAATTACACCCTTGACAAACAGGAATCAAGGCCGTATACTATTACACTCTATGAAATAACATCGCACCAGAAACAGCCTATCCTGAAAGGTAATTGTGGCGAAGAAAATAACCGGCACCCATCTCTCCCCGCTATCCCGTCAATACACGGCCTCAGCAATCTTCACAAATATCTTTCATAATGGTCCCATTACGCAGAGAGAAATCTCACGGACAGCCGGTCTGAGCTTTGCCACCGTGACGTCAGTTGTCTCGGGTTTGGAGAAAAGGGGGATTATCCGGCGGAGCGACGAATCATCCGCTAACGGCGGACGCCCAGCGGCGCTTTACAAGTGTAATTCGACTTATCGGTATGTCATAGGAATAGAAGCACGTAAAGACGAGATCCTTTTCATCGTGTCCGATCTGGGAGGGGATGTGCTGACGCAGAAGAGGATACCGTTCGACAAGAAGATAGGGAAAGACGGATTCCTTGCTCTTCTGGTTCAGGGAGCAAGAGAGCTGATCGGTATCTTCAAAGGAAAAGATGCAAAGTTCCGCGGTATAGGTGTCGGTGCGGCTGGGCTTGTCAATCCCAATGATGGGAGTGTTGCGATCCTTTCTCATCTCCCGAACTGGGGGAGTGTTCCTCTTAAGGAGGTGTTGGAGAAAGAGCTCGGGCTCAAGGTTTTTGTTCATAATCTCGCGGCCGCTGCCGTGCTTGGCGAATCGTGGTACGGCCTTGGCCGCGGCAAGACGAACTTTCTTTATCTGAGTGTCACAGATGGAGTCGGCGGAGGAATTGTAATTAACGGCAGGCTCTATACCGGAACATCCGGCACGGCGGGTGAATTCGGACATATTACGGTAGACGACCACGGTCCGGTTTGCACATGCGGCAACGTCGGTTGCCTTGAGACGTTCATAAGTATACCGGCCATTATCGAAAGTGCGAGGAAGGCGCTGGTGGACGGAGTTTCATCCGCGATCCAGGAAATTGCGGGCGGCTCATTGAGCGCAATCACCTTCACGACTCTTATCGAAGCGGCGAAAAGGGAAGATAAGCTGGCTTACAAACTGTTCACCGATGTCGGACGATACTTAGGTGAGGGCGTCGTCAGTCTTGTGAATCTTCTTAACCCCGAGCTTATCATCATCGGCGGTGACCTGGTCCGGGCAGGCAACCTCATTCTCGATCCCGTCAAGGATGTATTGAAGAGACAGGCTCTCGAGGTCGCCCGCAAGTCTGTGGGGATCGTCTTCAGTGAGCTGGGCGGCAGTGCGAGTGCGCTCGGTTCTGTGGTCCCGCTTATAGAGGAATTTGTCGCTTCACCTCTACTTGATTAAGGAGAACCAGTCAATGTCGTTGAGTCGGTCCAGGAACTTCACCTTTTTTCTATTAATCGGTTTTCTTCTCCCCGCTACTGCGCATTGTCAGACGACCGGGAATATTTCGGGGAAAGTCACCGACCGCGCAACAGGCAAGGGTTTGCCCGGAGCCGATGTGCTGATTGTCGGTACAAGCCTCGGTGCCGCCACGCACCTGAACGGATCTTTTAATATTTCAGACGTGCCGCCGGGTACATATATCCTGCGGACAACTTACATCGGTTACAGGACGTCGCGAAGCAGGGTCACTGTCGGAAAAGGAGAAACCCTGACTCTCGATCTCAAGCTGGAAGCGGTAGGAGTCAAGGGCAAAGAGGTGGTGGTGACCGCGCAAGCGAGCGGCCAGAACGCGGCGATAAACGAGCAGATTTCCGCAAACACGATCGAAAACGTAGTATCCGCGGCAAAGATAAGGCAGCTGCCGGACGAGAACGCTGCCGAGTCCGTCGGAAGACTCCCGGGTGTATTCGTTCTGAGAAGCGGAGGCGAGGGATACGCAGTCGTTATTCGCGGGATGGCACCTCAATATAACGAGGTGACGATAAACGGAATTCAGATGGGGTCGTCGAATCCGAACGACCGAAGCACGAACCTGAGCATGATCTCATCGAATATGCTGGAGGGAATACAGGTAAAGAAGACGGTAACGCCCGATATGGATGCGAACGTGATCGGAGGCGTGGTGAACTTCAACATGCGCGAGGCTCATGTGAAGGAACCGGGCGTACCGGAATACAGCCTCGACTTGCAGGGAGGTTACAACAACCTTCCCGACGCGTATAACAGGTACAATAACTACAAGTATGTGGGGAGCGTTCAGGACAGGATATTGAACGACAAGCTTGGGGTTTTCGCGCAGGTTGATATCGAGAGATTGAACCTCACTTCGAATGAATTGTCGAGCTCGTATACACATAACGGCAACAGTTTGTCGCAATTTCTTATTTCTGGCGTTTCACTTTCGGATATTCCGCGGGACAAGAGAATGTACAACGGAGCCCTTGACCTGGATTACGAGTATTCCGGTGGTTCACTTAAGTTCATGAATTTCCTTAGCACGGGGGCGACAACCGCGAACCCGCGGTCGGAATCGTTCGATATAGGTAGCAATGTCCTGTATTATGGTTTATCGAATACCAGCAACGTTTTGAGCACGATATCGGACGTCCTGGATTATAATCAGAAGCTTCCCGTATTCGATATGGATGTAAGGCTCGGGCACACATATTCGGAAACGAAATCGCCTGACAATTGGGCTGTACAGTTCTCTCAGACATCGGAGGCCGGGCTGGGACTTTTCACAAGTGCGCTGAATGTCGATCCTGAATCCGTTGTGAATGCGGCGACACCCAATTTGTCCCAGACATATCTATACTACCTCGATAATACCTACTCATTTTCCAGATCACAGGCTCTGACGGCAGCGATCGACTTCAAGACCGATGTCAACCTGTCGGATGCGGTGTCGGCGATAATAAAATTCGGAGGTGAGACGCGTTATACGACAAGGTCGTACCAGTTCAATGAATATGACACCGCGCAGCTTCTCAATTCCGGTAGCGCGCTATCAGTCGATAACCTGATAAGCTCGTATTTTTCGCTGCCGACCGGAAACTTTCAGATACCCATCACGAACTTTCTGGACCCAAATTACAGTTACGGGACATTCCTGAACGGACAGTATTCCATGATTGCTCCGTTGAGTCTCGGGAAGATGTCACAACTGGCGACATACATGCGGAACAAAGCGGGATACATTGCTCAGACCATCGGCCCCAGCAACTACGGTTACAACAACTATGCGTCGACGATACCTGACTATTTCGGGTATGAGAACCCGAACGCTGGATATGCGATGGCGACAGTGAAGGTGGGATCGGGGATTACTGTCGTCGGCGGTGTGAGGTTTCAGACTTTCCAGTCGTCGTATACCGGTGTCGCGGGCGTGACAAGCCCGGAATCTTATCAAACGTACACTCATTATGATACGACTGTAACACGGTACGATGGGTACTGGCTCCCCGACATATCCTTGAAGTACGATCCGGTTTCATGGTCGGATATAAGACTCTCATATACCAACACGCTTGCATATCCGAGCTTCGGCGATTTTGTGCCGAAGACTAATCTGTCGGATCTGACAGCTACGTGGAACAACGTCGGCCTTGTGCCGGCACACTCGGTCAACTACGACGCGTCGGTTTCGTTTTATAACAACTCGCTCGGATTGTTCAGCGCAGACGGTTTCGTCAAAGAGATCAGGAACATGATCTATTCCTGGGCTTTTTTCGTCAAAGGA